>CALUPQ010000143.1 GCA_944322695.1 uncultured Mailhella sp. | reverse complement strand
GTTGTAGAGCATGGCCACGGGAATGGCCAGCACGCTCCGGAAGAAGTTGCCGATGACGGCGGTTCTGGGAAATCCCCGGTAGATGTTGTGCGAGGAAATATAGATGCCGTTGGCCAGCGCGATGATGGAGAACACCAGAAGAGGGTAGTTTTCCACCGTGAGGCCCAGACCCTTGTTGAGCAGCAGGTTTCTGGTCAGGCCCTCCAGCAGAATGACGGATATGCCCGTGTACATGAGCGAGTCGCACACGCGTGACCAGTTGACGAACTTTTTCCACGACAGCAACATGTTCTTGCGCACGCCGCCGCCTGCGATGACGGCCTGAATGACGTTGCGCACGCCCGTGATGCCGAACCAGATGGGAGCGCCGAGCCAGGCAAGCACCCACCACTCCTGCGTAATCAGGAAGGTAAGCAGCGCGGGAATGAATCCGAAGAGAACTTTCAGGATGTTGGAAAACGTGGTGTTCAGGTAGGCGCTGCCGGCCTTTTCCTCCTTTTCCGGCGCCGCCGCGGCGTTTTCGGGCACGAATTCGTTGGGCTTTTCCACGGTGATGCCGCCCATGGTGATGATGTTGCCCGGCTGTGCAATGCGTATGTCTTCATCAAGAGGTTCCCAGTTTTTTTTGCGCCTCATGCCGCAGGTGCCGAGACCCGGCAGTTTGCGCAGCCAGGAGCAGAGGCGGTTTGTATGCTCCCTGGGAAGGTACTCTTCGCGGTAGCCCAGCTGCACCTGTATGGGCAGGGTGACCACGCTGATGTACTTGTTGCCGGTAAGGCGCTTGCGTGCATTGCCCGGCAGGGTTTCGGGTACGGCCAGTCCCATGCCGTAGCGGTTGCCGAGGTGGCTGGTGGAGTCTGTGCCCATGTGACTGGCAAGAGGGGCGTAGCGGTACAGGGCCTGAAGGGCGGGAATGTTGCCGAGGATGGCCCGGAATTTTTCGCAGCGTTCCTGCGTTTCGGGGCAGCAGGAGCAGTCGAAGCGGCGGAGCATGTCGCGCAGTATGCGCTTGAGGCGCATGACGTCGCCTTTGTTGATGGCAATCTGCAGCTCGTTGATTTCCGTCACATGGCTGAGGTTGCCCTCATACCATTCCTTGACGTTGAAAAGCTCCAGATGGGTGATGAATCCCTGTCCGTCCCAGAGAAGTTCCAGAACGTCCTCGGCGGTGAGTCCGGCAATCTGCAACGTGATGCGGTAACCGCTGCGCAGGCTGCTCAGCTTTTCAAGCAGCTGCTGGACGTTCAGACGCAGAAGTTCCGGTCGCGTATCGTCCGGCGAGACCGGGGGGTCTTCGGGAGAGGGCAGACTGGGATTGCAGGCCGGGGCAAGGCAGCTGTCGTGAATGACGGAGGGGGTGAAGTCGTTCATGCGCTGCAGGCGTCGCAGGATTTCCGCTCTGCGTTCGTCGTCCGCTTCCTCCAGCTCCATGGTGAGGTCATCGACCTTTGCCTTGAACTTGGGCAGCAGCGTCTTGTGCGTAAACTCGGCCAGATGCAGCAGCGAGGGCTGGCCGTTGCCCACGAAGGCGAGAAATTCTTCAGCATCCAGTTTGGTGACGGGAATGCCCAAATCCCTCGTCAGCGCAGGGGCGTGACGGAGGTTCCACTGCTCCAGCGTCGCCATGACATGCCCCTGTATCCAGCGGGAGGCGTTGCGGCCTTCTTCCATGAAGGCGTTCATGGAAGGGGACGTGAGAAACTCCAGAAAATCCTCGACATCGGAAAAGCCGCGGGGCGCCCAGATGAAATCCACATAGCGTCCCCGGAAGGCGGCGCGGAATTCCAGTCCGATGCGCACGGTGATGCCCATGAGGGCGGCGGCGCTGAGAAGTTCGCGCGCCACTTCCACATCCACGTAGTTGTAATAGACTACGGTGAGGTTGCGAATGCCTTTCACCCAGGCGTCCATGATGAGGAAGGTGGCGTTCTTGCGCCCCTTGGTGTTGGCGTCGTGGACGTGCTGGTCCACGGTGAGCTGATTCCATTCCTCCGGCATTTCCATGAGATGGTGGCGGGTGAGAAACTCGCGCACGATGCGCGGGTTGCCCGAGGCCGCCTTGCGGAAGTCGTGTATCAGCTTGAGCTGGGTGTCCTCGTCGTGACGGGAACGGATGATGGCCTTCATAATCTGAATGAGCACCCGGCCCGTATTGTAGCGGAACGTGGTCTGAGCACTGTGCAGCACTTCGTCGTGCAGGGTGCGCAGGGCTGCGAGTCTGTCCTCCGCCGGTCTTGCCTGGGTGAGGCTTCCCAGAAGATTGATGACGGCGTGAGCCATCCGGTATTCGTGAGTGGTGCTCAGGTTCAGAATGCCGTGAGGATGGAGCCTGCTGTTGAATATTCTGTGTTCGAGGTCGGAAGAGGGGCCGTAGTCGATGATGTTGTTAATCATCTTCATCAGCTCTCTGTCCTGTCTGTCGAAGAAAAGCATATCGGACATACAACACCGCCGGAAGAAAAGCAGAAGAAATTGCGGAGTACATTATGACATCTTTTCATATATAAGTTCATAAAATATCAAGAGTCAATCGCAGGGGATATTTTATGACAGTTTCTTTATAATCTTGTGAATAAAATGGTCAATGTCACAAGAGGGCATGTTTTCGCAGCGTGATTTTTATGTTTCGCTCTTGTCAAAAGCTCCCGTGCATCGCAAGACAGGCTCGTCGATGAAAAGAGGGGAGAAAAAGTGTCGGTGGTGAGAAGGGCGGAACGGGAACCGCGGAACTCCGGGAGAGTCTTTTAAAAAGAAAGGGGCGCAGCAAAAGAAAAGCCGCCCCTTCTTTGACGAAGGGGCGGCGCAGAGCGTTGGAGAAAAGCGTCTTCAGATATGCTGGTAAGGCTTTTTGCCTTCTTCATACAAATCCGTACCGTAGCAGTCGGCCACTACCGTTGCGGGGAAATCTTCCACTTCCATGGCCGCAAGGGCTTCCGGGCCGAGCTCGGGCCAGGCCAGCACGGTATAGGATTTTATGCAGCGGGAAAGCAGCGCCCCCGCTCCTCCCGTAGCCGCGAAATAGACGCAGACGTTGTTTCGTATGGCATCCATGACGCTTGCGGAGCGGTTGCCCTTTCCTATCATGCCGGCAAGGCCGAGTTCCAGCAGGCGCGGCGTATAGGCGTCCATGCGTCCGGAGGTGGTGGGGCCGGCCGACCCTATGGGCTTTCCCGGTTTCGCGGGAGTGGGGCCCACGTAGTAGATGAGCTGTCCGGCAATGTCGAAAGGCAGGCTTTCTCCCCGGGCCAGGGCTTCCGTCATGCGTTTATGGGCGGCGTCTCTTGCGGCGTAGATGGTGCCGCTGATGCGTACCAGGTCGCCTGCACGCAGCTTGCGGATGTCCTCTTTGGACAGAGGCGTGACAAGATGATGGATGGAAGACATGACGTTTCCTTAAAGAACGGCCTTGGCATGACGCGCGGCGTTGCAGTTGATGTTCACGGCTACAGGCAGGCTGGCGATATGGGTGGCACAGAATTCCACGTTCACTTTGAACGCCGTCACACTTCCGCCGAGTCCGGCGGGGCCGGTGCCGAGCCGGTTGACCATCTCCAGCAGTTCTTCTTCCAGCCTGGCGTAGCGCGGGTCCGGGTTGCGGCTTTCCACGTCTCTGGCGCAGGCCTTTTTGGCGCACAGGCAGGCCAGTTCCATGTTCCCGCCGATGCCCACGCCTATGACCATGGGCGGGCAGGGGCTGGCCCCGGCATGGCGCACGGTTTCAAGGACGGCCTTCTTGACGCCTTCGATGCCGTCTGCCGGAACAAGCATGTGCAGCGCGCCCTTGTTTTCGCTTCCGGCGCCTTTGGGGGCGAGCAGAAGCGTTATGCGGTCGCCGGCCACAAGGCGCGTGTGGATGACGGCGGGGGTGTTGTCGCCGGTGTTTCTGCGCTCAAAAAGCGGCTCCTCCACGGAGGATTTGCGCAGATAGCCTTCCGTATATCCCTTGGCCACGCCTTCGTTCACGGCGTCTTCGAACAGGCCGCCCGTGATGTGCACCTCCTGCCCTATTTCTGCAAAGACAACGGCAAGGCCGGTGTCCTGGCAGACGGGGGCGCGTTCCTCCGCGGCAATGCCCGCGTTGAGGATGAGCTGGTCAAGCACGTCCCGTCCCGTGGAGGACAGTTCGCATTCTCTGGCCCGACGCATGGCGTCCAGCATGGAGTCGGGAAGGCTGCAGCAGGCTTCAACAGCCAGCCTCGCCACGGTATCTCGTATGAGGTCGACGGAAATTTCTCTCATGATGTCTCCCGGATGCATGAAATCGGCTTAGACCATAGGACTTTTTCCCGGGAAAATAAACAGAAAAGGAGGGGGTGTTCCAGGCCCTTTCCGCCTACCGGGAAGAGGTGCCCGGTAGGCCTGGTCTGACTGGCAGGTCAGTTGCTGGTCATCACGGTCTTGACGGACACGTGTTCCAGCTGTCCCAGCTTGCCCGTCATGGTAGCGATGGCTTCGTGGCTTCCGTCCACCGCAAGAGAGATGATGGATACCCCGCGGTCGCGGTAGGGGATGCCGAGGCGACCGACGATGATGTCGGAGTATTCGTGCAAAATGGCGTTCATAGCAGCGGATGCTTCCAGGTCTTCCACAATGATTCCGATAATGCCGAGGCGGGTTTCTTCCATGATTCTGTTCCTGGCTGAGGGTGATGCCTTCGGACGCGAAGGCGGCGGAGTGCCGCCTTTGCAGGAAAAGGATGCGGAAGGCGGGCAGAGGGAGGTTTTCAGAAAATTGACCGGTCTGTCAATGGGATAGAGCTCTGAGAGAAAATTCAGCCTGTGTCGTGAAGCAAAATGACCGAACTTCACTTGAGTTTTCGCCATTTCGTCATGTTCCGTCCGCATTCTTGAACATGCCGGGAGAACAATAGGTGAGGGGGACTTGCTTCCGTGACCGGAAGATGTATGATGCGTTTCGTCCGACCGGCGGAGTCCTCTTCCGGAAGGACCGCCGCTTTTGCGGCTTCTGGTTACGGTATCCCGACTGCGAAGAGCGGCCTCTGCGGCCTCTCCGGGCAGAAAGGTCTGTGCTGCCCCTGCGTCCCCGTCCGAAGGTCGGGGCCGATGTTGTATTTCGGGCGCCTTTCCTTGGGGAAGGGCGCCTTTTTTCTTTCCGGGGCGCCTTGTCTGAACGGCAGTTGCTGCCATGGCCGGTTTTTGCCGGGGCGGGTCGTCCGCCGGGGAGAAATACCCATGTATAATGTATTGTCTTGTGATTCCAATGAATTCATAGACCATGCCGAAATCATGGAATCGCTGGAAGAAGGCAGAAAGCTGTCCTCCGATAAGGAGGAAGTGGCCCGCATTCTGAACAAGGCGCGCGAATGCCGCGGGCTCACGCACAGAGAAGCCGCTGTGTTGCTCTATGTGGATGATGAAGAAACGCTGAAGAGCATTTATGCTCTGGCCCGTGAAATCAAGGAGCATATCTACGGTCGTCGCATCGTCATGTTCGCTCCTTTGTACCTTTCGGACTACTGCGTGCACAACTGCCGGTACTGCGGTTTTCACGCCAGCAATAAAACCGTTCGCCGCAAACTCTCCCAGGAAGAACTGCGCGAGGAAGTGCTTGCTCTGGAGCAGCTCGGACATAAACGCCTTCTTCTGGAAGCGGGGGAGGATGACAGAAACTGCCCCATCGACTACATTCTTGAGTGCATGCACACCATTTATACCACAAAGCTGCGCAACGGAGCCATCCGTCGCGTCAATGTGGACATAGCCGCCACGACGGCCGAGAATTACCGCCGCCTCAAGGATGCAGGACTCGGCACCTACATTCTGTTCCAGGAAACCTACCATAAGCCCACCTATGAGTTCATGCACATGGGCGGCCCCAAGGCCAGTTACGAATGGCATACCGAAGCCATGGACCGCGGCATGCTTGAAGGCGGACTGGACGATGTGGGCATAGGCGCGCTGTTCGGCCTTTATGACTGGCACTATGAAGTGATGGGACTGCTCATGCACGCCGAGCATCTGGAAGCCGTGGCGGGGGTGGGCCCGCATACCATTTCCTTCCCGCGTCTGCTTCCTGCCGAAGGCGTGGACTATTCCGCCTATCAGCTGGTCAATGACCGGGATTTCAAGCATCTCATCGCCGTTACCCGCCTTGCCGTTCCCTATACGGGCATGATTCTCACGACCAGGGAATCCGCAGAGTTCAGACGTGAGCTTCTGGATATAGGCATGTCCCAGATGAGCGCCGGTTCCTGTGTGGGCGTGGGCGGATATGCCCATCCCGGACGTACTGTCCCCGGAGAGGCCCCTCAGTTTCATCTGGCCGACGAGCGCAAGGCCGAGGACGTGCTCAAGGGCCTTGTGCGTGACGGATATCTGCCGAGTTTCTGCACGGCCTGCTACCGCTCCGGCCGTACGGGCGACAGGTTCATGCCTCTGGCCAAATCCGGTGAAATCAGCAACTGCTGCCAGCCCAATGCCATGCTTACGTTTAAGGAATATCTGCTGGACTACGCCGATGACGAGCTGAAAAAACTCGGTGACGCCATGATTGCCACGGAACTTTCGCAGATAACGCGTGAAAAGCGCAGAGAGCAGACGGAGCAGTACCTGAAGAGACTGGAAGCCGGCGAGCGGGATTTGCGCTTCTAAATGATAGGAAGACAGGGACGGGTCGCTCCGTCCCTTTTTAAGGCCGAAAATTCCTCTCTATGCGCGGAGTTTTCGGCCTTAAAAGAAACGCGGCGCTCCCATGAGTTCGGGGACGCCGCGACTGTTTTTGTTTTAAAAATGACCTTTACGGGAAAAAGAGCCTGTGAGAACGGGCGGTACTTTCGACTCCGTTTCCCGTCCAGACAAAGCGGTCGTCCCTGAGGGACGTATCTCCCCGGTTCCAGCGGTAGGCCACCAGAGGGCCGCCTGATACGGCACTGAAGTCAAGACAGGCTACCGTGGGAGAATACAGCCGCACGGCCTCGTCGGGACTGCGCCAGTAGTGCCCGAAAAACGTGGGATATTCGACGGGAAGAGCTTTCCATGAATCGGGTTCGGGTTTCACATCTTCGGGAATGGAGTCCCGCTCGTTGCACCCCATAAGAGCCATGTCTCGGCAGGTATTTCCCATGCCGAGCCACCACTTCACACGGAAGCTGCTGCGTACGTTGCCGTCCTTGTCCCGAAAAACAGTGTCGCCGGGCAGGGGCATTTCCGGGCCGGTGAGCAGCGTTTTCACCGCCTGGTATTCGCAGCTCGCTTTGTCGCAGCAGGCGCGGGCGTAGGCGGATTCGGCAAGACACGGGGCGTCCCCGCGACCGGTGACGAGACGTTCTCCGTGGCATTCTCCGTTTTTCAGACTGTCCATGGCGTCCTGAGACCAGCATGCGTGCACCATGTGCAGGCGGTTGCCGTGCCCGCCGAGGTCGCCGAGTTCCAGCCAGAGCGGGAGCGTTCGCATCCAGCGCACCCAGGGTTGATAGCAGCCTGCAAGCTGTTCCAGTGTGGCGGCATGCTGAATAGTATGCTGTTCGTTGTGGCTGCGGAGAAATTCTCCGGAATCGTCGTCTTTCAGTGTGTTCCAGCAGATGGCGTTGAATTCATGGTTGCCCATGAGACATTCGGCCGAGCCTGCTTCACGCATGTTGCGTATGATGGTCAGCGTTTCCAGAATCTGCGGACCGCGGTCTATGTAGTCGCCGAGGAAGACGGCCATGCGGTCGGGGTGTCTCCACGCGCCTCCGCTTTTTTCATAGCCCAGACGGGAAAGCAGGGCCTCCAGTTTGTCTGCACAGCCGTGTATATCGCCTATTACATCGTAACCATTCAGCATAGTATGCTCCACATGCCGCGGGCATGGCCGGGATACCCGCAAAAAGGCCTTTATCCATAAAAGTAGGTTCAGTTTAGCACAAACGCCATGGAGATAAAAGGGGAGGGCGGATACATTTATGGAACGGTCGGTTTACGGCTGCGAGAATGGAAAGGGCGGACTTACGGTCTGTGCTCGGGCGTCCGGGGAGAATCTTCGACGAGACAGGCATCCAGCGCCGAGACGATGGCGTTTTCATCCATGTGGCGGCCGATGAAAACCAGTTTTATCATGCGGTCGCCGTAGCGGGAATCCCAGTTGCGCGCAAGCTCCGGGTTCGCCAGGCGGGCCTCTTCGCGCTGAGCGGCAGGAGCGGAAGCCATCCAGCGACCGAAGGGACTGGCCACGGTCTGTTTTCCCGCCTGTTCGAACATATACGACATGGAGGGATTTTCCCGGAACCACAGAAGCCCCTTGCAGCGGATGACGTTTTCCGGCCACGCCATTTCAATGAATTCGCTGAATTTTTCCTGGCTGAACGGAGCACGGCGGAAATAGACGAAGGTGGAAATGCCGTATTCTTCGGTGTGGGAATGCCCCTCTTCGTGGTGATGATGTTCGTGTCCGCAGTGTTCTGGGGAGGAATGTTCTTCGTGGGCGGCCATGCCGGCATCGAACCTCTGAAGGCTTCGTATCCATCCGGCGGACGTGCCCGCTTTGGTGAAGTTGAAGCTGCGGGTGTCGAGAATGTCCTTCACTGCGACCTTGCCGTAGTTGGTCTCGATGATGCGGGCTTCGGGCTGAAGCTGCCGGATGACGGCCCTGAGCGTGGCGAGCTGCTCTTGGGAAACTTCGTCCACTTTGTTCAGAACGATGGTGGTGCAGAATTCTATCTGCTGGATGAGCAGGCTTTCCACGTCGTCCTCATCGTTGTCGCCGAGCAGTTTTTCCCCGCTCAGAAATTCGTCGGCCATGCGTGCCGCGTCCACCACTGTGGCGATGGTATCGAGCCGACAGACCGTGGGCATGACTTCGTTGCCGAGCGTGATGGCCTGCGCTATGGGCATGGGCTCGCATATGCCGCTGGCCTCGATGAGAATGTAGTCGAAGCGGCAGGTGGCGATGAGGTCGAGAATCTGCTGAAGCAGGTCTTCCTTGAGGGAGCAGCAGATGCAGCCGTTGGACAGGGGAATGAGGCTGCTGTCCATTTCCACGTTGCCGCCCTTTTCAATGAGCGCGGCGTCGATGTTCACCTCGCCTATGTCGTTGACGATGACGGCGACTTTGTATCCTTCCTGATTGGAAAGAACGTGGTTGAGCAGCGTGGTCTTGCCTGCGCCGAGATAGCCGGTAAGGAGCGTGATGGGAACGATATTTCTGCGCATGGGAAGAGGGGAAGGGCGTTGTTTCAAAAAGTATGAGATTGAGCGCGGGCCTGACTTTGGCGCGGCCGAACCCGGCCGCGCCGAGGAAGCTATTTTTCCAGGCAGGCGGCCAGAGCGGCGCAGATGGCCGCCTTGTCCATGTGCTGACCGATGAACACGAGCTTCTGCATGCGGTCGCCGTAGGTTTCGTCCCATTCGGAGTCGAGCTGCTTGTCCACGCGGCGTTCTGCCGCCTGGCGCTTGGCAGGAGCGGCGGCCACCCATTCGCCGTAGGGAGAGGCCGTCATCTGACGGCCCGCCTGTTCGTACAGATAGGCGGTGTCGGGTTCGTCGGTGAACCAGATGAGCCCCTTGCAGCGGATGACGCTGGAAGGCCATGAGTCGTTGACGAAATCTTCGAATTTTTTCTGGTTGAAGGGCGGGCGGCGGAAATAGACGAAGGTGCCGATGCCGTATTCCTCGCCGTGCTCATGCCCGTCGTGATGGTGATGATGGCAGTGATGACCGTGATGTTCGTGCCCATCTTCATGCTCATGGTCGTGATGTTCGTGCCCTTCTTCATGCTCATGGTCATGATGTTCATGCACGCAGTGGCCGTGTTCATGGTCGCAGTGGGAATGGTCTTCTTCGTCTTCCTCCGGGGCGTCGGCCTCCAGAGCCTGAACCCAGCCGATGGAGGAACAGGCGCGGTCGAAGTCGAAACGTCCGGTGTCGAGAATGTCCTTCACATCGACCTTGCCGTAGTTGGTTTCAATGATGTTCGCTTCGGGCTGAAGTTTGCGGATGACGCTTCTGAGAAGCCCGAGCTGGTCTTCGGTGAGGCCTTCCACCTTGTTGAGCACGATGGTGGTGCAGAACTCTATCTGCTGAATGACGAGGCTTGCGATGTCCTCGTCTTCCAGGTCTTCGTCCACCAGCTTCTGGCCTCCGGTGAATTCGTCCACCATGCGCTGGGCGTCCACCACGGTGACGATGCCGTCGAGCCGGCAGATTTTCGGCAGGGATTCATCGCCGAGGCAGAGCGTCTGGGCGATGGGGAGAGGTTCGCAGATGCCGCTCGCTTCGATGAGGATGTAGTCGAATTTCGCGGATTCGATGAGGTTCAGCACCTGTTCGAGCAGGTCTGTCTTGAGAGAGCAGCAGATGCAGCCGTTGGAAAGAGGCACGAGGCTGTCGTCCATTTCCACGGTGCCGCCTTTGGCAATGAGGCTGGCGTCGATGTTCACTTCGCCGATGTCGTTGACGATGACGGCCACCTTGTACCCTTCCTGGTTGGAAAGGACATGGTTGAGCAGGGTGGTCTTGCCCGCGCCGAGGTAGCCGGACAATACCGTGATGGGAACTATTTTCCTTTTTTTCATGAATAACCTTCCTGAAGAAAGCGCAAAAGGCGCGTTGACGACGAAAAGTGCGGCGCGGGGACTCGCTTTGTGTGAGAACGTCCTCCGGCGAGGTTCAGGATAGGGCAAAATCGCGCGGCGTCAACCTTGGGGATGTCTGCCCGGAAAAGCGGCCGGCAGGGAGGATTGGAAAAATGTTCGGGCTTCGAGCCTGTTCTTGCCAGAAGCGGGAGTTTTTCGTAAGACTCTGTTTTCCATCAAAGGGAGGATTGCATGCAGTTTGTCTTCATACCGGAGCGCGTCTGCTCCAAGATGTACATGATAGAAGTGGATGAAAAGGACCGCACCATTACGAAGTTCGATTTCAAGGGAGGCTGTCCCGGAAACCTTCAGGGCCTTGGGCGGCTTATGCGCGGCATGACCATCGACGAAGTGATAGAGCGCTTCGACAACATGCCCATCTGCCCCACCTCCAAGGTGTCTTCCTGCCCGGAGCAGATTCGCCATGCTCTGCTCGAACTTCGGGAGAAGCTTGAGTCCGGCGAGGTGCAGGAACGCCCCCGTTTCGGGCTGGATTCCTTCGCTTCCCTTCAGAAGTGACATGAGAGTATGCCGCTTTCGGGCGGCATGTTTTTTCGTCTCAAAACGGTACCTGTTTAATGGTGCCGCCTGTGTCCGTCCTGCCTTCCGGCAGGGCGGACGTGTGTTTTAAGCCGTGCGCGGGAGATGAACGGCATGCCCCGCGGCGTCGCAGGGGGATACCATCGTCAATGCCTTGGAAGCTGGCATCCCCGCATGATTGAAGTACGTGCCTGCCCGGCGCCGTCAGAGAACGTCGTCGCTTTTCTTCACCTCTTCTCTGTTCAGATAGCGGCGCAGCTCTTCCATGACGGCTCTGGCATCATGATACCCCAGCCAGTACCATTCTCCCAGCTTTTCCAGGTCCTTCTCCATGCGGCCTATGTCCATGAAGCGGGAAGGGCTGATGACGAACACCCGCCCTTCGTCGCGCAGACGTGCTGTCAAGTCGCACAGACGGTTGTAATCGGCGTTGCTTGAGGCCAGGGAATTTGCGAGATGAGGCCAGTGCGCTCCGTAGAAAAGGCGGGCCAGGTTGCGTCCGGCCTCCGGGTCGCGGCGGTAGTCGTCCGGTCGCGTCTTGATGACGAGGATGTTGTGGAAGCCGTTCTCCAACGCCCACTCGACGGGAATTTTGCAGGAGCAGCCGCCGTCAAGATAGGGCGTGCCCTCCATATCCACCATTTGGGAAATGTACGGCATGGTGGAGGAGGCACGTGTGGCCAGCATGATGTCCGGGCATACGCCTTTTTCAAAGTATTCCGCTCTGCCGGTGCGGCAGTTGGTGGCCACGGCCACGAAGCGGCGTTCCGGGCGCATGAAGCGCTCCAGGTCCAGCGGGTCCAGCGTCTTGGACAGCTCTCCGAACATGAAGTCGAAGCCGAAGGGGCTGCGGTTCCTCAGAAAGGCACCGAAGCCGAAATAGCGTGCATCGTGCCGGTAGCGCAGGGGACTGCGTGCCGAACGGCCTATCTGGCCGGAGACGTAGCTTATGCCGTTGAGTGCCCCGGCGGAAACACCGACGGTGCATTGAAGATTGATGCCTTCTTCCATGAGAGCGTCCATGACTCCCACGCTGTAGGTGCCCCGAAGGGCTCCGCCTTCCAGAACAAGGCAGCCGGGAGTGACGTTGTCGGAAGCTCTTCCGCGGGGCAGCCGGTCGAGCCCGGAATAGACGTTGCTGTTCATGATGCTTGTTTCCGCCGTGTCGTCGCCGTGGTGGCGTATGTTTTCCTGCGGCCGGTCGGCTGCTTGAAGAGGGAGGTCGCAGGCATGACAGGGAGTTGTCTGTCACTATGCTACAGGACAGGGCGCTTGTCGAGAATGTCGTGCGGTGTTTTCGAGGGGCGCTTCCGAAGCCTTGAGGGCGTGCGCTGCTTTGCCGGGGGCGCAAATGAAAAGGGCGGAATTTTCCACCCTTTTCATGAGGTAGTGGCTACGCTTCTGTCGGGCAGGAGCGCTGGAGGAGCGCGTTGGAGGGCCCGGCTCTTCAGAGCATATCCTTATCATGCCGGGGAGAGGACAGAAACGTTCCGCCTCCGGTCAGTCGGGGAGAAAGAGCTTCAAAGCGTGGAAGAGACGTATGTCTTTCGTGTCATATCAACTCCGCCCGGCGAAGCCAGCGTTCCACCTGAGCGGAAGAACGGGCCGCGTCGCTTCCGTAAACGCTCAGTCCTTCGCCGATGCGTGCTCCGGGGCAGAGGCTGGCGATATCGGCAGTCATGCGCTGCCATCCTCCACCGCCGTGGGTGGCAAAGGGCAGCACGGTTTTTCCTTTGAAGTCGTTGTCACGCAGGAACGTGCGCATGGGGCCGGCCCATGTGCCCCACCAGTTGGGGGAGCCGACAAGAATGACATCGTAGTCGGAAACGTCAAGCGACAACGGACGCAGGGCAGGGAAGACATTTTCGTTTTTCTCTTTTTGTGCCAGCGCCACGCAGTCGTTGTACCCTGAAGGATAGGGCGTGACGGGCAGAACTTCCGTCATGTCCGCGTTCAGGTGCTGCCGGATGAGTCCCGCAAGCGCACGGGTGTTGCCGGACCATGAATAAAAGACGATGAGCGCTTTTTTTCCTTCGGACGCGAAGGCGCGCCGGGGCAGCAGGGGAAGGATGGCGACGGCGGTCAGAACCGAGAAGGTTTTTTTCAGCAGCGAACGGCGGGAGCAGGAAAAGGTACGGAACATAATGACCTCCAGATGGTGATACGGGGAAAATCTCCGTGTCTGTTATGGATACATTATGGCCGACGTCGGGTCGCGGAAAGCGTTATTCCGCTCTTTTTCTTGCCTTTTGCTGCCGTGGGAGGTCCCCTCGGGAAGAGGGAGTGGTACGGAGAAACGAAGACTCCTCTTGCTCAGGAAGATTCGCCTGCGCGATGGAGAACGGAGGAAAGGTGAAGCGGACGGCAAGCCTCTTGCGGGTAAGGCTTCGCTCTTTCCGCGCCTGAAGTGATGAGGTGCGCGTCAGCCGTTGAAAGAGGAAAACAGAGGGGCGAATCCGTAAGTTTCATCTTTTTGCCAGTCATGACGGACGCCTTTGGCACGGGACCAGCGCCCGAGGGAGACCGACGGTTTGTCCGGAATATGATTTTGCTAAAAATGTGAAAAAAATAGTTTGGTTTTTCGCTCGGTTATTTTTGCCTCCGTCACTTGACAAGACAAGAAAAAGCAGTCCAGTATTGTCCTATGATTTATGCTTGTCGCCAAAGGCTTCGGGTCGTGCGAGGACCTGTGCCGCAGGATGCGGCAAAAGACGCCCGACAGGGCTGTCGTGTGCTACTGGGGGAGGTCCGCTTCGTGCGGAACAGCATGGTTTCAGCTTATAAGGATGAAGTATATGAAACTGACCGGTTCGGAAATTTTTTGTGAAGTGCTGGTGGAGCAGGGCGTTGATACGCTGTTCGGCTACCCCGGCGGCGCTGTGTTGAATCTGTACGACGCTCTGTATAAATACCAGGACCGTATTCGTCACGTCATTACCGCCCACGAACAGGGCGCCGCACATGCGGCCGATGGCTACGCCCGTGCTACCGGCCGCACCGGCGTTGTTCTGGTAACCAGCGGCCCCGGTGCGACCAACCTTGTTACCGGCATTGCCACGGCCTACATGGACAGCGTGCCCATGGTGGCCATTACCGGCAACGTGCCTACGCCCCTCATCGGACAGGACAGCTTCCAGGAAGTCTATATCGCCGGCATCACCATGCCCATCACCAAGCACAACTTCGTGGTGGACAGAGTGGAGGACTTGGCCGACATCCTGCGCGAGGCGTTCCGCATCGCCCAGACCGGGCGCAAGGGTCCCGTTCTGGTGGACATTCCCAAGGACATGACCTCGGCTCTTGCCGAGTTCGTGCCCGCGGCGCCCGTCAAGGACGCCTACAGCACGACCATTGACATGGATGCCATCGACAAGGCTGCCGAAATCATCAACAACGCCCAGCGTCCCGCCATATATTACGGCGGCGGCGTTATCGCCTCCGGCGCGACCGCGGAACTTTCCGCCCTTATGAAGAAGGCCTGCATGCCCGGCGCCTATACGCTCATGGCCGCCGGCGCAGTGGACAGCAACGACCCCCTCAATCTCGGCATGGTGGGCATGCACGGCTGCCGCACCAGCAATTTCGCTCTCGACTATGCCGACGTGATGGTGGCCGTGGGCACCCGCTTCAGCGACCGCGTGGCTCTTGCCCCCGACGAATTCGGTCGCCGCGCCAAGCTCATCCAGATTGATATCGACCCCAGCGAAGTGAACAAGAACGTGGGTGTGGACGTCAGCCTGGTGGGCGATGTGAAGGACATCATCTGCGCGCTTCTGCCCAAAATCAATCAGAGCTGCCGTGACGAGTGGCTGACTCAGATAGCCGAATGGAGGCAGGAAGACTATCATCCCGAAGACAGCGATACCGTGCTCAAGCCGCATCAGGTCATCCGCAAGGTCAACGAACTGGCCGGTGAGGACGCCATCTATGTGACCGACGTGGGTCAGCATCAGATGTGGGCCGCCCAGTATCTGCATCATGTGAAGCCCCGTCACTTCCTTACCAGCGGCGGTCTCGGCACCATGGGCTTCGGCTACGGTGCGGCCATCGGTGCGAAAATCGCCCAGCCTGAAAAGACGGTTGTGCATTTTACGGGCGACGGCTCCTTCCACATGAACATGAACGAAGCCTGCACGGCCGTGAGCTTCGGCCTGCCGGTCATTACCGTCATTCTTGACAACCGCGTGCTGGGCATGGTGCGTCAGTGGCAGACCAGCTTCTACGGCAAGCGCTACTCCTGCACCGACCTCGACAGACGTACCGACTACGTGAAGGTCATCGAGGGCTTCGGCGGCAAGGGCTTCCATTGCGAAACCATGGCGGATTTGGAAAACGCCATGAAGGAAGCGCTTAAGAGCGATGTCCCCGTGTGGATACATTGCTGCATCGACAGGGACGAGAAGGTGCTTCCCATGATTCCCGGCGGCTGCACCTGCGACTCCATCATCATGGAATAGAAGGGAGGAGAAAATGACGAAACATGTGCTTTCCATCGTGGTGGACAACAACGCCAACGTTATGGCTCGCGTTTCCTCCCTGTTTGCCCGCCGCCGCTTCAACATGACCAGCGTCACGGCCGCGCAGACCAGCGACCCTTCCGTGTCCATCATCACCATCGTCACGGAAGGCGACTCCCACGTTCTTGACCAGATTCTGAAGCAGACCCTTAAAATGGAAGAAGTGAAGTCCGTCACCATTCTTCCCCGTAACGAGAGTCTTCTTTCCGAAACCATCATGCTGCGCATCGCCTTCGGGGAATCCAACATTTCCCGCATCAAGGATATAGTGGAGGTTTACCGGGCCAGAATTATTGACCTCACCTCAAGTAGCATGGTAGTACAGCTGACCGGGAAGCCTTCCAAAATCGAAGGCTTTATGGAAGTCATGTCGCCCTATCAAATCCTTGAGATGTGCCGTTCCGGTATCATCGGCATGCCCAGGGGTTCTCAGAGTGATTGGTGGAAAAGCAGTCAGGAATAACCTGCTGCTGAAAAGATTATACATTGAAACGGAGAAATTATCATGATCAAGAAGTACTATGACGCAGACTGCAACCTCGGCATGCTCGACGGCAAGACGGTCGCCATCATCGGTTACGGCAGCCAGGGCCACGCCCATGCCCAGAACCTGCATGAAAGCGGCGTGAACGTCGTTGTCGGCCTGCGCAAGGGCAGCTCCAGCTGGGCCAAGGCCGAAGCTGCCGGTCTGAATGTCATGGAAGTGGAAGATGCGGCCAAGGCCGGCGACATAGTGATGATGCTGGTGCCCGATGAAGTGGCTGCCGACATCTACAACAAGCAGGTCGCTCCCAACATGAAGGAGGGCGACGTTCTCTGCTTCGCCCACGGCTTCAACATCCACTTCGGCTTCGTGAAGCCCGCTGCCAACATCGACGTGATCATGATTGCTCCCAAGGGCCCCGGCCACACCGTGCGCAGCCAGTACCTGGAAGGCAAGGGCGTGCCCAGCCTCATCGCCATCGCCCAGGACTACAGCGGCCGTGCCAAGGATTACGCTCTGGCCTATGCCGCCGGCATCGGCGCCGGCCGCGCCGGTATCCTGGAAACCACCTATCGTGAAGAAACCGAAACCGACCTCTTCGGTGAACAGGCCGTGCTCTGCGGCGGTGTGACCGAACTCATGAAGGCCGGTTTCGAAACCCTCGTGGAAGCCGGTTATGCGCCCGAAATGGCCTATTTCGAAACCATCCACGAAATGAAGCTCATCGTTGACCTCATCAACAACGGCGGCTTCGGCTTCATGCGCTACTCCATCTCCAACACCGCCGAATACGGTGACTACCGTACCGGCAGACGTCTCATCACCGACGAGACCCGTAAGGAAATGAAGAAGGTTCTTCGCGAAATCCAGGACGGCACCTTCGCCTCCGAGTTCATGCAGGAATTCTCCGCCGGTCGCAAGGGCAAGTTCCTTGCCACCCGCCGCATGGAATCCGAGCATCAGCTGGAAAAGGTCGGCGCCGAACTGCGTCAGATGATGAGCTGGCTCAAGAAGTAACATTGCCTTGACAACGTCGCCGGGCAGTTTCCGCTGCCCGGCGATTTTTCTGTTTTTTCCCGGCCCCTTTTCAAGAGAGAAGGGGCCGTGCGGGATGTGGCGGGCCGCTTGCGGTCTTGCCGCAGAAATCCCGGAGCGCAGCCCTGAAGACGGCACGAGAAGGTGCGTAAGAGGGCTGCCAACACAAACCATTCCTATGGGAATGAGGAGAGAGGTCTCATGAAGCTTCGCAGTGCGAATGTCACGCAGGGCGTGGAGCGTGCGCCCAACCGCAGTCTGTTCTATGCCATGGGCTACACCAGGGAAGAGCTCGACCGGCCGCTGGTGGGCGTCATCAGTGCGTACAGTGAAATCGTGCCCGGGCACGCTCATCTGGACAAGATTGCCGAGGCCGTGAAGGCCGGCGTGCGCATGGCCGGAGGCACTCCCATACTCATTCCTGCCATCGGCGTATGCGACGGCATTGCCATGGGACATATCGGCATGAAGTACTCGCTCGCCAGCCGCGAACTGATTGCCGACAGCGTGGAAACCATGGCCATGGCCCATCAGCTCGACGCTCTGGTGCTCGTGCCCAACTGTGATAAAATCGTGCCCGGCATGCTCATGGGCGCTCTTCGTCTGAACATTCCTTCCGTGGTGTGCAGCGGCGGCCCCATGATGGCCGGTGTGTACGACGGCGAGGAAGTGAGCCTTTCCAAAATGTTCGAGGCCGTGGGTGCGCGTAAGGCCGGTCTTATCGACGATGCCAAGCTCGACGAATGCGAAACCGGCGTCTGCCCCGGTTGCGGCAGCTGCGCGGGCATGTACACCGCCAACTCCATGAACTGCCTGTGCGAGGCCATCGGCATAGCGCTGCCCGGCAACGGCACCATTCCCGCCGTGCATGCCCGCCGCATGCAGCTTGCCAAGCACGCCGGCATGGCCGTGATGGAGCTTTTGAAGCGCGACATCAAGCCCCGCGACATCGTCAACGAAAAGTCCATCCGCAATGCCCTTGCCTGCGACATGGCGCTCGGCTGCAGCACCAATACCGTGCTGCATCTTCTGGCCATCGCCCACGAGGCCGGAGTGTCCTTCGACCTTGCGCTCTTCAATGAAGTGAGTGCGCAGGTACCCAACCTCTGCCATCTGGCTCCGGCCGGTCCCACCCATATGCAGGATTTGTACGCCGCGGGCGGCATTGCCGCCGTTCAGGCCGAACTTGCGAAGGGCGGCTTCCTGGATACCAGCCTGATGACCGCCACGGGCAAGACGGTTGCGGAGAACATCAGCGGAGCGTCCATCAGGAACACCGGTGCCATCCGTCCCCTTTCCAATCCCTATAGCCCCACGGGCGGCCTGCAGATTCTCTGGGGCAACATCGCTCCCGACGGCTGCGTGGTGAAGCGCAGCGCCGTGGCTCCCGAAATGCTGAAGCACAGCGGCCCCGCCCGTGTGTTCGACAGCGAGGACGACGCCATCAGCGCCATCTACAACGGCGAAATTCATGAGGGCGACGTGGTGGTCATCCGCTACGAAGGTCCCAAGGGCGGTCCCGGCATGCGCGAAATGCTCAACCCCACCAGCGCCCTTGCCGGCATGAAGCTGGATAAGACCGTGGCTCTCATCACCGACGGCCGTTTCAGCGGCGCGAGCCGTGGCGCGTCCATCGGCCACGTGTCTCCCGAAGCTGCGGAAGGCGGCCCCATCGGACTTATTCAGGAAGGGGATACCATCTGCATCGATATTCCCAATGCCAGCATCAATGTGGAAGTGAGCGATGAAGAACTTGCCCGCAGAAAGGCTGCGTTCACTCCCCGCGAACCCAATATCAAGAGCGGATGGCTTGCCCGCTATGCCCGCCTTGTGAGCAGCGCCAATACCGGCGCCGTGTTGAAATAGCGATTACGAAGGGAGGATTGCCGCCGGCTGCCTGAACGGCTCTGACGGCTCCGTTGCGTCGGCTTCCATGATTCCGTGTCCGGGCGGTCCGGAGCGGTCCCTCAGTCAGGGAGGCAACAGTTTTCACGGCTTCTGTTTTTCTTTTCAGGCGGTCTGAAGAGAATCCCTCAGGCAGAGGCGGGCTGAACACGGCGCACGCAGTGATGATGCTCTGTGGTTTTGCGCATGGGCGGTCCATGCGTATCCCTCACTTCCGCAGATTATCATACGCCGGAGTACGACAGCGTTTCCGATACAGCTTTCAGAATGCTTATCCCTCGGTCGGAAGGGCGGGCAGGGCGACAGATATGCTGACGGCATTCCTCCATAATGACGCTTTTCATAGCGGTGACGGTCCTTGTATTTTCTTGAATGCGCGCTTCGCTCCGGTGACGGAATCTTTCCCGACCGAGTTTTTTGCAGAAAGTGGAAAGAAATCGCTTGACGGCAGGGGCATAATCCGATAGTTATGTGTTCGCGGCAAATGCTGCTTCGTTCCCCGATAGCTCAATAGGCAGAGCGGGTGACTGTTAATCACTAGGTTGGCGGTTCAAGTCCGTCTCGGGGAGCCAAAGAAATCAAGCCCTTACGATAAAAATCGTGAGGGCATTTTCTTTTAACAGCGAACTCCCTGCAGTCTCCCTGATTTTTTGTGTAAGGTGACATAAATTTTTGTGTTGTAACAGGAACGGCAACTTTGGGTATAATAAAATGAAGCCATTCTCAGACAAAAAAAGCCCTTTTTTAGGGCTTTTTTGTACCTTTCTATATTTTTGTTTGTGGTAAGGCAGAATTTTGAGTATGGCCGTCTCTTACAATGAGTTTTGAGTCCCCCACGTGCGTGGGGAAGACATTGCCTGCGCCACACGGTCGGCAAGCTCCATGGAAATACCCCCACGTGCGTGGGGAAGACAGAGTGACGAAAGAAGCCTTTTCATGAAAGTAGGAAACACCCCCACGTGCGTGGGGAAGACAACATAAGGCGAAGAGTCCAAACACTCCGTTTAGAAACACCCCCACGTGCGTGGGGAAGACTACATCTGATAATCTGTTTTATAGTACTTAAAGGAAACACCCCCACGTGCGTGGGGCAGACGAACACCCGAGGGAAATAAAAACACCCAAACTAGAAACACCCCCACGTGCGTGGGGAAGACAAAATGCCCGCGGGAAGAACCCGGACGAAGTAGGAAACACCCCCACGTGCGTGGGGAAGACGCTTTTGCATCAGCGACTTTCCAGCCGATACCAGAAACACCCCCACGTGCGTGGGGAAGACTGGCGAGCGATAAGCAGCGCGCCGCGGCCAATAGAAACACCCCCACGTGCGTGGGGAAGACTCTCTCTTACATAAAATGGGTGGTCCATCAGGAGAAACACCCCCACGTGCGTGGGGAAGACAGGGCGTCCGAGATGGAGGGGTCCGAAAGGGCAGAAACACCCCCACGTGCGTGGGGAAGACTCAGTTGCGCAGTTCCCCATATCGCGTTCGCTGGAAACACCCCCACGTGCGTGGGGAAGACACTGGGATATTATTGAGCTTTTGAGCTGGAGTCAAACGACATATCATCTTTTTCCAGTACAAGCTGGAGGCCGGAAATCTCCGTCAGTCGGCGACGTGTATCTCCCTTGCCGTATATTCTGTATCCCGGTGCGATGGGAATTCGTTGAAAAATCAGCAGACCGCTCCGAGCCGGACAGCTTTCAAAAAGATAGTCAATGACGCTTCGGGCCACGGAATCTTTGACACCGGAGACAAAGACATTGGCTCTCGGCTCAACGAACCAGAGTTTCATTCGACCGCGTACCGCAGGGGGAAGATTGTTAGCGATAACGACGAGCACGTTTTTCTCCTATCAGGCTTTCTATGTCTTCGGGAACACGCTCAAGAAGTTTCATTTCCAGTACACGCTTGCGAAAGGCTTCCGATACGGTGTACTTATTATAGACTCCCGCCAGATGCAGCGTAAGAGAAAAGGCCAGGTCTATACAGAGTTCCGCTTTGTAGAGGTCTGCAAGGTCGTAGATGAAGGGCAGCGGACTGCCGGAATGGATGAATCCCAGATGAGGCGAGTAACCGAGACTGTGTACGCATGAGCAGAGAATTCCGTATAATGCGGCATTCGTGGAAGTAAGTATCTGATTGGTGATATCGCTCAGTTCAAAATTGCCCGGGGTGAAAGAGCGGCCTTTCCATCCGACATTGTACTGCCGGGCTTTTTCATCATAGAGCTTGCGAACGCGCAGGCCTTCCATGCCCATCATTTCCTGAAGCGTTTTCTTTTCAAGGTCGGCCTCGGGAAAACGTCTGGCAAAGAAGTCTCGCGCCACGGAGACGGAGTGTTCCGGGTGAGCGGCGAGCCGTGCCTGTCGGAGCATGTTGCGGGTGTTCGCCGTAGGTGAATAGCCGGCGGCATAAAAAAGAAGAGAATCCTCGCCTACCCAGCACAGAGAACAGTTCGCGGTCGCCGCCGTTTTGACGGCTTCATGGGTGACGCTGGTGCCGGGCCCGAGAAGCAGGGTGTTGATGGTGGCGATGGGCAGACGCACACGGTCGCCTTCGGCGTCTATCCATTTCAGACTGCTGTCGTCGATTTCCAGCCTTCCGCGTTCCAGATAGAGAAAGGGATACTTATCGGAAACGCGGGGCAGGGTTTCACGTTTTATGGGGATGAACAGCCGTTGATATGGCTTTGTTTCAGAAGTCGTCTGAGAAGTCTGTGTCATGAAACCTTCCTGTGGCTCATAGGATGATACGGCTGACGCAGCCAATCCTGCGTCCGGAGGCTGAAACCGGTGTCCCGCCGGAGAACTTCGGCGATGCGTCGGCGGTCCCCTGTGCATGGAAAAGGGCATGACCTGAAAGTCCCCACAAGCATGGGGAGGCCGATATCCCATCATGCCCCCTGAAGTCTTGCTCAGAAGTTTCTCTGCAGGCATGGGGGAAGTCCCTGTGCAGAGTGACCACCAGGAGTGGGAAAGCGATGCGGGCAGCTCCAGAAAGGACCGCGCATCTGCCTCCCCACGGGAGAGGGGAAGAACAAGGTCAGTCTGTCAGGTCCACAACGGTGACGGTTCTGTCCTCATAGCTTTTGTGCAGACCGAAGGCTACGGGCACGTCGTTTAGCGACATGGCGTTGCCTTCCTCATGCACGCCCGGAAGGACTTTGAATATGGCCTTGCGCTTTTTTTCTTCCGCAATGGTTCGGGCGCGCTCCAGAGCTTCCGTCTCACTCCCGAAAAAGCCGCGGAACACCATGTCCGTGGGCACGCAGCTCTTGCGTCCGAGGCAGATGGGCCATACGGGAGTCGTGAGTCCCCCGGTTATTTCCTGTTCCATGACTTCCGGTACGGCAAGGGCGCAGGCATAGGCCATGTCCTGAAGATAGTAGCGATAGGTCAGTTTTGTCCCTGAGCCGACGGGGCGCTTACCGTCCGATTTTTTTGGAATGAGCAAATCCTGCCACGCATCGCGGCTGTCGTAGCCGCTGCCTACCATGTGGAAATCCTGCAGGAGCGGCTGCCGCCCGGGGTTTCCGAATCTGTTGACGGGCGCGAAGGCGAGAACGGTCTGCGGCAGTTTTTTCATGGCGGCGAGCCATTCGCGCTGTTCACCCCCTCTTCCCATGGCGCAGCACAGCAGGCCGAGTATGCCGGAGCGGGTGGGAAAGGGCAGCGTGTCGCGTCTGCCGTAGCGGGAATCGGCTCCCCAGGACTGCAGGGGAGCTTCCAGCCAGAGAAGCAGCGTTTTCATGCCTGTACCTCAAAAGGCTTTACGAAGGAGGCAAGGCCTTCGGCAAGCTCGTCGATGGAAATTTCGTTCTCGGCCCTGCCGAAGGTGAACTCGGCCTTTTTGCCGTACAGCGAGCCGGCCTGCTTTTCCTGACGGGCAATGGCAGCATCCAGTGCGGCGATGCTGGGGGCAAGGAAGCCTTCCTGCGAACGCACGGGAGATTCGAAACTTACCTGCATACCCTGGCCCCTGCGCACCAGCACGCGTGCGTAGTCCCAGAGATGAAGGCCGGTCTGCGTTGTCTGGCGCGCCGAGGGAACGGCCAGATAGAGCGCCTTCACAAAGCTGGAAACCGCGTGGGCAAGGCCGACGCCTTCCAGAGTTTCCGCAAGCTGGCCCAGGTCGAGGCTTACATAGCGGTAATAGGTGGCGGAGTTGAATTCCAGACTGCCCATGTGCGCCGAGCCCTGCGTGATGATGCCCATGGGGTCGTCATCGAGCGCGGTGAAGAACTCGATTTCGCTGTCCACGCGATGGGTGGAAATGGCATGGGCAAAGCTGGCCGCGGCGGAAACGTTGAGCTCGGGCGCCTGTGCTACCATACGGCCGAACAGCGCGATATCCAGGCCGTCTTCCGCGGGCTTGAAATATTTTTTGTGAATTTTCTTGAAGGCCGGTGTAAGGGCATTCTTCTTGATGGCCGCTTCCACGGAGAAGTTGCCGGTCAGCGCGGCTTCGGCAACGGCGCGGGCCTCGCTTTCCGAGAAAAAGAGCAGCGCATCATCCACCAGCGCCTTGGCGAAGCCTTCGGAAAAGACTTTTGCTTTTTCCTCATCGGCCCCGGCCTCCACGCATGCTTTCGTGAGGATGCCTTCTACCTGTTTGGTGCGCAGGGCCGTTTTTACGCCCAGTTCCTGAAGCTGAAGGCGCACCTGTCGCTTCCAGCACTGGGAGCTCACGCGGGCGCGGGGGACGCCGCCCACCACGGCGCTTTTGGGCGCGCCCACGTCGTCGCGGTTCAGGCATGTGACGGGGAAGGACTGAAGAATATGGAATTCGATGCGGTATCCTTTGAGTGTGTTCATGGTATGTCCTTTTTGAGTTGAATCTGATGTCAGAGCAGCCGCCTGGCTGGCGACTCTACCTTTTGAGAGATAAACGTATGCGGCGTTTGCGTCGCTAGAAGATAAGAGGCGCGAGCTGGAGCAGGCCGCAGCCGAAAGCCTTGCCGTGCCCTATGCCGCGCGTGAAGCTACGGACAAAGAGTCCTCTGTCCGTCACGGTAAGAGTGCCGGTGATGCGCGCCTTGCTGAGGGTTATGGTTTTGTCGCCTTTGGGAAATGTGTCCACTGTGATGTCCGCCACCTGCACGGCTTCGGTGCGGGGCAGAAATCCCCACGAAGGAGCCTTTTCCAGAAACCAGCGCTCCACGGCGTCGCGTCCCCGCACGGGTTCGCGTTTGCCGGAGGTGCGGTCTTTGCGTACAGGATTGACGGTGATTTCAAAGCGGTAGTTTTCAAAATCGAGAAAGCTGTCAGACAGTTCCCGGCTTTCAAGGCGGCCGAGTTCCGGTTTTTTCGCCGCACGGTCGGAGAGCACGAGAATGCGCCGCATACCGTTTTTTCCGCCCTTGTCCGCAAAGAGTATGCCGCTCGGGCCGCCTGCGCCGCGGCGCACATCCGGGAAAAGGTCGTACACCGCCCGATGCAGAGAGTAGCTGTCCGAGAGACGCAGGGCGCGGCAGTCGCGCAGGGTGAGAAGATAGTGACTGACGTACATCATGCGTCTTCTCCGCTCTGCTTCGACTCAGCTTTTCTGTCCGGGTACCAGTATTCCCGGACCCAGTGTTTTTTTACATCCTGCCGCATGTCCGGGGAGCGGAAGGCGAGAACTTCTGCCAGAAGGCAGGAGTAGGAGAGTTTTTCTTTTGTCCGGGAGTCGATGAAGGAGAGCAGCGGACGGAGCTGAAGACAGAGCTCCTTCACCTCATCGCAGGCCAGCAGTCTGCGCAGGCGCAGACTGCCCTGTTCTCTTTCCTCGAAACAGGAGGCCAGAGCACGGCCGAGAGATGCTTTGCCGTCCACAGGGTCATCCCTGCGACACATGGGGGCCAAGAGTGTCAGGCAGGGAAGAAAGTCCTGCTCCTCGATATCGAAACGAATGAGAAGTTCCCATGCCTGTACTGCAAGACGTTCACTGCCGTCCGCCCGCTTCAGACGGGCTATGGAGCCAGTATCTCTGACCTTTGGCGTCTGCCCGAGCCGTTCTGAGACCCATGCCAGAAGCGCGGTATGGTTGTTTCTGTTGCTTTCCATATGTTTTTCCTCCCGCGAAAGAGGGCGATGTTTTATCCATTCCTCCATCTGTCGTCCTGTACCGTGGGGACAGGCCCTGTCGTAAAGCATGAGCACCATCCCGTAACAGCGGCCGAGAATCGAGATGCGGGTCGCTTCGTTCTCACAGTTTGCGACAATGTCAGGAAAGAAGGGCTCCACCATCTGCCAGAAAAGGCCGGATGCCTCGGAAGCAGCGGCACTGTCGTCCATTTTCATGGCCTTGCTATAGCTGCATACCGCTCCGTAAAGTTGCTTTGCCTTTTTTTCCAGCTCTTCCATCAGCCCCTGAAAGGCACGGAACCACGGGTCGCCAATCTGTCTGGTTTCGAACCATGCGTCCGATTCCAGTTCGTCATCTTTGCCGGTGAGGTACTGCTCTCCCGCATTGCTGCTCACTTTCACGCCGCCGCTCCAGATTCCCAGCTTGTCTGTCTCACAGATGTCCCGGTAGCGTTTTATCCTGTTTATGCCTTTCTGAAGGCCGAGACAGTAGAATCCGGAGTCCGGCTGCCGGGCGTCGAGAAAGGAGAGCAACGCCGAAAGCTGTCGCCATGGACGTTTTTCCGGGTCCACCCACAACATGCGGATTTTAGTCTTGGAAGCGTTCATGGCCGCGGATGGGTCAACCATGCCGGACTGATAGTCGGGATGAACTATGCCTTCGGTAAATCGCAGGCCGTCTTTTTCCAGCAGGCAGAAGCGCGCCATGGGCACGAGCCGTCCCATGAGGCTTGTTTTGAGCGCACGGGCAGCGGGGCAGTCCTCCCCCTGCGGCATGACTTCCCACGGAGGGGTTCCGAGGCTGTTTTCCCACTGCATCTGACCGTTGATATCCTCCTGGGTGAGCAGGTTGAGCCACAGCGTTTCCAGAAGCGATGAGCCCAGAAGGAAGGAGTGGAGCAGTCCCATGTGACAGACGGCCGGACCGGGCTTGCCACTTGGCTTTTTTTCATAACCTGGGCTGAGTACAAGTTTGTTGTCCGGCTTCTTACCGCCGAGACAGAGGGACATCTGCTCAAGCAGCAGCATTGCCCTGCCCGCATCATCCAGCTCCCTTTCAAGTTGCTGATGAGAAATCCATGTGGTGTTGCCGGAGGCTACTTCCGGCATGACCGTACCGTAGGGTTTCAGCTCGGCTTTCCTACAAGCCGGGAACTGAAGAAAGGGACGGTTGCCATAGAGCCAGAACTCGTCATAATGCTTCTCAAGATAGGCAATACATCGCTTCGCCAGTTTCTTCAGGCTAAGGGCAAGCCATGCTTCGTCATCCTCAGGCGTCGCTGCAGTCTGTACGATAGCCAGCAGAAATTTGAGGATGGTTATTTTGCTGAGGGGCGGGCCGCCCGGGGAAGCTGGCAGCGAGTCTGTGAATATCTGTCTGAGTGAAACACGGCCGTGGTCTGCAATGGGAATCCACGACTCGTCGATGAGGTTGAATCTGTTTGTCACGCGCCCTCCTTTGTGATGGATGTGACAAAACGTGGCCCCCCGTTCCCGTATTCCAGTCTCCGGTCATGCCGGGAGAGAGAAGCTTTGCCGGAATTGCATACGGAACGGGCTGATAAAAATTTTAATACCTATTCTATGTTTTTAAGTAAAGTGTTTTCCAAAAAAAGAAAGTTACTAAAAAAGGGGGAGCTGTCCCCCTTTTTCATCCCCCAGAGGGGGGAAAGCCACTTCGCAAACCTAATCTATGGAAACACCTTCACAAAGGGTGAAGAGGGTTTTTCTCTTGTGCGGCAAGGGAAAAGCTGTCGAATGCGAAGCATATCTTATTTGTTTATATGAAAATTTTTATCACGGCAAGTCTTCCTTCTCCCAGCCGGTGCGCGAGGTGTAGCGTCCGCGGGACTGCCCCGGCGTGCAGAGGTCTTCCAGCGAGTCGTCGGGACGGATTCTGGCAAGGTACAGAGACTCGTATGTTTTTCTGACCGGAAGATAGAAACTGAAAAGCCGCCGCCAGCGCTCTGTGACATTGACGGACTGCGTGAAGGACGCGCTTTTTTGTCGGATGCGCACGATGTTGGCAAACAGAGCGGCGGACACATTCAGCCTTGTTTCCGGTGTTCGGTCGAGGCGCACACTTTGTCCGTCCGCGAGTACGCAGTCCTGTTCGGAAAGAGAACGTACGAGGAGCACGGGGCAGGTTTCGTCTTCCGTCATGCGCGTGGAGGCGGCCTGTTCATTCAGCGTCCTGCCGTCGCTTTGACCGGAAAGCGCGAGAGCACGCATGTTCTGAACTCTTCGTCTGAGTTCCCGTTTCGCGTCCGCCATGCCGGGCGAGGGCTCGTCGTGTCTGTCCTCATAGGTGGCTTCCAGCATGGGGCGTATATCCGCAGGGAGCGTGACGAGCTCTCTGTCGTTCCAGACTTCCAGAGTCCGTGCAAGAACATATGGGGAGTAAATGACGCCGGAAACGCCGAAAGCCGTGTCGGGGGAGGCAAGCGAGGAGTCCAGAGGCGGGGAGAGTATCCACGCTTCTCGTCGGGCGCTGTCCGGGCGCATCGTGTTTTCATGCCGCCACAGTCGGCCCATGCGCTGAAGAAGCATGTCGGTGGGGCAGAGTCGTGTGACAAGAAAGTCCGCGTCGATGTCGAGAGACTGCTCCAGAACCTGTGTGCCTACAAGGATGCGGCCGAAAAGGCGGCGTTCCTCCGAGTTTTTGCCGTACAGAGAAGTCCAGCGAGCTTCGTTTTTCTGCCGGTCCGAGGGCGTGAAGCTGGAGTGGAGCAGCCCGACTTCGATGTTCATGCCTGAGGCGCGGGCGGCAAAGAGGCGGAACGTGGCCTGTGCTTCGGCGACGCTGTTTTCTATCCACAATATCTGCTGCCCCTGTTCCGCGCGAAGCAGGGCTCCGGCGACGGCCTCTTCGTCGAACACACCGGTGCGAAGCCGGACGTCCGCTTCTTGAGGGGCCTCGCTTTCGGGAACGGCCAGCGTCCGGGAGACAGTTGTTTCTTCGCCGGAATACGTTGCTGTGATGAGCGGATAGGCGTTGCTGCCGGCGTGTTCGCAGTCGAGTATCCGGGCCAGACGCGAGCGCGTGAGCGTGGCACTGAGCAGAATGACGGTACAGCCGAGCTTCCTGAGATGTCGGACAAGCGCATCGAGCAGCGTGCCCGTGTAGGCGTCGTAGGAGTGCACTTCGTCGAGTATGACCACTTTGCCAGCCAGACCGAAGCTGCGTACGGCGGAATGACGTACGTTGATGACCGACATGAGCGCCTGGTCCAGCGTGCCGGCTCCGAAAGGTGCCAGAAGACCGCGTTTGCTCTGCTCGAACCAGGAGCTGGCGCATTCCCCCTGTGTTTCTTCGCCTCTGTTTTCCTCATGCGTGGCGTAGAGCCAGGATGCCCCGTGCAGGAGAAGCGTTGCGGCGTTCTGACTCTCCGCCGCAAGCGTTGCGCGCAGAAAAGGCGTCAGCCGCTCGAAAATTTTGTTGGAGGTCAGCCTTGTGGGCAGAGCGAAGTACAGGCCGCCGGCCTTACCGGCAGCAAGCAGAGTGTAGGCCGCAAAAAGCGCTGCTTCCGTCTTGCCCACGCCCATGGGAGCTTCCAGCGCGTAAACGCCCGGTCCTCTGACGGCCTGTATCATGGCTTTCTGCACGGCGTTGGGTGTAAAGCCGAAAATATCTTCAAAGCTCAGGCCCCGCACAAAGGATATCGGACGGAATCCCGCTTCCGCCACGGCGCGTGTGATAAGGGGGCGCCAGTCTTCCGCCGGGTCGTCGAACAGGGAACCTGAGGCTATCCAGTCCGCCACGGCGGTGAAGCCCGTGAGGAGCGCCGTCTGCTCCCTGGAGAGCTTTGTGGGCAAGGCGCGACCTTCACACAGGCGGGAGATGAGCGCAAGACGCATGTCCTGCCAGTTTCTGTCTCCGCAGACGGAGTCATTGGCCGAGCAGACTTCCGGCTCTGTGCCGTGATGCCGACCCGCGATTTTCGCAACGGAAAGGGACAGTGGCATGAGGGCCGCCCGGCTTACGGCCGCGTGGCTGAGGGGATTGGGGGCGTTACGGAACGGTTCGAGCTGGGAAAACAACTGCGGACAATGTACGGCGCCGTGTATCATGACCTGAAAGTATGGCGAGAGTTTTCCCACGTCATGCAGCGAGACCACAAGGTCACTGTTTTCGGGAAAAAGGCGCGCCGTGTAGGGGGCCAAAGCATCGAGCAGAGCCTTTGCCACGGCTCCCGTGATGCGGCAGTGCTCCTCCACGGTGCGGCCGGGGAGCGTAGTCCCGTCCTTCACGCGGGTTTTGGCCAGACAGCATTTCTCAGGAATGGTCTCCGGCAAAGAGTTTTCCGTGGCGTTACGACGTATCATGTTTTTCTTCGCAGAAAGGAATTATCGGCTCAGCGGCGATGCATGCGGCGCTGCGTCCCTGCTCATGCGGCAGTGACCGAATGGACATCGTCAGTATGTCAGGTAAAAGAGCGGCGTCAAGTGATGTTCGGCAAAAAGGGGTACTTGTCTTTATGAGGTACTGATGGGATGTTCCGTCCCCGGAGAGTGCAGGCATACGGGCAAAAGCTGCGCCTTGACGACCTTGTCCATGTCGGGATAGTCGGGCATTTTCCCGAAAGGAATCATCATGATATTCTTGCATCTTTCCTTGAGCTGGCTTTCCATGAGTGGATGGATGCGGTAACCTTCTCAGAAGCTGCCTACCAGGGAGATGGGCTTGCCTTCAAGAGTATCAAGACGTTTGGCGAACATATATTTGATTTTGGCTCTTGACTAGCTGAGAGGATGTTCTCTGAGCATTTTTAACACCAAAAGATAGATGTTTTCCTGTCTATGGTTAAACCGAAACTCGCATTCCTTCAAGTGGAAATAAAAAGTATGCTTCGGGAG
>CALUPQ010000142.1 GCA_944322695.1 uncultured Mailhella sp. | reverse complement strand
CGGTGCGTCCGCAGAAAGGGCGAAGCCTGCCCTCATCGTCAGGCAGGCGGGGCGGACAGGGACTGCCGTTGTGCTCCCCGGAAGGCGGCGAAGCAACAGGAAGCCTCTCGGAACCGTAAGGAATATTTGAAAAAGCCGCCGGCTCTTCGTCAGGCGGCCCTGAGTGTCTTTGCTGTGTGGGGGAATGGCGCGGCATCCGTCTGCGTTGCGGGCGGGGCGGAACACTTCGGCGTGGCGCTGCCGCGTCCCCATGCCGGGGCAGGAAGGACCGGTGCGTCCGCAGAAAGGGCGAAGCCTGCCCTCATCGTCAGGCAGGCGGGGCGGACAGGGACTGCCGTTTTGCTCCCCGGAAGGCGGCGAAGCAGCAGGAAGTCTCTCGGAACCGTAAGGAATATTTGAAAAGGCCGCCGGCTCTTCGGCAGGCGGCCTTCCGGACATGGCGTCTTTCGGGGAGCGGGTCAGGCAGGCAGTTCCTTGCCGTTTTTGCCGCGACGTTCCCACAGGCGCAGCTCCCGCATGCGGCGGCGACGCTCGCGCTGAAGGGCGCGGCAGGCCAGCGGGGCGTCCCTGTCCAGTCCCCACTTGGCTTTGTACTCTTCCGGCTCCAGCCCGTGCAGGGCCAGATGCCGTTTGGTGAGCACCCGAAAGTGCTCGCCGCATTCCAGACAGAGTATGCTTTTTTCGCGTACGGAGTGCCGTACCCGTTCCTGCTCGTCCCGTGCGTCCTCTTCTTCCGTGCTTATTTTCCGCAAAAGCTCCGCCAGCGTGCGGAGCCGGGTGGTGATTTCCTCTTCCGTCATGGCGTGAACCTTTGCCTGCGCCTTCACTATTTCCAGCGCTTCCTTCATGAATTCGTCCATGCTGCCTCCTGAAAGGGTCGGTGCGGATTGACATTTTCTGAAGGATGCAGGCTCTCCTCTGAGAGGACAAGAATTTTTCCGAAAAAAAGCGGCGAGTTGCGTGATAAACCGCGTGGGGTCCGTAAGTTCTGCGGCGCGGCAGGACAGGGGCCTTCGGTGGCAAGCGGAAAGAAGCGGATAGGGGCTCCGCTGCTTTCCTGACACGCGGCGTTTTTTTGTACGGAAGGAAGCGCCGCATTCCGCGTGGTCGTGCCTTGTGCGGAGAGCTGGCGCTCGCCTGTGACGAGGAGGGGCGCGGAAAGGAAGTTTTTTCGTCTCCGGCGTAAAGGGGAGCGCATGAAGAAGGGCCCCTTCATCGGGCGTGGAGCTGTCCGGAGAAAAAGCGAAAGAGCGCTGACTCTCGCCAGTCTCGCGCAACACATGGAACGTCGGCGTCTTGTTGTTGGCGGCACTCCGGCAGGCTCGCGGAGCACGATTCCGGAAGAGCGGCCCGACCGTTCCACGCGGCCCCCTGCCGGTCGCACGCGGAACGCGGCCCTGGCCCTTATCTGCCGGGCGCGTTCATGGACCATGGCCCTCGCCAGACGCGCGGAACAGGGCTGAGCGTTCTTTCCCGGCAGCGGCTCTTTGAGCCGTCATGACACGGGGGCGGCGATTCCTGAACCATCCTGAATCTCCCGTCCCCGGACTTTCCGCCTCCTGCACTCCGCCCCCGGGCCGTCCGCCCTGAAGAGACGCAGGCCCCAAAGCCTGCCTTCGCCCGGCGGAGCAGAACGCGAATGCCTCCCTTCTTTTCAGGCCGGGAAGGTCCTTCTTCCGTGTCCCCCCGCCTGCGGATGCCGAAAGAAAGCGGGAAGTGCCGCGCCCTTCGTGCCGCGCGCCTTGCTTTGTCCGGTTTCAGCTCATTCGTTCCGCCTTGTCCGGGCAAAAAAATCCCTCCGCAGGGGAGGGATGGATATTACATGTTCTTGTTCCGGTACACGAACTGATGCGGGTCTATGCCGTATTTTTTGACCTTGTAGTTCACGATGCGGTAGCTGGACTTGAGGTCTCTTGCGGCTTTCAGCATGTTGCCGCCCGCCTTGATGAGGGCGTCCACCAGCAGTTCCTTTTCGAACCGGGTGACGGCGTCGCCGAGGGAGAGGCCCGCCTCTGTGGCGGTGCTTTCCGCGGTCTGGAGGGAGGGGGGCAGGTCGCCTGCGCGGATGACGCAGTCTTCGCAGTACTGGGCGGCGCGCTGCAGGCAGCTTGCCAGTTCGGAGATGTTGCCGGGCCAGAAGTAGCGGGTGAGCAGTTCCAGCGCGGGGTAGGAAATGCGCTTGATTTTCTCGTTGTGGTAGTCGGCGTTGCGCAGAAGCAGGTGCTCCACGAGGGGCACGATGTCTTCCCGGCGCTCTCTGAGCGGAGGAATGTGCAGGGCGCAGACGTTGAGGCGCTCATACAGCTCCGCGGAGAAGCGGCCCTGTTCCACGAGCGAGTCGAGCTGGGCGCTGGTGGCGGCGATGACGCGCACGTCCACGGGCACGGGCTCGCCCCCGCCCTGACGCAGCACGGTGTGCTCCTTGAGCAGCCTGAGCAGGCTTTCCTGCGCGGGGGGCGTGAGGGCTTCCACGGCGTCGAGGAAGATGACGCCGGTGTTGGCCTGCTCGAAGAGGCCCTTCTGCGTCTGCATGGCGCCGAGGAAGGCGCCTTTCTGGTAGCCGCACAGCTCGATTTGCAGCCTTTCCGGAGGCAGGGCGGCACAGTGGCAGACCACGAGCGGGATGTCCGCCCGGGGGCTTGAGGCGTGTATGCGTCTTGCGAGGCGCTCCTTGCCCACGCCGGGTTCGCCGCACAGCAGCACCGGGGCGCGGCCCTGGGCGATGTGGGCGACCTGTTCGAGAATGTGGCGCATCACCTTGGACTGGGCGATGAACGCGGAGTCGGAGCGGGCGTCCTCCACGGGGATGTCCTGCGACGCGGGGGAGGGCAGACGGCGCTGATGGCTGAGCTCTTCCTGAAGATAGGCGGCTTCGTTGGCGATGAGCGCGGCGGCCACTTCCATGAACACGCGGCGCTTTTCCAAGTCCTCGCGGGAAATGAACTTCGTGTCCGCGTTCAGCGTACCTATGACTTCGCGCGCGGAGAGCGGGCCGTCGCCCGTGGGGGCGAGGATGGGCACGGAAATGAAGGACAGGCTTTCCATTTCCTCATCGCTGCGCTCGAAGAGGAGGCTCAGAAAGAGGGAGTCGCCCTTCATTTTTTCCACGATGACGGAACGGCCGGTGGCGAACACCTGTCCGGTGACGCCCACGCCAGGCGCGTAGCTGGCGTGGTTGGCCTTGGGCTGGGTATCGGCCAGGCTCAGGCGGAGCATACCGGTTTCCGGGTCGAAGAGCACGATATGCGGACGCAGAAAACCGTGACGCTCGGACAACTTGCGCAGAAGGGAGGTCAGACTCGTCTGGAAGGGGCGCTTGGGGCCCATCTCGCTGGCCATGAGGCGCAGGGTCTCCAGCCAGGGGCTGACGTCCTGATTGTCGGCGTTGTTTGCATGCTGCAACATAAAGGCACTCCGAAAGGCTTATTTCCTGAGGGCGGCGATGCGGGCGCGGAAGAAGGCGGCGGACTCCGTATCGGTGGGGGGCAGGGCGGCCACGGCGGCTTCGTAGGCGGCTATGGCGCCGGCCTTGTCGCCCGTGGCCTCGGCGGCTTCGGCCACCTGCTGATGCAGCACGGCGACGGCGTCGGCCGGAGCCTTGGCGGCGAGGGCCTTCAGTTCGTCGCGGGCGGCGGCGAAGTCGCCCTTGTGCATGAGCACCTGAGCGTGATTGAGGCGTGCGGCATAGGCAAGAGGCGTGTCGTCCTCGTTTGCGGCCACGGCTTCGTAGGCCGCGGCGGCCTTGTCCCAGTCTTCCACGGCCACGGCGGAGGCGGCGAGTTCGAGCTGGGCGGCGGAGACGAGGGCGGAGGGGGCGTCCTTCAGGAAGCCTTCCAGAGCGGCCACGCGGCGCGTGGAGTCCTGGATGGAAATGATGCGGCCGAGCGCCATGCGCGCGTCCTTAATCTGTTCCTCACGGTACAACTGCCAGCCGGCCACGGCGAGAATGATGAGCACGATGGCGACCACGCCGGCCGCGATGACTCTGGCGTGGCTCAGCACGAAGTTCCACAGGGGGGCGGCTTCGGGGCTGACCTCTGCCTGCATTTCCGCGCTGAAGCTGGGGATGTTCACGCCGCCCATGACGGGGTCGGCACCCTTGCGGAAGGCGGGCTCGGACAGAGGAGTGGGCTTTTTGATGGTGGGACGCTGAGACATGGGAAACTCCTTGAAAGGGGAGAAAATTGACAATAGCAAAAGCCGGAAACGCCCGGCACATGAAAGCACGCTAGTCAAGACTGACATAAATGTCAAAAGAAAAACGGTATTCGGGGGCTTCTTCACCCCGGCAAAAGGCATGGCCCGCGCCGCCGGAAGGAAATTTCTTGCATGGATGCCCGCCCGTCCGTATGCTGGAGAAACGTTTTTTTTCCTAAGGAGAGAGCTCATGGACGTACAGGATATCCGCGGGGCCGTGCGCCTTGCGGGCGTGAAGGCCAAGGCCGCTTCCCGCCGCATGGCGGCGGCGACCCCGGGCGCCAAGAAGCGCGCGCTGGAAGTGCTGGCAGGACTTTTAAAGGAACGGGAGGGCGACATCCTCGCCGCCAACGGGAAGGACCTTGAGGCCGCCGCACGCGCCGGACTGGATGCGCCGCGCATGGACAGGCTGCGCCTTACCCCGGCCATTCTGGCCGACATGGCCGGAGCCTGCCTGCACGTGGCGAACCTGCCCGACCCCGTGGGCGCCATGGATTCCCAGTGGCAGCGGCCCAACGGCCTTCTGGTGGGGCGCATGCGCGTGCCCCTCGGCGTGGTGGCCATGGTGTATGAGGCCAGGCCCAACGTCACGGTGGACGCCTCCATCCTCTGCCTCAAGGCGGGCAACGCCGTCATCCTGCGCGGCGGCTCCGAAGCCCTGCACTCCAACGTGGCGCTCGCCGCGCTCCTCAACGAGGCGCTCGCCGCGGCCGGTCTTCCCGGCGATGCGGTGCAGTTCATCGACATCACTTCCCACGACGCGGTTTCAGAATTGTGCAGGCTCGACGAATATGTCGACGTGCTCATTCCCCGCGGCGGAGAATCGCTGGTGCGCGCCGTGACGCAGCAGGCCACCATGCCCGTGCCCAAGCACTACATGGGCGTGTGCCACGCCTTCATCGACAAAAGCGCAAACCTCCCGCAGGCCCTCGACATCGTGTACAACGGCAAGGTGCAGCGCCCCGGCGTGTGCAACGCCCTCGAATGCCTGCTGGTGCACGAGGCCGTGGCGGACGCCTTTTTGCCCATGGTGGCGGAAAAGCTCGGCGGCGCGGGCGTTTCCTTCCGGGCGGACGCTTCCTCCCTGCCGCTTCTCGGCCCTTCGGCCGCTCCCGCCGCGCCGGACGACTACGGCCGGGAATTTCACGACCTCATCCTTGCCGTGCGCGTGGTGAAGGACATGGACGAGGCCCTCGCCCACATCGCCGCCTACGGCTCCAATCATACGGAAATCATCTGCACCGAAGACCACGTCAACGCCATGCGCTTCCTGCGCGAGGCCGACGCCTCCATGGTGGCGGTGAACGCCTCCACCCGCTTCAACGACGGCGGACAGCTCGGGCTCGGTGCGGAAATCGGCATCAGCACCTCCAAGCTGCACGCCTACGGCCCCATGGGCGTGCAGGAGCTGACCACCACCAAGTTCGTGGTGTTCGGTCAGGGACAGGTGAGGGCGTAGCATGGGCGCGACGGGCATTCTGGGCGGCACCTTCAACCCCGCGCACAACGGTCATGTGCGCCACGCCGTGGAAGTGGCGGAGGCGCTGGGGCTTGAGCGCGTGCTGCT
>CALUPQ010000141.1 GCA_944322695.1 uncultured Mailhella sp. | reverse complement strand
CCACGTTGAACTGCACGTGCCACAGCCGCAGGTCGCAGAAGGTGCGAAGATAGGCCATGAGCTTTCTCGTGCCCGCCTCTCCGGCCACGCTGGCCGGGGTGAACTTGATGTTGAGCAGGCGGCCTTCGCGTTCGCGCCTGTCGTAGTTCTTGGTGTTGAAGTTGGAGAGCAGCACGGCGGTGGGGCCGCGCATGTCCGCGCCCTGGCTGGCGGAGGTGCCGTAGGACAGGGGCTTCCAGGCGTGACGGCCGTTGGCTCCCGCGCCCACCACCTTGCCGAAGGGCACGTTGGAGGTCACGGAAATGGAGCGCACGTCCATGAAGCAGCCGAGCGGCCCGGCATGGGCGATGCTGTAATCCTGCGCGGCGCGCTCCATGGCGCGGCCTATGCTGTCGGCGTACATATCGTCGTTGCCGTAGCGCGGGGCCTTTTCCAGCAGACGGCGCACATGCTCGTAGCCCTTGAAATCCGCCGCGAGCGCGGCGAGAAGTTCGTCCATGGTCAGGGACTTGTCGTCATAGACGGTCTTCTTGATGGCCGCAAGCGAATCTATGGCCGTGCCGAAGCCGAGCAGGTCGAAGAACGCGGAATCGAAGCCGCCGGGAATCTTCCTGTCCGTGTGGATGTCCATGCAGGCGTCGAGGCACAAGTCGTGCAGCACCGAGGTGAGGGGGCTTGCGAAGTGACGCGCACGGGTGCGGTTGATGAGGCCCTGCATCGTGAAGGCGTTGCGCAGCAGGAAGGACTGCTGGCGCACGTAGGCCTGCCAGAACTCCTCCCAGGAAGCGAAGGAGCGCGGGTCGCCGGTCTCCACCGTGACGAGGCTCTCGCCGTATTTTCGCGTGCGGCCGTTGAGCAGCACCATTTCCACGGCGGCGGCCACGTTGATGGAGGTGCAGCCGCTCGTGAAGGTGTCGCGGTTGGGCATGCGCACGCTGGCGCAGCCGGAGGCCGCATAGTCCAGCGCGGAGGCGAAATCCACGCCCTTGGCCAGACGCAGGGGAATGACCTCCTCGTCGTTGAAGAACTTGGGATAGCCGCGCCCGTCCTTGATGGCCTCGCACACCGCGTGCAGGAAGCGGTCCGGCGTGTTCTTGTGCAGGCGCACGGCAAGCTCGGGATAATGCAGGGGGCAGGCTCTCTTGGATTCCAGAATAAGGTAGCTGAGCTCGTTGGTGGCGTCGCGTCCCTCGCGGGTCTGGCCGCCGATGGTCACGGATTCCCAGTGCGCGTAGCCTTCGCTCGATTCGCGGTTGGCCGGGGAAATGGCAAGGTCCACGAACTGGGCGATGTTGGCCCACAGGCAGCCGAAAAGTTCGAGCGCCAGCTCCTTCGTGAGCCTGCCCTCCTCCACGTCCTTCTTATAGAAAGGATAGAGGTACTGGTCCATGCGCCCGTTGGACACGATGGTTCCGGTGCGGATTTCCAGGCGGGAAAAGGCCTGCACGAACCACTGGGACTGCAGCGCCTCATGGAAGGTGCGGGCCGGAAATTCGGGCACGCGCTCCGCGTGTTCGGCCATGGTGAGAAGCTCGGCACGGCGCGCGGGGTCGGTCTCGCGCTCCGCCTTCTCCCGCGCGAGCGCGGCGTGACGACGCGCCCAGTGCACCAGCGCGTCGCAGGTGATGAGGCAGGCTTCGAGGAACGGCCTTCTGTCCAGCGTGTCTTCGGGATTGTCGGCGTCAAGCGCGGCAAGCCGCGCCTCCACGTCGGCCCGCACGCCCGCGATGCCCCGCGTGAGCACCTTTTCGTAGTCCGGCACCCACTGAAGCGAGGCGCGCAGCGAAGAGGTCTCGTGCACGATGTACTTCGAAGTGTAGCCGTGCTCGTCGTTATAGACGAAGCGGCGCACGTCCTCCGGAATGCTCCGGTTCAAATCCTCGTGATAGGTGCGCCCCTTCCAGTAGGGAGCGATTTCGTCGCGGATGACGGCCAGGTCCTCCGGCCGCACGATGATGCGCGCCGCCTCGGCCTCGGCCAGATGCGCGAGGTTCTCGCCGAGAAAGTCGCCGTCCAGCTCGGGATACAGGATGCCGTAACGGCCGCTGTCCGTACCGCAGCGGCCCGCAAGCAGCTGAAGGTCGTCCACATAGACCGTGATGTTTTCCGCCACGTGCTTCATGGCCAGCGCCCAGCGCAGGACAAGCGGCTTACCCTCGCTGCCGCGCATGGATTCGGTGAACAGGCGCGCCCGCTCGACGTCGATGACCGGGGCCCGGCCGTCGAAACGCTCGATGAGCGCGAAAAGCCGCGGGTGTTTCGCCTTCACGGAAATGTCAACCCCGGACCCCTGCTCCAGAAGGGCCTGTTCATGCGGGCTCATGACACAGCAATCGTCGTACATCACGTTCTCCTTGACACAAGTGAAACACGCCGGACAATCCCGGCAGCGTCTGAAAATGTTTCACGGCAAAAAAGCCTTTGTCAACCTAGAACCGGGCCGCAAGCGCTTCACAAAGCGGACGGCGTCCGGGAACGACCGAAGAGCGCGGCAAATGGGAAGTCCGGGAACGGGCAGACGGACCCGACGCATGACGAAGCTGCCGCCCTCCCCCCCCTTCCCGATAGGAAGTCCCAAGGACGCAAACGCCCGTCGGCTCAGGACACGCCGTACGGACGCAGGACCTGCACGGTGGTCATTTCGCGTGACGCCGCAAGTGAATTGCGGCTGCTCATGCCCACCGGTCCGGCCGCCTGAAGGCTGGCCGGAGACGCCGAAGCCCGCTCCTCAGCCTGTCAGAATACCAGGACGCCCCCCCCAGCTCAGGACGCAAAAAAGCCCCCGCAGAGTACCGCGGAGGCTTTTCTTGTTTTTTTGGCGGAAGGGGAGGGAGTTCCCGGAGGCGTGACCCTCAACGGTTTTCAAGACCGCCATAAACTGCCGCCCTGCCCCCCTTCCCGATAGGAAGTCCCAAGGACACAAACGCCCGTCGGCTCAGGACACGCCGTACGGACGCAGGACCTGCACGGTGGTCATTCCGCGTGACGCCGCAAGTGAATTGCGGCTGCTCATGCCACCGGTCCGGCCGCCTGAAGGCTGGCCGGAGACGCCGAAGCCCGCTCCTCAGCCTGTCAGAATACCCGGACGCCCCCAGCTCAGGACGCAAAAAAGCCTCCGCAGCAGTACCACGGAGGCTTTTCTTGTTTTTTTTGGCGGAAGGGGAGGGATTTGAACCCCCGGAGGTGTGACCCTCAACGGTTTTCAAGACCGCCGCAATCGGCCGCTCTGCCACCCTTCCCGATAAAAACTCCTGAGGACGCAAAGTCCGTCGGCTCAGGATACGCCGTCCTTTCCGCAGCCTGCAGACAGGT
>CALUPQ010000140.1 GCA_944322695.1 uncultured Mailhella sp. | reverse complement strand
CAACGAAGACAAGTTCCAGAGCCTGACCCCCGCCCAGCAGGAAGCCCTGTACAAGGGCGCCGAAGCCTTCTGCGTCGTGCACGCCGGCATCACCGCCGCCAGCGACGCCGCCGCCCTCAAGGACATGGCCGACAAGGGCATGAAGATTCACCAGCCCACCGCCGAAGAGCAGAAGATGTTCCGCGACGCGGCCCAGCCCGCCGCCCTCGACATCATCGCCAAGCGCATCGGTCAGGAATGGGTGGACGGCGCCGTCAAGGCTGCCGCCGAAGCCGAAGCCAAGGTGGCCGGCAAGGAACAGGCTCTCATGGACGAATGCATCCGTGAAGCCCAGGAAATGGTGAAAATCGCCCGCGGCAAGTAGGCGCGCCCTTTTCCGAATCCTCCCGGGAAAGGCTCCATGAGGGGGCTTTCCCGGTTGTTTTGTCCGTCTCCGGCGCATCCGGGCGCCGCCCTGCCGGAGAATGCCCCTTCAACATCCGCACGGTCTTTTGACGGTGGCATCGTCCCCGACTTTTTCCTGTGCGGGCCTTACCCATTTGAGGTTTACCCTAATGAAAAATGTCATGACGTTGATTTCCTTCCAGATTAACAGACTGACCGACGTTCTCATGAAAATCAGTCTGTGGCTGGGCATCGTTCTGTGCATTATCATGGTCGTGGCCACTCTCGGGCAGGTCTTCTGCCGCTTCACGCATCTTTTCACCTTCGAAACCAGCGAGGAAATCGCCCGCTTCAGCATGTGCTGGCTGGCCATGCTGGGCAGCGCCGTGGCCCTGCGTCAGGGCAGGCATCTTGGCGTGCGCATCCTCGTGGACCATCTGCCCTCCGGCCTGTACGACAAGTATCTCGCCCCGCTCATCCAGCTCGTCATGCTGGCCTTCTTCCTGCTCGTGGTCGTCAAGGGCTGGGCGTTTGCCATGCGCGGAGCCATGCAGGTCTCTCCTGCTCTTCAGCTTCCCATGATGTATCCCTATCTCTGCCTGCCCGTGGGCGGCGCGCTCATGGCGCTTTCCATGGTGGCCGACATGCTCCAGGACCGCTTCCCCACCAGCGCCGGCTCCAACGCCAGCATCGCAAGCACCGTCATGGAAGACATTTCCGAAGTGGCCGCCGTCTGCGAGAACGCCAACGACGCCCCCGTCTTCGACCCCTTCTCCGAGAACCGCGACAAAAGGCAGGACTAACCCATGCTCGCCGTCATCTTCATCGTCTTCCTCGTATCGCTGTTCCTCGGCGTGCCCGTGGCGCTCTGCCTCGCCTTCACCTCCGTGGCCGGCCTCATGCTGCACGACACCTCCCTGCTCGTGGTGGTGCAGCGCATGTTCCAGGGCTTCAACTCCTTCTCCCTGCTCGCCGTGCCCTTCTTCGTGCTCGCCGGCGACCTCATGAACAAGTGCGGCATCACCCAGCGCCTCATCGACTTCTCCTACATGCTGGTGGGCCGCATCCCCGGCGGTCTCGCCCACTCCAACATCGCCGCCTCCATGTTCCTCGGCGGCATCAGCGGCTCCGCCGTGGCCGACGCCGCGGCCATCGGCTCCATCATGGTGCCCGGCATGATTCGCAACGGCTACAACCCCGGCTTCAGCGCCGCCGTCACCGCCGCCGCCTCCACCATGGGCCCCATCATTCCGCCCTCCATCCTCATGGTCATCATGGGCGTCACCACCGGCATGAGCATCGGCGGCCTGTTCATGGCAGGCATCGTGCCCGGCATCATGCTCGGCCTCGGCATGATGGCCTACAGCTACGTGGTCGCCATCCGCGAAAACTATCCCAGAGACCCCAATCCCCTCACCGTCAAGCGTTTCTGCCGCGAATTCTCGAAGCCCCTGCCCGCCCTCATGGCGCCCACCATCATCATGCGCGGCATCATGTTCGGCATCTTCACCTCCACCGAGGCCGCGGCCGTGGCCGTGCTCTATGCGCTGCTTCTCGGCATCTGCCACCGCACCCTGCGCATGAAGGACCTCATCGAGGTGCTCGGCTCGAGCGTGCTCACCACCGCGGTGCTTCTGCTCATCATCGGCACGGCCAACGCCTTCGCCTGGCTGCTCGCCGCCGAGCAGATTCCCAACCAGCTCGCCGAACTCATCCAGTCCGTCACCACCAACAAGTTCGTCATCCTGCTGCTGCTCAACATCCTGCTGCTCTTCGTGGGCATGTTCATGGAAGGCGGCGCGGCCATCATCATCCTTGCGCCCACGCTGCTCAACGTGGCCACGCAGGTGGGCATCGAACCTCTGCACTTCGGCATGATTATGGTGCTGAACATGGCCGTCGGCCTGCTCACTCCGCCGCTCGGCGTGTGCCTGTTCGTCATCTGCGGCGTGACCAAGCTCGATTTGGCCTACGTCATCCGCTCCGTGCTGCCCTTCATCGCCGTGGAGCTCACCGTTCTTCTGCTCATCACCTACGTGCCCGCCATCTCCCTGACCATCCCGCGCATGCTGGGCTATCTGTAATCCTCCTTCCGGGCGGCGCGCTGCGCGCCGCCGCGAAAACGCGCCGTCCGGAAACAAGAAAGGCTCTGCCCGTTGCGGCATCGGGCCTGTTTTTTTCTGCAAGGCGCAGCCGCCCCCTTCCGGGCGTCCCGCGCCGAAAATCGTCCCACCCCGAAACGGAGCGCGCATGCGGCGCGTCCGCTCCGAACCTTCCAGCCCCCCGGAACATGCCATGAACAAGACTCTCAGCTCCCACGTCACGCCGCTGCGCTTCAGCGTCATCCGCAGCATGCTCGAAAAGGCCGCCGCCTACGACAACGTCATTTCCCTCAGCATCGGCGAGCCGGACTTCGACACCCCCGCCTTCGTGTGCGAAGCCGCCATGAGGGACGCTTCGAGGGGCTTCCCCCACTCCGCCCCCTCCAAAGGCGACGCAGGCCTGCGCGCCGCCAGCCTCGAGGCGGAACGCGCCAAGTCCGGCCTGCCCTGGACGCAGGAAAACCTGCTCATCTCCTCCGGCGCCATGCACGCCCTTCTCGCCGTCATGCGCACCATTCTCGACGAAGGGGACGAAGTGCTCACCCCCGCCCCCAGCTTTTCCGACTACCTCGGACACTGCGTCCTTGCCGGCGGCAGGCTCGTGCAGGTTCCCACCAGCTTCGAAAACGGCTTTCTGCCCACCCTCGAAGCCATGGAGGCGGCCGTCACCCCGAAAACCCGCGTCCTCATCGTGAACTCGCCCTGCAACCCCTCCGGCGTGGTGTTCGACGCCGCCACCCTGGACATGCTGGCCGACTTTGCCAAGCGCCACGACCTCATCGTCATTTCCGACGAAGTCTATGACAGCATCGTGTTCTCGGGCAAAGCCGAAAGCATCGCCACGCGGCCCGGCATGTCCGAGCGCACCGTGGTGCTCAACTCCTTCTCCAAGGCCTTCGCCATGACCGGCTG
>CALUPQ010000139.1 GCA_944322695.1 uncultured Mailhella sp. | reverse complement strand
GACGGAACCGCCATGTCCGGCGGAAAATGCCTTCCATTCATCGGGGCAGATATTCCCGTCGTGATTGGTGTCGATGGTGTCGAAGGCGTTGCGGTTGAGGTTCGGCCTTGCGGCGGAAAGTTCCTCCCAGGTCAGATTGCCGTCATGGTCGGCGTCCATCTGGGCGAAGCGCTCCGCGGGGTCGGAGGTGCGGGCGGGCATGCCGCCTTCGGCTCCGGGCATGGCGGAGGCGGACAGGGGAAGAAGAGAAAGGGCAAGAACAAGGGCCGCAGCCCTGGAAGTAACGATGGTCATGACAGATACCTCTGATGGTTGAGAGCGCAGCATGACATGAGGCGGAGGCAAGTGCAAGCGGATTCGAAAAGCCCCGTGCCTTGCCATTCCCAAGCTTCTGTTACAATATCTGCGCCGGAGGCTGTATGATACGTCCTTTCTGTGAAGATGACATGGAAGCTGTGGTCCGGCTGTGGCTGGAGGCGTCCGTCGAGGCGCATGACTTCATTCCGGCTTCTTTCTGGGAGGCCGCGGCTTCGGACATGCGCACCCTCTATCTGCCCATGAGCGATGAAATCGTTCTGCATGTGGATGATGCAAGCGGCGCCGTCGATGCGTTCATTGCCTTTGTGGACAACTTTCTCGCTGCGCTTTTTGTCGCACCGGAGGCTCAGGGGAAAGGACTAGGCAGCCGTATGTTCCGCATTGCCAGGCGCATGCACCCCGACCTTTCTCTCTGCGTTTATAAGGAGAACAGAAGGGCCGTGGCCTTTTACCTCAGGCATGGGCTTTGCGTCCTTGGTGAGAGAACGGAAGAAAAGACGGGGCATGCTGAGCTTGTCATGGGGGTTGCGGGGGCAGATTCCTCAGCCGGAAGACGCGACGCATGAAAAGGTCCTGCGTGAAAGTTCTGCTGCTTTTTCGAAAGATGGAAAACTTAAAGTAACGGTTAAGGTTTAATATGGAATATCAGTTGGAGAAGGGAGAAGACGGGCTCTGTCGTCTTCACGGCACCCTTTCGGAGGCAGAGGTCCTTACCGCATGGAAGAAGGCTGCGGCGCCGTTTTCCGCGTCTTTCCGCATGGCGGGGTTCAGACCCGGCAAGGCCCCGCTGGAGGTGCTGGAAAAGAGATTCGGGCCTCAGATAACCGAAGAGGCCACCACGGAACTTGTGGAAAGAGTTGTGAACGCGGCCCTCGCCCGGGAAGGCGTGACGCCCGTTTCCGGTTTCAGCTACGGCGGGCAAGGCGCGGCACGAGGCAGAGCCTTTACCTTCAGTCTGGAGTTCTGCGTGCTTGACGACATGGCGCTGCCTGCTCTGGAAGAACTTTCCGTGAAGGAGAAAGCTGCCGTGGCGGACCCCGTCCAGGAGGAGCTCTTTTTGCGGGACATGCTTGCCCGGATAGGGAAAAGGGTACCGGTGACGGAAGGGAGCCCTCAGGATTTTGACTTTGTGGATGCGGAAGTGACGGGCAGAATTGATGGACGCATTCTGCCCGGCATGAAAACCGGCTCCTGCCGGATGCGTCTTGTGCCGAACCGTCCCGGGGAAAAAGCGCCGGACCTCGACCCTGTGGTGCGGCGTCTTGCCGTGGGAGAGACCGGCACGGGGACGACGGTATGCCCGGACAACTATCCTGACCCTTCCCTGCGCGGTCGGGATATTGAGCTTACGGTGAAGCTTTGCGGCATGGAAAGAGAGGAGCTTCCTCCCCTGACGGATGAGACCGCGCAGAAGCTGGGCTTCCGCAATGTGGAGGCGTTGAAGGCCGCGGCCCGCGAACAGGCGCTTGCCCTGGGGGCGCGGCATGCCCGCTCCGAAGAGAGGTCCGCTCTTGTGTCCGAACTGGAGAATCTGCAGGATTTCGAGGCGCCGGCCGCCTTGACGGAAAAATGCAGACGTGAGGCCATGCGGCTTTCGCGCCAGTACCTTTCTCCTCAGTATGCCTCCTCCGAGAGCCTGAAGGAAAGTCTGGCCCGCATGAGGGAAGAGGCGGAAGACAAGGCCCGTAGAAAGGCCAGAGTGCGTGCGCTTCTTCTCGGCTGGGCCCGAAAGGAAGGAATCGACGTTTCCGAAGAAGAGCTGGGCAGAGTTCTTGCCGGGCGCGCCGCCAGACAGAACATGGATGTGATTTCGTATCGTCGCAGTCTCGCACTCGGCGGCGAGGTGTTTGAGCTCCGCGCGGCCATGCTGGAAGAGCGGGCGCTGGATGCCCTGCTGAAAAAGGTGGTCAGCGCCTGACCTGCGGGAGCTTCGGCGGAAGAAAGCTCGTGTTTTTCCGCCGTTGCCGACAGCCTTTTTCTGCGGAGGTTCGCTTCCGTACAACAAAAGAGGAGAAACGTTTCATGGAATACAGCATAGAAAAAACGTCCCCCACATCCGTCTCTTTGTCGGTGACATGCAGCGCCGACGAGGTGAAGAAAGCCTTTGACCGTGCGGCCCGGGCCATCGGCAAAGGCATGAACCTGCCCGGCTTCCGTGTGGGCAAAGTTCCCGTCAACGTCATCAAAAGCCGTTTCGCCTCCCGGGTGGCCGCTGATGCCACGGAAATTCTGGCGGACGATACGATGATGGACATTCTGAAAAAGGAGGGCATTCGTCCGCTGTGTCCTTCCCAGTATCGCGGACAGCCCGCCGCCGAAGGTCAGGAATTTTCCTTTTCCTCGAGTTTTGACGTGCTGCCCGAGGTGAAGCTGCCCGACCTTGAAACGCTCTCCGTGGTGGTGCCTGACCCCGCCCCCGGCGATGACGCGCTGAACGCTATGCTGGACCAGGCTCTGCGCCGTCTTGCCGCGTATGAGGACATTACGGACCGTAAGCCGCAGGACCATGACCTTCTGACCGTGGACGTGCGTGGCACCGTGGACGGCAAGGAGCTTCCCGGCATGACGGCCGACAATTTCCGGCTTCAGCTTCTGCCCGTGAAACCGGGGGCGAAGGTGCCGGAAATGGACCCCATCGTGCGCGCCCTGAATGTGGGAGAGCGCGGGCAGGGCGTGATGGTCTGCCCGGACAACTATCCCGACCCCGTCCTGCGCGGCCGTGAAGTGCAGCTTGACGTGGTCCTCCGCCGCATCCAGCGAGAAGTGCTGCCCCCGCTTACCGACGACACCGCGCAGAAGCTGGGCTTCAAGACATTCGACGAGCTGAAGCAGGAAGTGTGGCAGCAGACCTTTGCCGCGCATATGCGGCAAATCCAGCGCGAGGGCAAGCACCGTCTGATGGAAGAACAGCTGGAAGGACAGGATTTTCCGCTTCCCGAAAGCCTTGTGCAGCGCTTCTACCGCGAGCACCTGCGTGATGCCGAGCATTACCTCAAAAAGCAGCATGCCGCGGAGGATACCATCCGCGAGACGCTGGAGCACATGCAGGAAGAGTCCATGGAATTCGCGCGCAAGAAGGCCAAGGGACACACGTTCCTGCTGGCACTGGCTCAGAGAGAAGGCATAAGTGCCACCTGGCAGGAAGCCGAGGACGCCGTGCGGGCCATGACGAAAGGCACGGGGCAGAATTATGACGACCTGCGCAAGACCATATGGGAAACCGGTGTCATTACCGCCATGCAGGAACGCATGATAACCGACCGCGCACTGGACCGTCTGTACGGCGCGGCCCGCAAGGTCATGGCGGAGTCGCCCACGCTCAGACCCTTTTCCGAAGTGAAAAAGGAAGGCGGTCAGGCATAGCCTGTCTCATAGGATGGAAAAACGCCGGGGAAGAAGTCTTCTCCGGCGTTTTTTGAGTGCAGGTGGAAGTGTTTTCGTGAAGTGAGGGCCTTTACGGACGGGTAGGTGTCTTCTGTCGGTCTGGAGCAAGACAGTTTTTAGAGGCGTAAAAGTTTTTAGGAATGGCCGCCCCCGATATGAAGAGAGGCTTTTTTACGGAAGCTGCCGTATGGTCTTGGCCAGTGCCAGAATGGTGTGGGCGTAGATGTTCATGGCATTGTAGGAGCGCAGCACCTTTGTCTGACCCGTTACGCTGAGGCCGCTTTTCCAGCCGTTCTTGCGCAGGTAGTTGCTCAGGCTGGCTACGGCGTCATCCACGGTAAAGAGGTCGATGACGCCGTCCTTGTTTCCGTCTACCCCATAGCGGGGGAGGTTGGTGGGCATGAACTGGCAAAGCCCGAAGGCGCCGTAGATGGAGCCTTTCACCTCAAGGGGGTCGATATTGTTGGCATAGCAGTAGGTGAGAAGGGCTTTGAGCTCCTTATAGGCCCATTCTCCCTTGATTTCCATTTTTTCCCGAATCCAGGGAAGGTGGTCTTCCGCACCCTTGAGCTTTTCCAGGTATTCTGGAATGTCCTCCGGTTCTCTGACGACGGACATGCTGGCCAGCATATAGAAGGCGTTGTGTTTGCCGAGATAGCCGCCGAGGCGTGTTTCCACAAAAAGCAGCGCCGCGGCCACTTCCGAAGGAACGCCGTAGTCAAGCTCCGCCCGTGCGAAGGCCACGGCGTGCTTGTTCATGAACTCCCGGCATTTTTTTGCGTTTTCCACCGTCACGACGCCTTTGAACCAGGGGCCGGGAATGCCGAGTTTCGTCTCGATTGGCTTCGGCGGGCGTGCTTTGGGCCTGGGCAGAAAGGCGTTGCTGTAGAGTTCCTTCACCTTCGTGCCCATGGGAATGGAAGAAGGCGGAATGTCGAGTCGGGCAAAAAGTGCGCTGGTGCGTTCGGCGCTGAGTCCGTCCCTCTGAAGGCGGAGGGATAGCGCCTGCCAGTCTTTCGTTGCCGAGACGGATTCCTGCCCGTTTTCTGCAACGAGGTTTTGTGAAGGAATACCCGGTTTCTGAGCACAGGCGGCAAGCGACAGAGCCAGAAGCCCCAGAATCATGGAATAAAGACGTGAAGCAGGAAACATGGGATATCCTTGAAACGCATACGCGGAAGAAGTGCGGAATTTTTGCGGCCCTGTTGTAGCCGCAATTTTTCTGTGGTGCAAGCCTTGAAGGCGGCGGAGCCGTCGAGCTCTGAGGGCTTTGGGGCAGGGGCGTCCCCGGCCGAAAACGCGTGTCCTGACGGGATTCAGGCACGGCGGGGAACGTCGGCCGGAGGAGTCTTTGCCGTGAGTCCCGCATGTCACCGGATGGATTCTCCGGCAACGGGTGACGATGTTTTCATGACGGAGCTGTAGAGTTTATGCCGGTTCCCGGTCCGTTTTCGGGTGCAGCTTTTTTCCTTCTCTTGTCGTTGTCAATGATTTAAGGTAGGAAATAGGCTTCCTCTACTTTTCAACCGCATCGGATAGTTCATGAAATCATCATTTGTCAGATACATGCTTTTGGCCTGTTTTCTTGCCGTTGCCGGCATGTCTTCCGGGGAGGCCCGCGCAGCAGGGGAGTCTGCGGCCCGCGGGCAGTCGACCGTTTCTTCAGCGGCATGGGAGGAGGACTATGTGAAAGCCGCGCGCATCACCATAGAAAAAGGAGTGATGAGCGTGATGAACGGGGTGCGCAGCCCGCAGCAGCTTCAGGCCGCCGTGGACCAGCTTTACCGCAACTGGGAAGGCTGGGCGGATTCCCGTCTGTTCATTCTTGAGGATGACAGGGACATAGATGTCTATGGAAACCTGTATTCCCTGCAGGTACTTTGCAGAACCATGCGCCTTGCCGCCGAAGACTGGTACGGGGCGGAAAAGAGCGACCGCGCGGAAGCGACTCTGGAGAAAGCTCTCTGGCTGGACAAGGAGAGTCGCCTGATGGCCGAACCTGTGGCCGAAATCATCATACGTCAGAGCTACAGCCAGTATCTGCCGCGTCGTGTGGAAATCATGAGGGAACAGTTTCCGTATGTGGATGAGTTCTATGGGCTTCATTCCTTTCGGAAAGTGCTGCAGGAAACGGGAGGTCTCTCATGAGTCCGTGCCGTGGACTGCACCATGTCGCTCTGGCTGTCCGGGACAGAGAGGTTTATGAGCGGACTGTGATGTTTTACCGGGACGTGCTAGGCCTGGCTCCCGTCCGGCAGTGGTCGAAACCGCCGAGGCACATCACCATGCTGGGGTTCGGCAACGCTATTCTCGAAATCGTTTTCGGGGCGGAAGGCTCGGGAACCGGCGCATTGCCCCACGTGGCCCTTGCCGTGGAACACCCGGAAGACGTGGACGACCTGCTGGAGCGTTGCCTTGCCTTCGGCTGTGCGCTGGAACGTCCGGCGGCAGATGTGGAGGGCGTGGAGGACGGCTCCGGCGGGCCTGGGGAAACGTTTCGTCTGCGCAACGGCTTCTGCACCGGTCCTGCCGGAGAAAGTCTGGAATTTTTCTACGAATATTGAGGAAATCTGCGAGATGGTCGCTTCTGAAGGGAGCGTTTTCGTTCTCACGCGTCCATAAAAACTTGCGCCGCAAAAAAAAGCCTCCTGATGTCAGGAGGCTTTTTTTGTTTCATGGCGTGGTCGGCAGCTTATGCGATGCGCTTAATCCAGCCTTCAGGGGCTTCGATGCGGCCCATCTGAATGCCGGTGAGGGTGTCGTAAAGCTTGGTGAGCACCGGTCCCATTTCTTCCATGCCGGAAGGCACGCAGATTTCCGAATCGTGATTGACGATTTTGCCCACGGGAGAAATGACGGCGGCAGTGCCGCAGAGGCCCACTTCCGCAAAGGAAGGCACTTCGGTCAGAGGCACTTCTCTCTCTTCCACTTTCATGCCGAGGTAGTGTTCGGCCACGTAGAGGAGGGAACGGCGGGTGATGGAAGGAAGAATGCTGCCGCTCTTGGGAGTGACGAGGGTGCCGTCCTTCGTGATGAAAATGAAGTTGGCGCCGCCGGTTTCTTCCACCTTGGTACGGGTTGCCGGGTCGAGGTACATGTTTTCAGCGTAGCCCTGACGGTGGGCGTCCATGATGGGATGAAGGCTCATGGCGTAGTTGAGACCGGCCTTGATGTGCCCGGTGCCGTGGGGAGCCGCACGGTCGAAGTCGCTCACGCGGATGACGATGGGCTTGGCGCCGCCTTTGAAGTAGGGACCCACGGGCGTGACCAGAATGCGGAACTGGTATTCATCGGCGGGTTTCACACCGATGACGGCGGAGCTGCCGAACATATAGGGGCGGATGTACAGCGTGGCGCCGGAACCGTAGGGGGGAACCCAGGCGAGGTTGGCGCGCACGGTTTCCACCACGGCGTCCACAAAGCGTTCGGTGGGGAAGACCGGCATTTCCAGACGGCGGCAGGAATCTTCCATGCGCTGCCCGTTGAGGTCGGGGCGGAAGCAGACCACATGGCCGTCTTCGGTGGTATAGGCCTTCAGGCCTTCAAAGCAGGACTGGGAATACTGAAGCACACCGGCGCATTCGGTAATGACGACCTTGTCGTCATCGGTAAGCTGACCGCCATCCCAGGCTCCGTCCTTGTAGTTGGCCACGAAGCGCTTGTCGGTCTTTATGTAACTGAAGCTCAGATTGGCCCAATCCAGATTTTTCTTTTCCATGGTACACATCTCCTGACAGCGTACACGAGATTGAAAGTCGTGTATATGGTGCCGGCCTTGCGGTCGGGAGCCTTCATGTCCGCCGTGTTTTTCTGTGGCGGACCGAAATACACTTTCGGAAAACTCTGGCATTGTACGGCCGCCTCGTCAAGCCCCGTCGGAGGGGAATTTGTCCTTCGGAAAAGTTTTTTTGTCATGTTCTCCCTCATCGTTTGTGACAATAGTGAAAAAAGCAGTCCGGGAGGATTTGAAGGGGATATTTTTGCAGATTTAATATAATATATTGAAAATATAGATTAAAATGTAAGCTATAGTGCTTTTTGCTCCGTCCTGAAAGAGGAAGGCTCCCCAGTTTTTCATGTGCGGCAGAAAAAGGGTAAAAGGTGATACATATATGTAAAATTCGCGGATAGGTTGTGGGGCCCGGGGAACGAGACCGTCTTCGGCGGGGCCGGTACGTCAGGCAGGATGACTGCTCCATGGGGGACGGCAGGATTTTTCTTGAGTTCCGCAGGCATTCGGTCTATGTTGAATCCGTAAGAAGAGCGGCCTGTTTCCGTCTGCCGCATAGTGTCACCTTGTAGAAGAAGGATTCGTTTCCATGCTAAATAAAGTCATGCTCATCGGCCATCTCGGCGCCGACCCTGAACTGCGTTATACCCAGAGCGGCTCTCCTGTGGCCTCTCTGCGCATCGCTACCGATGAATCGTACACCGATAAGGACGGAAACCGTGTGGAGCGCACGGAATGGCACCGTGTGGCGGTGTTCCAGCGCGCTGCGGAAAACTGCAACCAGTATCTGCGCAAGGGCAGTCTGGTGTATGTGGAAGGCCGGCTTTCCACGCGCAAATGGCAGGACCAGAACGGCCAGGACCGCTATACGACGGAAATCCGTGCCGACCGTGTGCAGTTCCTCGACCGTCGCAATGCCGCGCCCGGTGATGGTGACGGGTATGCTCCCCGTCAGGCTGCCCCCAGACCTCAGGCTCCCCGTCAGGCTGCTCCCCGTCGTGCTCCTCAGCAGGACAGCTATGAAGACCTCGGTCCCGCCTTCCCTTCGGAAGCGAGCACCATGGATGATATTCCTTTCTAATAGGAAGCTCGTCGTCAGGTGATGACGGCGGGAAAAAAGGCGGCATGGCAGACAGGCCATGCCGCCTTTTTGGTTAAAAGAAAACTCCCAGCCTAACTGGAAGTTTTCTTTTAACCAATCAGACTGCCCCTTGAAGGAGAGGAGGCAGATTATCAATGGTTATGGGGAGGCGGCGGAGGCGGGGGACGGTGTCCTTTATAATGTCCCTTGCCTCGCTTAGGCTTGCGATGTCCGGGGGGGGGGAGGCGGAACCACACAACCGGCTAAGGCAGTGGACGCAATGCCTGCTGTCAATAGAGTTGTCATCATGCGGAAAAAAGAGCGCCTTGTCATAGGAGAACCTCAAGGAAAGACGTTATTCTTAGAGTAGATATTTCGGAGATATCATAAAAGGGGATAGAGTCAATCGTCTCTTCTCAGATTGCTTGAGGCGGGAAAGAGATATCTGCTTTTCATGCTCCAAGGTGTCGTTCTGGTATTTTCCCACCAGTCGAGCACCGCAACTTCCAGCGTTTTTTCCTTTCGCATCAGTTCGTGGCGCTGCTCATACTCACGCGTTTTTTTCTCATTCGAGCTATCCCCTGAGCCAGAAGAACATTGATTCGGTCGCACTTCCTGTTGGCCTAAGACAGCGATGATTCAGGACATGGCCTATGTGTAGGATTTCCGGCCTATATCCCAAATCATGCAGAACACTTTCTTTCCTTTTGGAGAAATGAAGAGGGTGAGGCAGTTTCCAAGGTTTTTCTTGTACCTGGCAGCCTTCGACTTCAGACCGGCAAGGTAGGAATCCGTTATTCTCTTGGGGCGATGTTCTTCCGCCATGCGTATGTCTTCAGCTGCAGAAAAGGGTATGGGAATTTTTCGTACCCTTGAGCGCACCCTTAAACCTTGGTTCAGCCAAGGGGCCAAGGTGTCGCATGGAATCACATGAAAAGATAAAAAAAGAAGGCTTTTTGATGGATTATCATCAAAAAGCCTTCTTTGAGTGTTTTTTTTTGGTGTCACCAACGGGATTCGAACCCGTCTTGGAGGCTTGAGAGGCCTCTGTCCTAACCGGATAGACGATGGTGACGTGTCATTCACTTGACGGATGGACTCTATAGGGAGCTTCCGATTCTGTCAAGCGTTTTTTTCTATTCCCGGAACCAGTCCGTCAGCAGCGGGGATTCCATCAGCAGGGAGGCTATCATGTCGTTGCCGTTCGGGCCGGGATGAACGCCGTCGGCCAAATCCTGCACATACCCGGCTTTCATGAGCGGATGAAAGATGTCGATGAAAGGCACGTCTATGGCCGCGCAGATGGAGGCATAGGCCGTGCACAGGCTTTCAAGACGTTGATTGTGCTCGCTGTCCTTCACCGGAGGGGCGCTTATCAGCACCACGTGGCCGTATTCCCTGGCCCTAAGCAGAATGTCGCGGGCATTGGCGGCGGATTCTCCTATGGGCAGATTGGGCGAGCCTTTCGGAGCGGCCATGTCCACGGTGCCGAAGCAGAAGAAAAGGAAGGAGGGAACGCCTTCCATGGTCCTGGCTTTTAGTTCATCCTCCCAGCGTTCACGAATCATGCTGCTGGAGTTTTTGCGCACACCCAGATTGTAGAAGGTGTCCGGCGGCACCGGAAGGCCCGATTCGGCGGCCTTTCCCGCCAGTCTGGCCACCCAGCCCCCGGCAGGAGCGTCATTCACGCCGAGCGTGACGGAATCACCGAAAAAATGAAAGAGTTTCATGGCTGCCTCTGCGTGTTTTACTGATTCTGCCGTGGCCCGGCTTGCGGAAAGGTGTCCGACCTCCGGACGTATCCGGTTCTTCAGCGGGATTGTCGCGGCAGATTCCTGTCTAGCGTGTTTTGCGTTTTCTGCCAAGACGGGCAACGAAAGCCCCGGGCTTGAAATGCACCGGTCTTGCTGCTACCTTCCTTTGCCTGCAACACGGCCCGGCCGGAAGGAGCGACTATGGAAGATAATAAGGACAGAGAAATTCTCAGGGAACTTGCGGAATACAGAAGCGGTCTTCAGAACATGCTTGCACAGCAGGCGGTCGAGACGGGCTTTCTGAAGGATTCCGTGCGCAGCATTCCCGAACTCTCCGGTCTTGTGCGTTCGTTTTTCGAGCACTGCATACGGGAATACCATTCCCTGTACGACCATGTGGAGCCGCTGGCCGTGCTCGGTTCCTGCTGCTTTGCCGGAGCGGCTGCCGCGCATCTGTGGGAAGCCGTCGGGGAGGAAATGCTCAAGAGCAATCTTTTTGCCCTGCTTTCCCGGGAACGCGGCATGAAGTATCTTGACGATACGGCTCTGGAGTTTGCCGGCATGCCCGGAGGCAGCGCCGAAGGCGACCGCCTTGCCGCCTGCATCAAGGGCAACTGGAGCATCATGGCGCTGGCCTCGTGGAGCGGTGCCGTGAAGGGAAGACAGGCGGAGGAGGCCATGCTTTTTCTTCAGGCCACCGCTCAGGTCATGTTCATTCTCGGTGAGGCCATAACGCTGGCCAGAGAGGAAAAGTGACATGGGACTGTTTCAGGGAACGGCCGTACTCCGGGCCGGAGTGGATAAGCTCCTGAAGGGAGATGCCGTCATGGGAGCTCTGCAACGCAAGGTGGGGCGCTATGTGGACATCCTCGAACTTGGCTGCGCCGAAGAGGGCGGGGTGATGGCAGTCGTTCGTCTCAGGGGCTTTTCGGAGGACGTGAGGGTCGTTCTCCGCCGCGCCGAGATAGGCGACGGCGGCGCCTGGGTTCGCCCCGTGGAAATTTTTGCCGACCGGGAAGGAGTGAACGCACTTCTCAAGGACATGGTACAGGGGAGAACGTTCGAGCTTCCTTCCATGGTCAAGCCTTTTGCCGGCATGCTGAAAGGTTTGTTTGCGTAAGAGGGGCCGGCCTGTTCGGGCCGGGGAGCCGTCCGGCAGACGTGCCGCATCGTCTGTCCAGAGCGGGAGAAGATGCGGCAGGTTGAGCTTTTCATAAAGGAGGGCGCTTCTGCGGCGGCGCGAGACGTAGCAGAAGCCGTGCTGCCCGTACTATTCGATGATGACGGCTATGGTTCGCGCGTCTTCCTGCTCCAGGGCACACCGGACAGGCTGCCTTGAAAGCACGAAGGTGAGCACCGTATCGCCGTTGCGAAATTCCCGGCGTATGTCGGTGACCAGCGTCGTCGTCAGTCTTTTCGGCGCAATTTTCCAGAGTCCGTGCAGTGTTGCTTCATAGCGGAGCGGTTCTGAAAGCAGCTTGCCCTCGGCCGTAAGGCTGGGACCGGCTCCGGCAATGCGGAACTTCAGGTGCTCTTCGCTCTGCTCCAGCGTGGTCCAGGTTTTTTTCGGCTGCGCATCCTGCACTTCAGCAGGCTTTTGTGGTTCGGAGGGCTGTTGCATTTCCTGGGAGGGCTCCGATGCCGGTCTTGCCACGTCGGAAGCTGCGGGAGCCGCCGTTTTTTCTGCCTGCGGCACGGAATCTGCGGGAGAATCTTCTTTTTCAGCAGGAACGGGCATTGACGGAGCGTGGGCGTGGGGCGTCATGTCTGCCGGTTCCGGTAAAGGCGCATCGGCCGTTTTTTCTTCGGAAGGCGCGGCCGGTTGCGGCGCTGGCGTCTCTTCGAGGGGGGCGGGGGCGGTCTTTTGGGCTGCAGGCGGCTCGGACAGCGGGGGCTGCATGCCGCTCATGACGCTGCTGACACTGCCGGTTTCCGTGGGGAGATTGCACAGCGCTTCCACGGGATATTCGCAGAAGTTGTCCAGCCGTATGCGTGAGGCCTCCAGCGAAGCCTGAAGTTCGCGGTTTTCTCTCTCCAGTTTTTTTCCTTCTTCCCAGGACTGCCAGAACAGCCACGCGCCGCAGCCGAGGGCGAGAAAGAGGGCCGCAAGACTGGCGGCAATAAGTGAGGTAAGGAATTTATTCATGACGCTTTACCTGAGGGGCCTCTGAGGGGGTGCCTTCTTCCGCCTGCTGATGGGCGGCCACCTGCCGCAGATAGGCCTGCGTTTCGGGAAAGGGCGGAACTCCGCCGTATTTGATGACGTTCGCAGGCCCCGCGTTATAGGCGGCAAGCGCCAGTTCCAGAGAGCCGAAACGGTCGAGCTGGCGACGAAGGTAGGCGCTGCCTGCCATGACGTTGGCTTCGGCGTCGTAAGGGTCTTTCAGACCGAGTTCCTTCTGGGTTTCCGGCATAATCTGCATGGCACCGCGTGCCCCCTTGGGGGACACCGCGTGCGCCTGAAATGCCGATTCCGTGCGGATGACGGCCGCGATGAGCGCTTCAGGCAGCGCATAGGTCTTTGCCGCCTTCTCTATGATGCGACGCCATTCTTCTGGAGCCGTGTATATTTTTCCCTCGTACATGGCTCCGGCCAGCTCCGGCGTGACCATGGGACGGGGAAGCGCCAGAAAACGGGCCGAGGGCGAGAGGCTGCTCACGTCCATGCTGTCGATGAGAAACTCCTGCGTGCGCTGCCTCTCCAGAAGCGGCGTTTCCGTCACGCTGATTTCTTCCGACAGGATTCTTCCAGCATGGAGATGCCCCGGAAAAAGGGAGAGGGCAAGCGTGCAGACGATGATGCTCCACGGGGCGGAAGTTCTGAAGTGGCCGTTGAGGCCCGCATGGCGACGGAGGGCCGACACGTTCCTATTCCTGTTCCGGCAGGGAGAAATAGACGTCGATATGGTTGGCTCCGTCTTCGCGCGAATAGGCCTGATGCGTGGTGACGCTGCGGATGAGGTAGATGCCGAGGCCGCCGATGGGGCGACTTTCCGCATCCAGGGAAAGGTCCGGCGCAGGGGCTTCTGCAAAGGGATTGAACGGGGCTCCCCAGTCCTTTACGGAAAAGCAGAGCATGTCCTGCCCGTCGAAGAAAATCTGCCGCAGAGAGATTTCGGCGGTGCCGAGGGTGCCTTCCGGATAGGCATAACTGAACACGTTGACAAGGAGCTCTTCCGTCACGAGTTCCAGATTGAGAAGGGCGGGAAGGAAACGGTCCGGGATATTTTCCTTGAGAAAGCTGTTGACGGCGGCAAGCTGTTCCAGTCGTGCAGGAACGTGGAGCTGTGGCATGACGACCTCCTGCGTTCTGTTGTGGATAGAGTCTGTTCGCGAAAAAGTGTCGTGCGCTTTTTTGTGCCCTTTGTCTTGGGGCTGGGCGCACAACGGAAAGTCAACGCATGCCTGCGAGCGCTTCGTCGAGGTCGGAATAGACCTTGAGAATGGAGGTGAAGCCGGAGAGCTTGAACATGTCGGCCACCATGGCCTGCATGGAGCAGAAGGCCAGAACCGTGCCCGCGGCCTTGCAGGCCTTGCCCATGGTGAGGATGCCCCTGAGTCCGGCGGAACTTATGTATTCGAGTCCGGCAAGGGCGATGACGATGCGTCCTGCGCCGGCATTCAGCAGCTTCTGACATTCTTCATTGAACTGAGTGACCGTGGTGGCGTCCATACGACCGGAAATGTCCATGATGGTCACGCCATCCTGAATACGCGTGGTGATATTCACGTTGCTCCTCCGCAAATTACTGATAACTGAGCATGAGCCCCTGACTGATTTTCAGCCAGCCGTCGAGCGTGACGAAAAGCAGCAGCTTGAACGGCAGTGAAATAGTGGTGGGGGAAACCATCATCATGCCCATGGCGAGCAGGATGTTGGAAATGATGAGGTCGATGGCCACAAAGGCAAGATACAGCACAAAGCCTATCTGAAAGGCCTTGGTGAGTTCGGAAATGGTGAAGGCCGGAATCATGATGAGCAGATTGTCCCTGCTTATCATGTCGTGGCGTTCCTTGGGCCAGATGCGCTGGGCCGTCCCCATGAACATATTGGTGACTTTCTCGTCGGAATTGACGGAGAGAAAACGTCTGAGCGGCGGGGACGCCTGTTCGGCCACATTGAGGATGTCCGCAAAGCCGGGCTGGGCCGGAACGGTGATGTTCTTGACGATGTCGGCCGTATCCATGGCCACGGGGGCCATGATGAAGACGCTGAGGATGATGGCGAGCCCGTTCATGACCATGGCCGGAGGAACCTGCTGTACACCCAGAGCGTTGCGCACGAGAGACGTGACGACCACGATTTTCA
>CALUPQ010000138.1 GCA_944322695.1 uncultured Mailhella sp. | reverse complement strand
CTATGTTGATACGGTGGGTAAGAATAAGGCAAAGATAGCCGAGTACATCAGGCATCAGCTGGCCGAGGATAAATTCGGAGAACAGTTGAGCATCCCGTATGCCGGAAGCCCGTTTACGGGCCGCCGGCAACAGAAATGCAGATGTCAGCCCGTCCATGCGCCTGTTAGGGCGCGGCTGGTAAGAGAGCCTTACAGGCGCATCAGAGGAACCACCGGCTATGCCGGTGGGGCCCCATTTTTCGGTCGGCGTAACCGGCTTTCCATTGTCGGTGGAAAGCGGAGAGTTTCCGGGGAAGCGGTGATTTTCCGGCGCGGTCCGCGGGGCGGGACGCCACGGCAGGTCCTGCACTCCGCAAGCTCCGGCATGAGGAGTGCCGCGGCGCCGTTTTGCTGTCTGCGCAGAGTAGCGCGTGCCTTTTGCAAGGCGGCGTTTCTACATGGCCGCGTCGGTCAGGGCTTCCGTCATGGTTTGGGGAGCGGCGGTTTCCGGGCTGGCGTACAGGTCAAGAGCGCAGGGCGGGGCTTCGAGCACGCGGCGCGCCGTCATGTAGTGTCCGGCCCAGTAGGCGGCGTTGAGGTTTTCGATGCGCACGTGGGAGCCGGCCGAAGGACTGTGAATGAATTTGTCGTCGCCTATATAGATGGCGGAATGGCGTCCGTTGGGCGTGTTGCCTATGCGGAAGATGATGATGTCGCCGGGAAGAAGGTCGCTTCTGGCCACTTCCTGTCCCGCCCGCGACTGACGGACGGTGTCGCGCGGAACGCTGACGCCGTACTTCGAGAATACCCAGTACACGAAACCGGAGCAGTCGAAGCCGGACTTGGGCGAGGTCCCGCCGCTTTTGTAACGCACGCCGAGGTGCTGCTGCGCAATGTCCGCCACGTCTTCGCCGAGGCTCATGACGGTGGGGCAGAGGTCGGCACGGTACAGCGTGTTTTCGCCGTCGGGCAGCAGAAGTTTTTCCAGCGAGGCGGCGGAGTACTGGGCGTCGGGTTGGGGAGAAGGCTGGGGGACGGGAAGGCTTTCGCTGCCCGCCCTGGGCTGACAGGCGCAGAGGGCCGGGCAGATGAGGGCGAGACAGAGACAGAAGGGTACTATGCGGGAACGTGGGAACATGGCAGCTCCTCGGCGTTGCGCGTAAGCGGAACGTCAGATATCGGATGGAGGAAGAGGGAGCGGCGTAGGAAACCCTCGGGAAAAGAAGCGTTTTTTAACGTGCTCCGTAAGAAGGGGCCTGTCAAGTCCCGGAGAAGGCACGCTGCCATGCCGGCCGAATCGCCGCACGGCCGCTATTTGAACCAGCCGCGCCTGAAGAAAAAGACAAGCAGCGATGCGGTGATGAACGCCATGATGCCGAGAGCGAAAAAGTAGCCGTACTTCCATTCAAGTTCCGGCATGAAATGGAAGTTCATGCCGTAGATGCCGGCAATGACGCTGAGAGGCATGCACAGGGAGGTGAGTACCGTAAGTACGCGGAGACGGTAGTCCGTTTTGCGCTGGGCGTGGAGAAGGCAGTCGTTGTGCAGGTCGCGCAGGCGTGTTTCGAGCTGGTCCTGACTGCGCACCACGTGATTCTGACTGTCGAGAATGTCCCTGAGTTCCGTCTTCAGGAGGCTGAACTGCAGGTTCTGCGCCTGCATGCCCTGAAGAAGTCCCATGCAGTAGTGCATGTCCTCAAACTGGGAATACAGCCGGGAGACGCGGCGGCGCGTGGCGATGAGCTCGTCCTGCCGCAGGTTGTCCGGTTCGTCGTCGAGCCTGTCTGTCAGGGCTTCCACCGCCGAGCGGGCGGCCATGTACTGGAGCATGCTGATGTCCGTGCAGACGTCAAGGATGAAGAGCAGAAGCGCCTGACTGGACGCTTCGGAAAGCAGGCTGCCGCCTTCCAGTCGCTGACGGGCTCTGTCGAACAGCAGGGCCTTTTCCGGACCGATGCTGACAAGCTGCCCCTTCAGGCACAGTATCATGACGTAGAAGGCATCTTCACTGTTCCACTGCGGGCGCAGGGGAAAGCGCAGGAAGACTCCGCCGCCTGAAACCTCCACACCCGGGAAGTGTACCGGAACCGTGCAGAAGTTCAGGGTTTCCCTGTCCACGCCGAGGTCCTGAAGGAAAATGCCGAGCCTGGAGAGCTCGTCTTCCGTTTCGCTGAGGCGGATGTCGTACCAGACCAGGGAGTCCTCCTCCCCGTTGTCGTGCTGTCCCAGCCAGCAACCGCTTCGGCCGCTCAGGTAATACTGCTTTATTTCCATGCTCAGGAACGCTAGCACGAAACGGATGCCCTGAAAAGGAGAAAGAGAAAAAGAGGGCGGCGCGCCGTGCTCCGACGCAAAGGTCGGGCATGACGCGCCGCTTCTGGAAAAAGGGAGAACTTTCGGGGGCGGGGGGGCGTCAGCAGGAGGTGTTTTCCTTTCCGAGTTCTGTTTCGGCCAGCCAGGCGTCGAAGTCTGCGCGGCCTCTGTCGGCCATTTCGGCCTTGCGGGCCTTCTTTTTCGTGCGTTCGGCAAGCTCCGGCATGAGACCGAAGTGGATGTTGGAGGGCGTGAACTGCTTTGACGGCGTGCGTAGGTGCCGCATGCGCGCGCCGAGCGCCGTTGTCTGCGGCGGCAGGGGAAGGTCTCTTCCGTGGGCGCGGGCGGCGAGCAGAAGGCCCAGCCACAGGCCGCAGGCGGCGGATTCCACATAGCCTTCCACGCCGGTAATCTGTCCGGCGAGATAGACGTTGGGCCGCGCCTTCAGGGAAAGGTCGTCGTTCAGACATTCGGGAGCGTTGACGTAGGTGTTGCGGTGCACGCTGCCGAAGCGCAGAAATTCGGCGTTCGCCAGCCCCGGCACGAGACGGAACACCTTGTCCTGAGCGCCGTAGGTCATTTTCGTCTGACAGCCCACAAGGTTGAAGGACGTCCGTTCCGCGTTTTCCGCACGCAGCTGAAGCAGGGCGTAGGGGCGGCGGCCGGTGCGCGGGTCGGTGAAGCCCACGGGCTTGAGCGGTCCGAAGGTCAACGTGCGCTCTCCGCGGTCGGCCAGAGCTTCGATGGGCATGCAGCCTTCGAAATGTATTTCCTTTTCAAAGTCGTGCGCAGGCACGCGCTCCGCTTCGCGAAGCGCTTCGTAGAAGGCCGTGTACTCGGCCTTCGTCATGGGGCAGTTCAGGTAGTCGCCGTTGTCCTCGGCTCCTGGGTTCACCATGGTTTCCATGGGCTTTTCCAGAAAGGGCGCGTCGTCGGAATAGGGCGGCGGCGCGTCGTTGCCGTAGCGCGAGCCGCGGAAGGCTATCGTCATGTCCACGGAGTCGGCCCGCACGATGGGGGCTATGGCGTCGTAGAAGTACAGACGGGGCGCGGCGGAGCCCGTGGAGATGATGTCGGCAAGGGAAGCGGCGAGGTTTTCGGAAACCAGAGGGCCGGCGGCCACGATGACGGTTTTTCCCTCAAGCTCCGGCGCGTCGAGGTCGGGAATCTGGCGGCGGATGAGCGTGATGAGGGGCTCTTCCTCCACACGGCGCGTCAGCTCTTCGGCAAAGAGCGTGCGGTCCACGGCAAGGGCCTTGCCCGCGGGTACGGAGCATGTGGCGGCTATGGCCATGGTGGCGCTGCCAAGCTTTCGCATCTCCTCCTTGAGCAGGCCGACGCCGGAGCCCTGGGCATCGTTGGAGCGGAAGGAGTTGGAGCAGACCAGCTCCCCGAGAAGCGGGCTGACGTGGGCGGGAGAGAAGGTTTCCGGCTTCTGCTCGTAGAGCGTGCAGGCAAGGCCGTAGCGGGCCAGGGCAAGGGCGCATTCGCAACCGGCGAGGCCGCCGCCTATGATGACGAAATCGGGCGTTGACATATCCATGAAGACTCCGAGCCCGGGAAGGGCGAGATTTCCTGTTGAAGCAGCGCGGTCCGCCGCGCGGCTCAACCTTACTGGAAGACGGAGGGGAAGTCACTCTTTATATGCGGGCGGGGAAAATCCTCTTTTCATCAGAAAAATACCGGTATGCGCTTGACAGGGGATAGCGGCGCTTTTTATGAGTTTATAGAAGAATTCATCGAAGCTCTTTTCATGGTGCGTTTTTTCTTCGGGAAAAATCCGCAACCGTGTTGCAAGACGGTGAACGCCTTTATTCCTCCTTTTCAGGGAGGTCGTACGGCCCGGTTCCGGCTTTGTGCTGTCGGGGGAGGGCCGCTGTGGATTGAAACATTGAGTCGGTGCGGAGGGCTTGTCCTTCTGCGTCCAAGAGAAATTCAAACCCCAGTGGAGATTCGTATGTCCATAGCTTTGGAGAACCAACGCACCTACGCCCTGGTCGGTACGGGTGGCTGCGGTAAGACTTCGCTTGCAGAAATGCTGCTTTTTCAGGCCGGAATCATCAATCGTCTTGGCGCCATAGAAGAAGGCACCACGGCTCTGGACTACGAACCCGAGGAAATCAAGCGCCGCGGCTCCATTCAGCCCGGCTTCGCCACCTTCGACTGGAAGGGGTATCGTCATAATCTCATCGACATTCCCGGCGACTCCAACTTCTCCGGCGATATGGAATGGTTGCTCGCCGCCGTTGACAGCGCGGTCATCGTCGTGGATGCCGTGGACGGCGTTCGTCCCCAGATGCGCCGCATGTGGAAGAGCGTGAAGGAATTCGGTCTGCCTGCCGTGGCCGTGGTCACCAAGATGGACCGTGAACGCGCCGATTTCGACGCGGCCCTGAACAGCCTGACCACCCATCTGGGCGTTCGTCCCGTCGTGCTCTACATTCCTGTCCTTGAAAACGGCGAATTCATCGGCCTGGTGGACGTGTTCGCCGGCAAGGCGCTCCGCTTCCTTGAAAACGGCGAAACCGAGGACATGCCCATCCCGGCCGACCTGGAAGACGAAGCCCTGCTTCTGCGTGACACTTCCGTGGAGAACATCGCCGCTTCCGACGAAGACCTCATGAACCGTTATCTGGAAGAAGGCTCCCTGTCCGATGAGGACATCACCTTCGGTCTGCGCAAGGGCGTTCTTTCCGGTGAAGTCGTGGCCGTGCTTCCCGCCTCCGCCATGACCAACCGCGGCGGCCGCCGTCTGCTCAATCAGGTCAACGCGCTCCTCGCTTCTCCGCTGGACCGTCCCGCCGTGCTCGGTACGGACGCTTCCGAGCGCGCCGCCGACCCCGAAGCTCCCGCCGCCTGCATGGTGTTCCGTTCCCTGAACGACGCCTTCTCCGGTCAGGTGAACATGCTTCGCGTCATTTCCGGCACCATTTCTTCCGATTCCACGCTGAAGAACATGCGCACCGGCGAAATGGAGCGCCTGGGCTCTCTCTTCTATGTCAACGGCAAGACGCAGACCGCCTGCAAGGATACCCTCGGCCCCGGCTCCATCGTGGGCGTGACCAAGCTCAAGGGTACCCGCACCGGCGATACGCTGTGCGATGAAAAGGCTCCCTTTGAAGTGGAGCTGCCCAAGCTGCCGCCGCAGCTCATCACCTTCGCCCTCGCGCCCAAGCAGACGGGCGACGAAGACAAGGTCTTTGCCGCCGTGCAGAAGCTGCTTGACGAAGACGCGACCCTGAAGCTCGGCCGCGACGAGGAAACTTCCGACATCCTGCTTTCCGGCATGGGCCAGCTGCACATTGAAATTTCCGTGGAAAAGGCACGCCGCCGTTCCAAGGTCGATATCGTGCTCAAGACGCCCAAGGTGCCGTACCGCGAAACCGTGCGCGGCAAGGTGCAGGTACAGGGCCGTCATAAGAAGCAGTCCGGCGGCCGCGGTCAGTTCGGCGACTGCTGGATTGAAATGGAAGGCGCGCCCAGAGGCGCCGGCTACACCTTTGAGGACGGCATCGTGGGCGGCGTCATCCCCCGTCAGTACATTCCCGCCATCGACAAGGGCATTCAGGAAAGCGCGGCCCGCGGCTACCTTGCCGGCTGCCCCGTGGTGGACTTCAAGGTACGCGTGTACGACGGCTCCTACCATACCGTGGACTCTTCCGAAATGGCCTTCAAAATGGCCGGTTCCATTGCCTTCAAGGCGGCCATGTCTCAGCTCAAGGTCGTGCTGCTCGAACCCATCGTGCAGATGACCGTGACTATTCCCGATGAATATATGGGCGATGTGATCGGCGATCTGTCTTCCCGTCGCGGCAAGGTGCTCGGTTCCGATTCCCAGGGCGGCATTACCGAACTCGAGGCCAACGTACCCATGAGTGAAGTGCTGCGCTACGCTCCCGACCTGCGCCGCATTACCGGCGGTCAGGGTGTGTTCACCATGGAATTCGATCACTACGAGGAAGCTCCTCAGCCTGTGGTCGATAAGGTCGTGGCGGCGCATCAGGCAGCCAAGGCCGGAGAATAGCAGCAGGGAAAGAGGAATCTTTCCACTTGTGATGGGTGTGTGAAAAGACGGCGTTCTTCCCGATACTACGGGGCGGACGCCGTCTTTTGTCGTGTTGAAAAAGAAGATGTGTGCTGTGGAGGATGCATGTGCCGCAGGGCACCGGAGCCACGGAAACGTAACACCTTTTTCTGACGCCCCAGTGAGGGCCGAGGTGAAAAAGCTTCGGAAACAGGGCTGTTGCGATGAAGGCACAAAAGCCCGGCCCCTTCAGCAGGGAGGCCCTGTACGGACCATGGACTACGGCAGCACGAATCCCTGATCGTTTTTTTCCATGTCCATAATATGCCGGAAAAAACGTTCTTCCACAGGCTGTACGGAAAGACGGCTGCCCCGCTTGAGCAGTTCCATCCCTTCAAGTTCCGGCTGACTGCGCAGTTCTTCCAGAGGAATGGGACGGACGAAGCGGGCTACGAGCCTCACATCCACCATGTACCAGCGGCGATTGTCCGGCGTGGCTTTTTCGTCGAAATGCCTGTTTTTCGGATCCTGTGCCGTATGGTCGGGATAGGCTTCGCGCACGACTTCCACAATGGCCACGATTTCCGGTTTCTTGCCGCTGTGATAGAAAAAGCCGAGGTCTCCTTTTTTCATGGAACGCATGAGATTGCGGGCCTGATAGTTGCGTACGCCGTCCCATGACGTGGTCGAGTCCGGGGAAAACATGAGATCATCCAGAGAAAAGCATCCGGGTTCCGTCTTGAAGAGCCAGTATTGCATAAGCGTATCCTTTGAAAGAAGGGAAATACCGTTCTTGGTATAAGGTCGCTCCTTCGGAATGACAAGGGCGGTGATGTTCGGAGAGAGAGCCGTGCATGTTGCTGCCGGGGCAGGGCCGGAAGCCTGCGGAGGAAACGTTGCTTTGTCCGTTTCTTTGTTGTGGATATGATGTGACCTGTGAGCGCAAAGGGCGTGCCCTTTATGTGTTCATAAAATTAAACATAATTTATTTCAATAAGTTATCAATATCAACGTTGACACTGTCCATGACTGGATGCTATGCAGGAAACAAAAGGCATATGCCTGATGTATGATGTCGGAAACGGAGTTGTCATGGCCACCGCAATGAATGAACTGGAAAAGATTACGCTGCATCTGGAAAACGGTGCGGGTCTCATATTTTACGGACGACTGTTTTCCGAGGCCGTGTGGTACGATGAATACAGCGGTGTGCTGACGCATCAGAAACTTTATGTTACCGATCAGAACGAGCAGGTATATGTTGTTCAGAAGGGCAGTGGAGAAAGGAATCTTTGTCGGGCCTATCGCGTATCCGTGCACGGCGAGCGCTGTGTGATATATAACGGGCGCTATTCCATGGAGATTCCGCTTGATCTGCTTCTGCTTGCCATGCGCACGCTGTGCGGCACCGACGACGGCACGGCTCTGGAACAGGCGGAAGAGATTCTCCGCGCCGCCAACTGCTGATTCCGTTTTCGGGCTCTGCCCGCGCGGGTGTCGTGGGCGACCTTGCCACGGGCCGCCTTTTTCATGTTGAACACAGGAAAAAACATATAAGGAAAACGCATGAACAGTCATGGATTTACTCTTGTACGCGAAGAGGAACTGCGTGAAGCCGGCGGTCGTGTCCGTCTCTGGAAACATGACGTTACCGGTGCGGAGCTTCTGTCCGTATGCAATGACGATGAAAACAAGTCCTTCGGCGTGAGTTTCCGCACGCCCCCCAAGGACTCCACGGGTGTGGCCCACATTCTCGAACATTCCGTGCTCTGCGGCTCTGACAGATATCCGGTGAAGGAGCCCTTTGTGGAGCTTCTCAAGAGTTCCCTGCAGACCTTTCTCAACGCGCTCACCTTTCCGGATAAGACCTGCTATCCCGTAGCCAGCTGCAATCTTCAGGATTTCTACAATCTTGTGGACGTCTATCTCGATGCCGTGTTTCATCCCCGCATTGACGAGAACGTTCTGCGTCAGGAAGGATGGCATATCGAGGCCGACGGCCCCGACTCGCCCTGGCAGTTCAAGGGCGTGGTGTTCAATGAAATGAAGGGGGTGTACTCCTCGCCAGACTCCGTTCTCATGGAAGAGTGCCAGCATGCCGTGTTTCCGGACATGCTCTACAAACTTGACTCCGGCGGTGATCCTGCGGTGATTCCCACGCTTACGTTTGAAGCGTTCCGGGAATTCCATGCCTGCTACTATCATCCTTCCAATGCGCGTTTCTTCTTCTGGGGCAATGATCCGGAAGAGGAGCGCCTGGCCCGCATCGCCGCCGTTCTCGCCCCGTACCGCAAGCGCGAGGTACACTCCGAGGTGCCTCTTCAGCCCCGTCTTTCCTCCCCGCGCATTGTGGAGGTTTCCTATGCCGCATCGGAAGGAGAGGATGCCGACAAGGCGCATGTGGCCGTGAACTGGCTTCTGTGTGAATCCAGGGAAACCGAGGAAATGTTCGTGCTCAACATGCTGGAGCATATCATTGCCGGACTGCCGGGATCTCCGCTGCGCAAGGCGCTCATGGATTCCGGTCTCGGCGAGGATATTTCCGGATGCGGTCTGGAAAGCGATCTGAGGCAGGCGTATTTTTCCATGGGACTTCGTTCCATCAATGCCGCGGATGCCCCCAGGGTGGAGCGCATCATGATGGATACCTTCACGGAACTTGCGGAGAAGGGGGTACCCGCTCCGGCCGTGGAAGCGGCGCTCAATTCTCTGGAATTCATGCTGCGTGAAAACAATACCGGTTCGTTCCCGCGGGGACTTGCCGCCATGTTCCGCAGTCTTTCCGACTGGCTTTACGACGGGGACGCCTTTGCTCCGCTTGCCTGGGAAAAGCCGCTTGCCTCCATTAAAAGTCGTCTTGCCTCCGGCGAAAAGGTGTTT
>CALUPQ010000137.1 GCA_944322695.1 uncultured Mailhella sp. | reverse complement strand
TGGAAATCCGTTCCCGCCTGGTCAAGGCCGAAGGCAACAACGCCGCAGGCTCCGTGATGAGCATGGTGATGAAGGACCGCGACCGCTTCCACAGCCTGCTCAAGTTCATCAAGTTCTCGCAGAAGCCTCTCACCGTGAAGGGCGGCAAGTTCATCCGTCACCTGCCTGCGGTGCTCATGGGCGGCGACCAGAGCTTCCGTCAGCTTCCCGCGCTGGCTCCCAAGTCCTTCCGCCAGCTGTTCAAGAAGGTGGTGAACAACCCCGCCAATCCCAAGTTCCGCGTGGCGCTCTTCTCCGGCTGCGCTCAGGACTTCGTGTATCCCGAACAGCTCGTGGCCGCGGTGCGCGTGCTCAACAGGCACGGCGTGCACGTGGAATTTCCGCTCAAGCAGACCTGCTGCGGTCTGCCTCTGGAAATGATGGGCCAGCGTGAAACCAGCCTGCAGGTCAGCTCGCAGAACGTGAACGCCTTCGAGCCCGGCAAGTACGACGCCATCATCACCCTGTGCGCCTCCTGCGCCGGTCACCTCAAGCACGCCTATCCCGAACTGCTGAAGGAAACGCCCGACCACTACAGGACCGACATCTTCGCCTCCAAGGTCATGGACTTCACCGCCTTCGTCTACAACAAGCTCGGCCTGCGTGAAAACGACTTCGTCAAGTCCAAGGAAAAGGTGACCTACCATTCGCCCTGCCATATGCGCAACATGGGCATCACCGAAGAACCCCGCGCCCTGCTGAACATGGTGGCCGACTACGTGCCTGCCGCCGAGGAAGACACCTGCTGCGGCTTCGGCGGCACCTTCTCCGTGAAGTTCCCCGAACTTTCCGCCGAAATCGGCAGAAAGAAGCTGAAGAACAGTGAAGATACCGGCGCCGCCCTCGTGGTGACCGACTGCCCCGGCTGCGTCATGCAGATTCGCGGCGTGGCTACGGCCAGTGATTCCACTCTCAAGGTCGAGCACATTTCCGAACTGCTCGCCCGCAACATGAAATAACAACCATACGGAGCGCGGCCCCGTCCGGGGGGACGGGGCCGCGCTTCCAAATACCAGAAAGGAACTGTTCCTCCGGCTTCCAGGGGGCCGGGAACAGATTCCCCTGCCTTGTCCCGGCAGTGAAGCATGCAGGGCGGCACCTTTCATACCCCGCAGGTTCCGCCCTTTCTCCGGGATACCGGCAGAGTTCGACATCCTTCATTCTCCATCAGCCCGTTTACCTTCTTACCGTCAGAGGAGAGCAATATGAACATCGAACTGCTGGCACTCTTCGCCGTTGCCCCGCTTCTGGTGGCGCTGATTCTCATGGCCGGCCTGCGCTGGTCGTCCATGCGCGCCATGCCGCTGGCCTGGGCCACGGGTGCCGTCCTCGCCATCCTCGTGTGGCAGCTGCCCATCATCCGCGTGATTGCCCTCACGCTGGAAGGTTTCATCACCGCCGCAGGCGTGCTCATCATCGTGTTCGGCGCGCTGCTCATCTACTACACGCTGACCTACAGCGGCGCCATGGAAACCATTCAGGCCGGCATGAAGAAAATCAGTCCCGACCGCCGCGTGCAGACCATCATCATCGGCTTCATGTTCGCCGCCTTCATTGAAGGCGCGGCCGGTTTCGGCACCCCCGCCGCTCTCGCCGCTCCTCTGCTGCTCGGCCTCGGCTTCCCTCCCCTCTGCGCCGCGGTCATCTGCCTTGCCTTCAACAGCATTCCCGTGACCTTCGGCGCCGTGGGCACTCCCGTGCTTCAGGGCTTCAAGTCCATTGAAGGCCTCGCCATGGCTGCTCTGAACACCGGTGACCCCGCCGTCATCTACAAGACCATCGGCGAATACGTCACCCTCATGCACCTGCCCATGCTCTTCATCCTGCCCATCTTCCTGCTGGGCTTCATGACCCGCTTCTACGGCAAGAACAAGTCCTGGTCCGAAGGCTTCGCCGCGTGGAAGTACTGCCTGCTCGCCTCCGTCTGCTTCGGCGTGCCCTATCTCATTCTCGCCTGGACGGTCGGCCCCGAACTGCCCTCCCTGCTCGGCGGCATCATCGGCCTCGGCGTTCTCGTGAAGCTCACCCAGAAGGGCATCTGCGTGCCCGAAGGCACCTGGGACTTCGATTCCAGCGACAAGTGGGACCCCGACTGGATTGGTGAAATCAAGCCTTCCGACGTGACGGAATACAAGGAACACATGAGCCAGATGATGGCCTGGCTGCCCTACGTGCTGTGCGGCCTCATCCTGGTCGTCACCCGCGTGCCCGCCTTCCATCTGAAGCCCATCGTCACCGACCCCATGTTCAACTTCGGTGCCTCCAACATCCTCGGTCAGGAAGGCGTGGGTGCGTACATCGCCCTCATGAACCTGCCCGGCACCGTGCCCTTCATCCTCGTTTCCATCATCACCATCTTCCTGCACGGCATGCTGCGCAACGACGCCATCGGCTCCAACAAGGTCAGCAAGGCCTGGTCCACCGCCTTTGCCAAGATGAAGGCCCCCACCGTCTCCCTGCTCGCCGCCGTGGCTCTCGTGTCCATCTTCAAGGGTACCGGCGTCAGCGAAGCGACGAACCACGTCTCCATGCCCATGGCTCTGGCCCAGTGCCTGGCCGACCTCGCCGGTTCCGCCTGGCCCGCCCTCGCCTCCTACGTCGGCGGCCTCGGCGCCTTCATCACCGGCTCCAACACCGTGTCCGACATGCTCTTCGCCAACTTCCAGTGGGATATGGCCAGAACTCTCGGCTACACCGTGCCTCAGCACTTCACCATCGTCGCCGCTCAGGGTGCCGGCGGCGCCATGGGCAACATGATTTGCATCCATAACATCGTGGCCGCCTGCGCCGTGCTCGGTCTCATCGGCAAGGAAGGCGACATCCTGCGCCGCACGGTCATTCCCTTCGTTCTGTACGGCATCTCCGTCGGCATCGTGGCCTTCGCTCTCATGTAAGGCTTCCTTCTGACAAAAACGCGGGCCGCCCTTCGGGGCGGCCTTTTTTTTCGACTCCTTCCCTGCCGTAAACAGCGCCCCTCCGAAAAGCCGGAGCACACGGCGTCCGGTCTCTTTCCCCTGCGTCCCCCGCCTTTTCCATAACGCCTGCTTCCATGCGCCTTGCCGGAAAACGCCCACCAGTCTCCTGGAAAAAGGCCTTTTCCCTGCTCCGGCAACAGGCGGGACCGCTTTTCTCCCGGAGCGGATGAGGATAGAATTCAAAGAGGAACGACGGCAATCCCGCGAGGGAGGAACGATGGAACAGCATTCTTTTTTCAATCAGGAAGAAACGCAGCCGCTGGCCGCAAGACTGCGTCCCCGCACGCTTGAGGAATTCTTCGGTCAGGAACACCTGCTCGGCAAAGGCAAGGTTCTGCGAAGGCTCATAGAAAGCGACCAGGTTTCCTCCATGATATTCTGGGGCCCTCCGGGCGTGGGCAAGACCACGCTGGCCCGCATCATCGCCGGACGCACGAAGTCCACGTTCATCGACTTTTCCGCCGTTACCAGCGGCATCAAGGAAATCCGCGTCGTCATGCAGCAGGCGGAGAAAAACCGGGAGTACGGCAGACGTACCATGGTGTTCGTGGACGAAATACACCGCTTCAACAAAGCGCAGCAGGACGCCTTTCTGCCGTTCGTGGAAAAGGGCAGCATCATTCTCATAGGCGCCACCACGGAAAACCCGTCCTTCGAAGTGAACGGCGCTCTGCTTTCCCGCTGCAAGGTGTTCGTGCTTCATCCTCTTTCCCCGGAAAACGTCACGGCCCTTCTCAGCCGTGCCGTGAACGACCCGCGCGGCTTCGGCGGTCAGCACGTCACGCTGGAGGAAGGCGTGCTCGAACATATTGCCGTGTTTTCCAACGGCGATGCCCGCTCCGCCCTCTCCACGCTGGAAATGGCGGTCCTCAACGGCGATGAGAAGGACGGCGCCATCCATGTAAGCCGGGAGACGCTGAAGCAATGCACCTCCCGCAAGTCGCTCCTGTACGACAAGAAGGGAGAGGAGCATTACAACCTGATTTCCGCGCTGCACAAGTCCATGCGCAACTCCGATGCCGACGCCGCCGTGTACTGGCTGGCCCGCATGCTGGAAGGCGGGGAGGACCCGCTGTACATCGCCCGCCGCATCACGCGATTCGCCAGCGAAGACATCGGCCTTGCCGACCCGAACGCCCTCGGCGTCACCATTGCCGCCTATCAGGCCTGCCACTTCATAGGCATGCCGGAATGCGCCGTACACCTCACCCAGGCCGTCGTCTATCTGTCCCTTGCGCCGAAGTCCAACAGCATCGACAGAGCCTATGCCAAAGCCCGGCAGGACGCCCTTTCCATGCTCGACGAGCCGGTGCCTCTGGTCATCCGCAACGCTCCCACCAGGCTCATGAAGGAACTCGACTACGGCAAGGGCTATCAGTACGCGCACGATACGGAGGAAAAACTCACGACCATGCAATGCCTGCCCGATTCCCTGCTCGGCAGGACGTATTATGAACCCGGCGACCATGGTCTGGAGACAAAGTTCAAGGCCCGGCTGGAATACATCAGGGAATGGAAAAAAGCCCACGAAGACAGGACGTCGTCCGAAGAGGACGGCTCCTCCCCAAACGCGCATGAGTAATCGTCTCCGGCCGCCGCAGGCATACGGCCCGCCGGAACATTCCCGGCCGTTCCCGCCGGAAGCCCTGCCGGAAGTGCGTCCCCCGCTCGTGACGGCAAAGCGGCGACATCGGCCGCCCGGGTCCCCATCATCCTGCCATGTGCCGAGCCTCCGGTCCGGTGTTGAGCCTTCCCGTAACCGTCGGGGGAAAGGATGCCTTCAGGCATCATAATACGAAAGGAACGACCTCACACCTTTCCAAGCCCTTCTCCGGCCTCTCCGCGGTGATGAAAAGCAGGGGCACATGGCCGGTCATCCCCCCTTTGTTCAGACGTACGGGTCCCGAAGGACTCCGGCCGGAACAGGAAAAAGGTCGCTCCGCCCTGCGACAAGGGGCCGCTTCTCGCCCGGGGGCTTCTTCTCTTTCGTCTCGGCCGGGGCCCTGAAACATTTGCCTCACGCATACGCCGCAGAGAGAACGGAGGCTCGATTGTCGTTTCCGCCCGCTTTTCCCAAAAACGCCGTGTCTCTTCTGCGATGGCCCCCACGAGATGCTTCCCATGAACAGTCGACCATCAAAGTTTTATTGATATAACTTTATTTGACAAAACGCATATTTTCATTCTACGCTGACCGGGCCGCCATTCCCTTTTCGGAGGAACGTTTCCTGTGAGCTCCACAGCTGCCTCTCTGCCACACTCCGCCCGACCTCAGTCCCGGCCTTCTTCCGCGCTGCCGACAAGAAGAGAAATGTTCCTCCTGACCCTGCCGCAAATGGGGCTCATGCTCTGCCATCTGGTCATTTCCATGACCGACGTATGGACGGCCGGAAAGCTGGGGGCAAACGTGCAGGCCGCCACCGGAGTGGTGACGCAGATATTCGCCCTGCTCATGCTCATCACCTCGCTCATCGCAAGCGGGTGCCTGAGCACGCTCAGCCAGTCCCTCGGGGCCGGTCTGCCGCTGCGCGCCAACCGCTACGCAGGGCTCATCATCATGCTTTCCGCCGCCATGGGAACCGCCGTTGCCCTGGCCGCCCTGCTTTTCGCCCCCTTCATCTTCACGGCCATGCGCGTTTCCGATGAGCTGAGGCCCGCGCTTTCCGTCTTCTTCACCGCCTACTGCTGTCAGCTGCCCTTCTACTATGTGCTCATCATGGTCAATTCCATTTTCCGAGCCTACAAGAAGGTGCTGCTGCCGCTCTTCACGCTTCTTCTCATGACCTCGGCCAACCTTCTGGGCGACCTCGGCTTCGGACTGGGCTTTCTGGGCCTTCCGGCCTTCGGCGCATCAGGCATAGCGTGGACCACGTTTGCCTGCTCCCTTCTGGGCCTTGCCGCCAATCTTGCGCTCGCACGGCGCTACGGCCTTCTGCACCGGAAAACATTTGCCCCCTGGAAATGGAACCGCCGTGCCATGCCCTATCTTTTCCGGGTGGGCATGCCCGCGGCCGCAGGACAGCTCATCATGCAGACGGGAAGCCTCGTCACCCTCGCCATCATCGGTCTTCTGCCGGAAAGTACGAACATTCTCGCCGGCATGAGCGTGGGAAGCCGCGTACAGGCCATCCTCATGTTTCCTCTGGGGGCCCTGAACATGTCCATGGTCATCTTTTCAGGCTATCTTCTCGGCGGCGGAAGACAGGACGGTCTCTACGTCTTCGGCCGCAGAATGGCCGCTCTCACGGGTCTGGTTCTTGTTGCGCCGTCGCTGCTGCTCTGGCTTCTGCGCACCCCCGCCGCCGGACTCTTTTCCGATGAGCCGGCCGTAACGGAGCAGGCCTCGCTTTTTCTTCTCTTCGCCTGCCTCACCATTCCCCTCACGGGCATGACGGGCATGCTGAACGCCGTATTCTCCGGAGCAGGAGCCACATCGCTGTCCTGCCGGGTGGGCGCCGTCACCTGCTGGGCCGTGGGCATTCCCCTGTCCCTGTGCCTGGGAATAGGACTGGGCTACGGCGCTTCCGGCGTCTATGCCGCATCCACCATGGGACAGACGTTCGCCTTTCTGTGGACCATCCGCCTGTTCCGCCGAAAAAAATGGCTTGAATACGGCCTGCGAAAACGGCACACTGCCTGAAAGTCACGGAGACAGGCATGACGGAAGAACGCAGCACAAAACAGACTCCGCAGGAAAGAAAAACTCTTTCCCCGGCACTGGAGAACTATCTTGAAATCATCTTTCTGGAAGAAGCGAAGGAAGGCGCGGCCCGCGCCAGCTCCATCGCCGACGCCGCAAAGGTGAGCCGCTCCACGGTGACCAGCACCCTCAAGGCTCTCAAGTCCATGGGACTTGTGGAATACGCGCCCTACAGCCTCATCCACCTCACGGAGGAAGGCCGCCGGATAGGCCGCGACATCGCCCACAGGCACATCATCTTCCGGGAATTCTTCCTCCATGTCCTGCAGCTTGACGAAACGCAGGCCGACGCCGTGGCCTGCGAACTCGAACACGTGGTGCCGCCCGACGTCATCCGCCGCTGGGGACAGTTCGTCCTGTACCTCAGCAACAGAGACTTCTGGAAAAACTGGCAGGAAGACTATCGTCTCGAGCGCCTGGAGCTCATCGGCACCATGACGAAAATTTTCCAGGACATGGGCTCCCTCGACAATCAGGAAGAAGTGCAGGAGCTGGCGCGCAAGTACCGCTGAAGAACGGCTCTGAAAAACCTGTGCGGGGTGGTCCGTACATAACTGCGGCAGACGACCCGTACAGACTCTTTCAAGAAACTCCGCCATCCTGCATGGCAAAAGTTCTGACGCTTCCGCCCTGCGACTCCCCCATCCGAAGGAGCGACGGCGCAGAGCATGCCCATCATCCGCAGGCAACAAAAAAGACCGCGGGGAACGCACGGTCTTTTCTGCGGCATGCGCATTGCGAACATATTTTCTACAGGAACATTCCCCTGTCCGCCCAAAAACTACCTGTCCGTCAGCCGGTAGTGTACGGGAACCAGCACCCTGATGCTGCCCCGCGAACCGACGTCAAGCCCCACGAGCTTTTCCCCCAGTCTTCTTGAAGCGGCATCCAGCACGGTGCGCCCCGAATGTTCGGCCAGAGAGCAGGAAACCACGCGTCCGTCCGCCCCCACCTGCACCATGAGCGTACACGTTCCCTCGGCGCCGGAACGGCGGCCCTGCCGGGGATAGCGCTTGTGCTTTTCCACGGCCTGAAGGATGGCCGCCAGCACCTCGCTTTTCCGGCTCTTCTCCGCTTTTTCGCTGCCGGCCGCACCGGGCACGGAGACGGCGGCCGTGCCGGAAACGGACGCTTCGACCGGAGAGTCCGCAGCCGCCGGCGCCTGCCGCACCGTTTCCGCCTTCCGCACGGGCTTCTTTGCCGCAGGTTCAGGTTTAGGCCTGGGCCTGGGCTTTGCTTTCAGCTCCGGTTTCGGCTTTACCTCGGGTTTCGGCTTCACCTCCACCTTCGGCTCAGGTTTCGGTTCAGGCAAAACCGGCTTTTCCGGTTCAGGCTTCACTTC
>CALUPQ010000136.1 GCA_944322695.1 uncultured Mailhella sp. | reverse complement strand
AGAGCATGTCGCGCAGGCTGCTTTCCGCCGTTTCGTTGTTCAGGCGGGCGAGCACGTCGTTCTTCTCCACAATCTGCCCCTCGTGCACCTCCACTTCGCTGAGGATGCCGCCTTCGAGGTTCTGGATTATCTGCGTGCGGGAGGACGGAACCACCTGCCCTTCGGCATGGGTGACCTCGTCGAGCATGGCAAAGCCAGCCCATATGATGAACGCCACGAAAAACACGAACACGGAGACGGAAAGCCAGCGCGCCTTCCGCGAGGGACGGCGGGCAAGGGCCGCCTCCACTTCGGAGGCGTAGGGCAAGTCCTCGGGCAGCAGCCTGCTGGAAAGCGACACGGGTTCGAACAGGCTTCTGGCCTCCTGCGGCTTCTGCCCCGGAGCGCCGCCCGCCTGCCCTCCGCCGAATTCCGGGGGAAGTTCCGGCCGCGGCGTCGTGTTCCTTTTATCGTCGTCCATAAAAAACTCTTATCGTTTCCGGTTGGTTGTCATTCCCCGGCTTCGGCGAGAGGTCCGGCATGAGGTTTCGACGCGGCGGCGCGCTGCTGCCGGCGCTCCGCGCCTGCCTGCCCCTCCTTCGCCTGCGCCGGGCCGGCCGCGGCGCCGGGTGCGGGACGCTTCACGGCGCCTCCCGCGCTCTTCGCCCCCTGCGAAGCGCCGGGGGCCTGCGCAGAAGCAAAGGCGCCCTTCGACTCTCCGGCGTGCCCCGCATGCCGTTCCTGAAGGGCGCGCAGCACCTTGTCGCGCGGGCCGTCCATGACCACCTTGCCCCCGTCCATGACCACGATTCTGTCCACGATGCGCAGCATGCTGAGGCGGTGGGTGATGAGAATGAGCGTCTTGTCCTTCACCACGGGGGCGAGGCGGCGCTGCACCAGAAGTTCGGAATCCACGTCCATGTTGCTCGTGGGTTCGTCCAGAATGAGCACGTCCGGGTCGCGCACGAGGGCGCGGGCCAGGCCCACGGCCTGCCGCTGCCCGCCGGAAAGGTTGCGCCCCTGCTCGCCCACCTGCGCGCCGTAGCCTGCGGGATTGAACTTCACGAAGTCGGCCACGCCGGAAATGGCGGAGGCGCGCAGGATGAGATGGTCGTTGACGGTGGGGTCGCCGAGGGCGATGTTGTCGCGCACGCTGCCGTAAAAGAGGACGACCTCCTGCGGCAGCACGCCCACGCGGCTGCGAAGGTCCGCCGTGGCGAGCTGGCGTATGTCCACGCCGCCGAAGAGCACCGCGCCTTCCTGCGGCTGATAGAGTCCGATGAGGAGCTTGCCGAGCGAGCTCTTGCCCGAGCCCATCTTGCCGATGACGCCCACCTTCTCGCCCGGGCGTATGCGCAGGCTCACGCCGCTGAGCGCGGGCAGCTGCGCGCCGGGATAGGTGAAGCTCACGTTGTCGAGCACGAAGTCGCTCTTCAGGGAGCCGAAGTCCATGCAGGCGGACTCGTCCTGATTTTCCGAAGGCAGCTGCATGAGGGTGTCGAGCGCCTTCAGGGACACGCGGGAATTCTGGAGCCTGGTGAGCAGGGAGGCGAGCTGAAGAAGCGGCGCCATGATGCGGCCCACGAGGATGTTGCAGCCGATGAGCCCGCCCATGCTCATTTCTCCTGCGCCTATGCGGTACACGCCCCAGATGACCATGCCCACGGTGACGAGCTGGGTGACGAAGGTGGCGAAGGCGACGGCGCGGGTGCTGTACCTGCGCGCCTCGTTGGAGGACTGGGCGGAGATGCCGGCCACGGCCTCCCACAGGCGCTGCATGCGGCTTTCGGCCATGCAGCCCTTCACGGTCTCAAGGCCGTTGACCATTTCCACGAGCAGGGCGTTCTTCTGCATGCTGTGGCGGTAGCTCTTCTCCGCGCTTTTTCGCGCGGCCATCTGCCAGTACATGCCCATGCCGAGCAGCACGGGCATGGCAAGAAGCGGCAGCGCCACGAGCGGCCCGCCTATGAAGGCGAGCAGCGCGAAGAACAGCACGAGGAAGGGAATGTCTATGCAGGCGAGAAAGGTGGTGGAGCTGAAGAATTCCCGCAGGGACTCGAACTCCCGCAGGTTGTTCACCAGCGCGCCCGTGGATTCGGGCCTTGCGTCGAGCCGCATGGAAAGCACCTTCTCCACAAGGCGGCTCGAGAGCACCACGTCCGCGTTGCGGCCGGCGATGTCCACGAAGTGACTTCGCAGCGAGCGCAGAATGAAATCGAAAAGATACGCGAGGCTCACGCCCGCGGCAAGCACCCACAGGGTTTCGTAGGCGTTGTTGGGAATGACCCTGTCGTACACGTTCATGACGAAGAGGGAGCTGACCACGGCGATGGTGTTCACCACCACGCTCGCCAGCGCCACATGACGGTAGATGGGCATGTAGAAGCGCAGCACGTCCCAGAACCAGCGCTTTTCCCGCCTGCGGCGCACGGGCTCGGTTCTGGCGTCGGCCCGGCTCTCCAGCGCGCCGAACACGGCGTAGCCGGAATAGGACTCCTCCAGCGCCGCGCGGCTCATGACCTGCTCTCCGTCCCCGAGTTCCGGCAGAACGACCGTGGCCTCCTCAGCCCCGAGCTTCGTGAGCACGCAGGAGCCGTCGCCCTTCAAAAGCAGGATGCACGGCAGGGTGAGGGGGGAGACGTCGGACAGCTTCGGGCGGTACATCACCCGGCTTTTCAGCCCGGCCCGCTCCGCCGAGCGCAGGCACGCGCCCACGCTCACCTTTTCCGGCCCGGAAAGCCCGGCCAGCAGAAACTGCGGGGAAACATGCCTGCCCCTGAGCCGCAGGAGCATGGAAAGGCTGCGCAGCAGCGGCGGCATGAAATCCACTTCCGAAGGGGAAAGCGGAACCGTGGAAGACGGGGCGGAAGAAGAATGGTCGCTCATGGTACACCTTTTTTCCGGCAGACGGGAGCATCCCCGGAAAGGCAAATTTAAGCCCGGCCGGGGCGCGTGTCAACGAAGAGCGCCCGAAAATCAAGGCTCCCATTCCGAAATGACGTGCCCTGCCGGCCCCCGAAAGCGCGCACAGGGCGCTCCTTTTCCTCCGGAGGAGCCTGCCCGCGGCAAGGCCGCCTCCGGAACATTCGGCCCGAAACGGACCGTGCGCTCAGCCGCTTCCGTTCTGAAGCAGGAAGGCCTGCTGGGCCGCGGCGTCGGCGGCGGACGTGTTCTCCACCGGCATGAAGGCGGTTTCCAGAGAAAGGTCGCCGGCAACGTCGCAGGCGTCTCCGGACGGCACGCTCCAGAAAGACGCGTCCGACAGAAGGGTCTCGCGGCCCGCGCCGTCCGCGCCGTCCTCCCCGTCCAGGCGGTCCATGCCGGTCAGGCTGAGCGCATCGGAATCCGGCATGAGCGCTTCCGCGCTCCGCCCGCCGGAGTCGCTTCCAAGAAGCGCGTCCAGCGAAAGCGTCCCTTCCATGCCTGCCGCAAGGCCGCGCGCCGCACCGTCGGCCAAAGCCTCCGCCATGAGGCCGCTCCCGTGCCCCTCCGCTTCGCCGGAAAGGCCGACAGGGGCCGCCCCGTCGGAAAGCCCGTCGCCGCTTCCGGCAAAGAGCATTTCTTCGCCGTCTGACACGGCGTGGTCCGGCGCTTCAAAGCGCGCAAGACAGCTTTCCAGAGCTCCGGAACCGGCAGGGGCATGGAAGCTCGCCGGCTCGTCCGCCCCGCCGCCGTTCTGTCCGCCGCCCTCGCCGGCGTCGGCAAGACTCCCGAAAACGCGGACGCATCATCCTCCGTGCTCATCGCCAGAGACGCGACGCCTTCGGCCTCTTCCGCCGGCAAGGCGAACGTGAGGCCCGCCGTAGCGGAAGAGGTTCCGTCTGCGCCGTCGTCCCCATTGGTCACGGTGATGGAGCACGTTCCCTCGGAGCCGTCGGCATCCGTCACCGTCACGGCAAAGGAAAACGGCTCGCCCAAGTAGCTGTACTTCACCTCGCCCGTGACCGTAGCAAAGAACGTCACCTCCAGGGAGCCTCCATCCGTGGAAACGGTTCTGCCCGTAAGCGCGCCGTTTTCATACACCGTCACGCCGCCGATGGCGATGGCGGCCACTCCGTCGGGAGCGCTGATGGCGAGCGAACCCGATGCCGTGGTGGGCTTCACGCCGGGCGAGGAGCCGCCCGCAAGGCCGGATTCATGCACCGTCAGGCTGCCCTGCGAACTCACCGTCACGCCGTGGTCGACGTCCACAAAGGAGCCCGCGGCAAGGCCTTCGGCCGGGGGCGACGACGCCTCGGCCTCCCAGTCCACGTCCAGCCCTTCGAGGCGGTCCAGACCGGCCAGCGTGACGCTTCCCGACAAGGTCGCGTCCTGATAGTCATGAAAGCGGTTGCCGTTGCCCTTCCACGCCTCACGGGCGTTTCCGGCCGCGGGCATGAGGTCGGCCCCGTTCATGGACAGGAGAAAGTCCTTGCCCGTAATTTCCGCGCCGTCCACTTCAAAGGACGGCACGCTCTCCGCGGAGGAGACAAGATAGAAGTCCTGAAGACGCAAAACGGCGCCGTCGTCAAAGCTCAGCAGAAGGTCGTTGCCTTCGCGGGAAAAGACGGCTTCGCCCGGAGGAAAATCGAACACGAAGCGGACGTCGCCCCTGCCGGAAACCGACTGCACGCTTCCGGCGTCCGGTCTGATGAGGTGCAGGTCTGCCATGGCGGGCCTCCTGTAGTCGAACGGAACAAAAGAGCGGAAAAAAAAGACCCGGAAAACGGGAAAGAACCGCCTCTTTGACAGGAAGGAACGCGACAGAAACCGGATGAAAAAAAACCTGCCGCGCCAGGACTGCCTGGACAGCGAGGCGGAAAACCACCTTTCAGGCAAGCTCCTCGTTTCGACAGGAACTCTGCGGGCGCTTTGCATCCGCGCCCGATGCGACAAGGGTAGCCCGACAAAATCCCCGCTGTCAAGGATGCCCGCGCTTCCGGCCCCTCTCCCGCACGGAAAAAGAAAACGTTTACCCATCCCGTGCAAACACGTATACTCGGCGGACGCGGATATCAGAAAAGGTCTACGGACATGCTGTCAGTGGAACACATCATCGCTCTTCAGAACATTCCGGCGCTCGGCAAGACGGCCGTGCCGCGCCTCTGCGCGCTTGCGGCAGGAGCGGACGTCGGCTCCTGCGCGGCTCTGCACGCGCTCATCGTGCAAAGCGCCTCATCCCCCGCCGCGGCGCGCCTCCCCCTGAGCGCCGTGGAAAACGCCCTCGCCCTCGCCGAGCGCATCGCGTCGGACGCCGCCCGCAGGGGCATCGGCATTCTCACCCTTCAGGACGCGGCCTTTCCCGCCTCCCTGCTTTACGCCATGAACGCCTCGGGCAGGACGGACCCTTCGCCCCTGCTCTACTACCGCGGCAGTCTCGACGCGCTGTTCATGCCCGGCGTGGCCGTGGTCGGCACGCGAAACCCCACGCCGGAAGGCTGGGAGGACGGGGCGTACTACGGCGCGGCGCTGGCGGAGGCCGGCTGCAACGTCACGGGCGGGCTCGCCCTCGGCTGCGATGCGCAGGCCCACCGCGGCGCGCTTTCCCGCAGGGGCGTCACCACGGCCTTTCTGGCCCACGGGCTCGACATGGTCTATCCCCGGGAGCACCTGGCGCTCGCAAGGGCCATCGTGGAAAACGGCGGCCTGCTCTTGAGCGAACATCCGGCGGGCGTGCGCCCCTCGCCGCGCAACTTCGTGGCGCGCAACCGCCTTCAGGTGGCGCTGGCCCGGGCCACCCTCGTCATTCAGGCCGGGGCGAAAGGCGGCACCATGCACACGGGCAACATGACCCTTGCCGCCCACAAGCCGCTCTTCTGCGTGCGCTACGACGCGCCGTCCGAGCCTGCAACCTGTCTCGGCAACGCCATGCTGGTGCGCGCGGGCGGCAGGTACGTGGAGCGCAGGCACGGCGAAGCGGACATCCTGCGCGCGATTCTGCCCTAGGGGCTGTCTCTAAATAGTTTACTGGAGCCAAATAAGGCATGATGCCAGCATGACAGATGCTTTAAAAGTTATGGCCAGCTTATCATATCGAGTAGCAACTCTGCGAAATGATTTAAGCTTGGC
>CALUPQ010000135.1 GCA_944322695.1 uncultured Mailhella sp. | reverse complement strand
CGTTGTCCCCTGCGCCCCATTGCCGCCCTTTGTCTTCCCTGCCCGGAAACGCGCCTTCCGTGCGACTTCGGAGGGGAAAACGCCCGCCTCGTCTTCGTGCAGGGGGCTCCGTCCCCATGCCTCACCGCAACCTTCACTGCCCCACGTTGTCCCCTGCGCTCCATCGCCGCCCTTTGTCTTCCCTGCCGCTCTGGAGGGAAAAACGCCCGCTTCGTCTTCGCGCATGGGACGCCGCCCCCATGCCTCACCGCAACCTTCACTGCCCCACGTTGTCCCCTGCGCCCCATTGCCGCCCTTTGTCTTCCCTGCCCGGAAACGCGCCTTCCGTGCGACTTCGGAGGGGAAGACGCCCGCCTCGTCTTCGTGCAGGGGGCTCCGTCCCCGTCGCCTCGTGGCTGCCCCGTGGCTGCCCACCCCATTGCCGTCCCGTTGCCGCAGCCTCCACATGGCCGCCGCCTTCGCCCCCCCCGTTGCCCCTTGCGCACCGTTGCGCCGCCCTGAGCAGCATCCCCCGCCCGTGCCTTCCCCGACCGCATCGCCCTTCGCGCCCCCTTTCCGGGCGGGCCTTTTTTCCGGCGCAGGGCGACGTTCCGCGCGACTTCGCCGTTTTTTTCACGCCGAAAGTCCGCCATGCCTTCCGCGCTTCGGTCGCAGGCTCCGGCAGCGCCTCCGCGCTTTCCAAAAGCGGGCGTTTCATGCGCGCTCGGACAAAAATAGGCTCTACCGATTTACCCTTCGGACAGGCAAAAAAGAAACGTTTTCTCTGATATCATCAGTACAAGAAAAAAATCACATACACAACAACACCATTCGGCATCGTTTTTTTTCTTCAAAAAATCGTTTTCACACAACGATATTCCGTTATTTTTCATCTTTCTTTATTTTCATGTTCATCTTTCATTCCAGGACATACATTATTTTCATAAAATCGCATTTATCATGACAAAATATGCGTAATGTGAAAAAAATACTTCAAAAGCGGTTGTTTTTAACCAGTTCCCCTGCTATGTTGCAGAAAAAAAACATGACAGGACTCCTGTATGGACATCATGTTCATACAGGATGTCGCTTTCAATGTCGTGTGAATAAGCTGCTCTCTATAAGTCAAGGAGGATACTATGGAACTTGGAACTCTGGTGCTGACCACCTGTGCCGGTCTTATGTGCATCGTCGTCTGCCTCGGCATCTTCGCCGTCAAGGTGTACAAGTAGGACTCCCCGGTTCGCCGATGCGAACCGCGTTGCACCCGGCGGGAATCTGCATGAGATTTCCGCCTTTTTTGTCTCCGCGTCCCTCCGTACGGTCCGCCTCTGCCGCTCCGATTCGCGGTCACACTGTGCGCATGAGGTGACAGGACCGACTCTACAGCCTCTCCTCATGTATGCCCGGACACGACAAACATCATGCTGCAACTAACAAAAGAAAAAAATCACATATAGAAAAACCCTGTCCGTTTCATCTTTTTCCTCCACAATGTTTTCTTTCCACATAAAGATGTACAGATATCTTTTATCTTTTCGTATTTTTTTCCAGACGATATTCATAGAAAACTTCAGTATTTTAAAAAAATCACTCATGGCATAATAAAAAATACATCATGTAAAAAAAAACGAAAAAAATAGTTGTTTTTAAATATAGCACATGATATGTTACAAAAAAAATGGAAAGATTACTGTATATTTTATCGCATATTATACAGTTTACTCATTCCATTATGTGCAATGGTCTTATTTTTACAGAAGCAAGGAGGAACAGTATGGAACTTGGAACCCTGGTACTGACTATCTGTGCCGTTCTTATGGCTTTTGTCGTCTGCCTCGGCATCTTCGCCGTCAAGGTGTACAAGTAGGACTCCCCGGTTCGCCGATGCGAACCGCGTTGCACCCGGCGGGAATCTGCATGAGATTTCCGCCTTTTTTTGTCTCCGCGTCCCTCCGCATGGTCCGCCTCTGCCGAGCCTTCGGCCTCTGCCGCACGTCTCCGCGTCCCTCCCTTCTCTCTGAAGCAGCGCCTTTTCCGCTTGCGTCCTTCCCTCCGCGCCGTTCCGTCTTCCCCGCCTCTCCTTCCGCCCCGGCGCTTCTTTTCCGCCGCGCCCCCTCCGCCCTCTTTGCCCCGCGGCCTCCCGCTCCTCCGCCTTTCGTCCCCGTCCGGAGCATCCTGCGCCTTCTGCTCTCCTCCCATCTCCCCGCGACTTCGCACTCCCCGCGTCTCCCCTTCTCTTGCCCCCTCGTCTTTCTGCTCCCCTTCGCCCCTGCCGGCCTCCCCGCCTTCGCCTCCCCTCTCCGCCACATGACAGCCGCCCCCTTCCCGTGCTAAAAACGCCCTGTCGCGCCCGCCCGGCGCTTTCTTCCGCAACACAGCCCACGGCCCGCTCATGAACATTCTGCACACATCCGACTGGCACCTCGGCCACAGCCTGTACGGCAGGCGGCGCTACGGAGAATTTCAGGCCTTTCTTTCCTGGCTGCTCGAACTCATCCGCAGGGAGAACGTCGAAGTTCTGCTGCTTGCCGGGGACGTGTTCGACAGCGCCCTTCCCGGCACGCAGGCGCAGGCGCTCTACTACGGCTTTCTGCGCGACGTGTCCGCGCCGGACAGCCCCTGCCGTCACGTGGTGGTCATTTCCGGCAATCACGACTCCCCCACCTTTCTCGACGCGCCGGGCGGCCTTCTTTCCGCCATGCACATTCACGTGGTGGGCCGCGCGCGCGAACCCGAGGAGGAGTGCCTGCTGCTGAACGGGGCGGACGGCTCGCCCGCTCTCGTGGCGTGTGCCGTGCCCTTCCTGCGCGACCGCGACCTGTACCGCGCTTCCGACGGCGACGGCGCGGACGAGCGCGACGCGCGCATGGCCGAAGGCATGAAGGAGCATTACCGGCGCGCTGCCCTCGAAGCGGAGCGCCTGCGCGCGGGGCGGGACATTCCGGTGCTGGCCATGGGGCACCTTTTCGCGGCCGGGGGGCAGGCGTTCGGGGACGACGGCGTGCGCGACCTTCGCGTGGGCTCCCTCGGTCAGGTGAGCGCGGACGTTTTTCCCCCGCTTTTCGACTACGTGGCCCTCGGCCACCTGCATTCGGCCCAGAAGGTGCACGGCGAGGAGCGCCTGCGCTACGCGGGCTCGCCCCTGCCCATGGGCTTCGACGAGGCCGCCCGCCCGCGCGAGGTGCGCCTGCTCTCAACAAAGGGCAGAAACGTGAGCTCACGCGGCGTCGCCGTGCCCTCGTTTCAGCGTCTTGAGCGGGTGGAAGGCTCCCTTGCCGACATCGAAAAGGCCCTCCGGAAACTTTCGCAGGAAAAGGAAAGCGTGTGGGCGGAAGTGGTGCACACCGGCTCCGAACCCGTGGCCGACCTTCGCGAGCGCGTGGAGGACATGGCCCGCGGCCCGCTGGAAATCCTTCGCGTGCGCAATCTGCGCGTTCTGCCCGAAGGCATGGAGGCCGACCCTGAGCAGGAAACGCTGGAGGAGCTCGGCGTGGAGGACGTGTTCGAGCGCAAGCTGAAGGACGCCTTTCCGGAACGCGCGAAAGACGACCCCGCCCTTGAGGATTTGCGCGTTCTCTTCCGCGAGGCCGTGGCCGCCGCGCGGGAAAAGGAGCAGTCATGCGCATCCTGAGCGTCCGCATACGCAACCTGAATTCCCTTTCCGGCGACTGGACCATCCGCATGGACGGGCCGGAGTACGAAGCGGGCGGCATTTTCGCCATCACCGGGCCCACGGGCGCGGGCAAGAGCACCATACTCGACGCCATCTGCCTCGCCCTCTACGGCCGCACGCCAAGGCTCGACAAGGTGACCAAGAGCAGCAACGAAATCATGAGCCGCCAGAGCGCGGAATGCATGGCCGAGGTGTGCTTCCGCACCCTGCGCGGCGAATTCCGCTGCTCCTGGTCGCAGAACCGGGCGGGAAAAAGGCTCTCGGGCAACCTTCAGCCGCCGCGCCACAAGCTGTACGACAGGGAAGGCCGCGCCGTGGCCGAAAAGACCACCGACGTCGCCGCCGCCGTGGAAGAGCTCACGGGCATGGACTTTCAGCGCTTCACCCAGGCCATGCTGCTGGCGCAGGGGCGCTTCGCCTCCTTCCTGCTGGCCGACGGCGACGAGCGCGCCCCGCTGCTTGAGCAGATTACCGGCACGGCCGTCTATTCGGACATCTCCCGCGCCGTGCACGAGCGCACGCGCGAGGAAAAGCTGAAGCTCGACGCCCTTGCCGAGGAGCTTGCCGCGCACGCCGTGCTCTCCGAAGAGGAGGAGGCCGCCCTGCTTCGGGAAAAAGGCGCGCTTCAGGCCGAAGCAGCGTCCCTTTCCCTGCGCGAGCAGGCCCTCCGGGCGGACATGGCCCGCATTGAAAAGGCCGAGGCCCTTGCGCGCGAAGCAAAGGAGCTTGAGAGCGAGACCGAAGCGTGGCAGCGCGAAGAGGAAACCTTTGCCCCCGGCCGCGCCCGCCTTCTGCTGGCAAGGCGGGCCGCAGGCCTTGCCGGAACGCTGGAAGCGCTGGACATCCGCCGCGAGGAACAGAAAAGGGACGAGGAAAAGTCCGCCGCTCTCGGCGGGGAGCTGCCCCGGCTCGAAGAGCAGGAGCGGCAGGCCGGCCTTTCCCTGGCCGGAGCCGTGGCCGCGCTGGAAGAAAACAGGCGCGGCGTGGAAAAGGCGCGGGAGGAATGGAAGCGCATGCGCGAGGCCGACACCGCGCTGGCCGCCCGCCGCCGCGACCTTGAGGACTTTCTTGCCGAAGTGACCTCCCGGCGCGACGCGCTCTCGCGTGCCGCCGCGGACAGAGGAAGGGAAAAGGCGGAGCACCGCAGGGAGGAAGCCGGCCTTGCCGCGCTTCAGGAAAAAGCGGAGCGCCTCGCGGCCGACGCCGCCCTTGTCGAAACCGTGGGCGTTCTGCAGGAGCGCCTCGCCCTTCTGGAAAAGGAGGAAGCCCTCCTTGCCGAAGAAGGGAAAAAGCTCGCCCTCGGCGCGGCATCTCTTGAAAAGAAGTCCGCCGCCCTTGCCGAAGGAAAAAACGCGGCCCTCGCCCTGCAAAAGCGCATGACCGCGGCCGACACCGCGCTCAACGAGGCGCGAAAGGCCTTCGCCGCCCTGCTCTCAGGCAAGGACCTCGCCTTCTGGCGCGCAAGACAGAAGGAGCTCACCGCCCGCTGCGCCGCGCTGGAAAAGGCGCACGAAGCCGCCCTTGCCCGGGAATCCCACCTCGGCCGGGCCGATGCGCTCACCGAAAAGGAGCGCGCCCTCGCCCTTGACGTGCAGAAAGAGGAGGCGCTTCTTGCCGCCGGACGCGAGGCGCTTGCCGCCGCACGGCGCGCCGCGGCCCTTCAGGAAAAAATCCGCTCCTATGAAGAGGAGCGCCGCGCCCTCATCGAAGGCTCGCCCTGCCCGCTCTGCGGCTCGCTCCACCACCCCTTCGCCCTTGAAACTCCGGCCCTGCCGCCGGAAACGGACGACGTGGAACAAAGGCAGCAGGCGCTGGAAACGCTGGCCGCCGCCCTTGCCGGGCACAGGCGGGACGCCGTGCACGCCGCCGAGGCCCGCCGCGAAGCCGCCGAAGCCGCGCAGAAGGAAACGCAAAGGCTGCACGGCGCGCTTTGCGCCCTCTCTCCCGTGCTCGAAGCCGCCCTTTCACCGCATCCCGCCGCCTCGGCCGCGCCTGCCGAAGCGTGGGAAAACGAAATTCTGGCCGCCCTTGCCCGGAAGGACGCCGCCCTGCCGCCCCTTCTGAAAAGGCTGCTGGAGCAAAGCTCCCCCGCCCTTGCCGAAACCTCCGCCCTGCTCCGCACTCTGGATGCGCGCCAGGAGGCCGGGCTCGCCCTTGCCGAGGAAGCGGACAGGCTCCGCCGCGAATGCGAGGCCGCACAGCGCGCCGTGCAGGAAAAGGAAGCCGCCTTCCTGAGCGAAAAGGCCGGGCTCGACGCGCTGGCCGGGGAAACGGCAAGACGCCGCGAAGAGGCCGACAAGGCCGGGCGCGCGCTCGGGCTCGAAGTGCGCCGCTTCGGGGAAAGCGGGGAAACGACGCAGGACTTGCGCCGCGCCGTCGCCGCCCTTCTCTCCCGGCGGGACGCCTACGCCGCCCTTCTGGAGGAAAAAAAGCGCGCCTCCCTCGCCCTTGCCGAAAGGCTCCGCCTTCTCGCCGTGGCCGAGCAGTCGCTCCGGGCCGCCCGGCAGGAATGGCTTTCCGCCACCCTTTCCCGCCGTGAGCGCGAAAAGGCCCTCGCCGCGGAGGAGGCGGCGCGCCGCGCCCTGTTCGGCGGGCGCCTTGCGGACGAGGAGGAAGAGGCCGCCGCCAAAAGCCTGCGCGCCATGGAAGAGGACACGGAAAAACGGCGAAAGGCGCTGGAAGCCGCCTCCCGCGCGCTGGCCGAAAGCCGCAGCGCCCGCGCCGCCCTCGTGGCCCGCATGAGGCAGCGCGCCTCGGCCCTGCAGGACATGGAAAAGGCCCTCTCCGAGCGCCTCGCCGCCGAAGGCTTTGCCGACGAGGCGGCCTGCAAAAGCGCCCTGCTCGCCGAAGAGGCCCTTGAGCGGCTCGTGCAGACGGAGCAGTCCCTTGCCGAGCGCGCCGCCGGGCTTCAGGCCCGCCGCCTCGCCCTTGAGGAGCGCATGAGAGAGGATGACGACCCCATCCCCTCCCGCGAAGAAACCACGCAGGCCCTCGAAGAAACCGCCCGCCTGCGCGAGGAGGCCCTCCGCCGCTTCGGCAGCCTTCAGGAGCGCCTGAACGCCAACAGCGCCCGCAAACGGCAGGCGGAACTCTGCCGCCGCAAGACCGCCGAGCAGGCGGCGCTGTGCCGCCGCTGGGCCGCCCTCAACGAACTCATAGGCTCCGCCGACGGCAAGAAGTTCCGCAACTACGCCCAGGAACTCACCTTCCGCCGCCTCATCCTCATGGCCAACCGCCAGCTCGCCGCCATGACGGACCGCTACCTGCTCACCCCCTGCCGGGACGAAGCCCTCACCCTCAACGTCATCGACCGCTACCAGGCCGACGCCGTCCGCTCCTCCCGCAACCTCTCCGGCGGCGAGAGTTTCCTCGTCAGCCTCGCCCTCGCCCGCGGCCTCGCCCAGATGGCCGGAAGAAACGTCCGCGTCGATTCCGTCTTTCTCGACGAAGGCTTCGGCACCCTCGACGAGCAGGCCCTCCAGACCGCCCTCGACATGCTCGCCTCCCTCAGGCAGAAGGGAAAGATGATTGGCATCATCTCCCACGTCCAGGCCGTCCGCGAGCGCGTCGCCACCCAAATCCGCGTCACCCCCGCCGGCAACGGCAAAAGCCGAATCTCCGGCCCCGGCGTCTCCCAGACCCGCGAAGGACAGGAAGAGTAAAAGGCAGCGGGACTTGTCCCGAGTTTCGGGGCTCCGTTCCGGAGCCCGCCGGGGACAGGTCCCCCGCACCTTCGGAAACGCAGAAAAGGCAGGAAAGACTGAAAAGGCATGCGGGGGAGATAATCCCCCCGACAAGTCGGGACAAGCCCCCGCTCCCCCCTGTTTCCGCCTTGCGGCTTCGCCGCGCGGCGGCAGGCCGGCGGGAGAAGGGAACGCACGGCGCATTGCCTTTTCAAGGCTCCTCAGGAAGGGCTCAGGCAAAATCCCCCACTCGGGAAGGGGCTTCACGAAGTTCTTGTGTCCGACAGAAAGCCGCCACGTCTTTCATGGTCCGGCCGGCCAGCGCGCGTTTGCCGCCCGCTCCGGCACGGAACGCAAAGCCCGGCGTCATCGTGGCGCTCACTCCGTGCGGGCGTGCGCTCTGCGCCCACCCTCGGTGGCCGACATCGTTTCCGGCTGGAACCGGAAACGATGTGTCAGCGGAAGGGATGGCAGGATATGTCTGAGAAAAAGCGGTGCGAACGTTCTGCGGGCACTTCGCGCAGGATTGGCAAAGGAAGGAAGGTGGAGCGGCGCAATCGCTTCCCGGTACGTCACGCAGAGCTGAAGCATGATGCCGTGAAAGGCTCAAAAGAGGTGCGGCGCGTGTTTGGTCGGTGATGCCGCCCAAAAGCCCCGGCTTCGGCGGAACCGGGAACTTGCGGAAAGCATGGACCGCAGCCTTGATTCGACCGTTTTGGAAAAAAAGACAGCGCGTGCTGCGCTTTCGAAGGGGGGAAGAACGTACGTGGCACGAAAAGGAAGGCGGCGTTTTCCTTTTGAGCATGTCTTTTGCGCGGGAACTTCGCGGCATGGGGCAAAGGCCCGTCAGGAAACGAGACGAAAAGCTCCGGTGCTTGTTGCGGCGTTTCGGTGAGCGTTTGGGGGCGGAAGTCGCGGCGCTTTCACGCGCGTTTCGCCCCGCTCTTGCAGGGCGTGGTGGACCGGCGTATGATGGGGAAAAATCGAACTTTTATCGTTTTTCCTTATATGACAAGGGCATAAGGTGTCATCATGAAACAGACTGCCTGCGAAAAAAAGACCGCCTCCTCTCAGACGCTGTTCACCAGAAACTTTTCCCTCATCTGCCTTGCCAACTTCTGCACCTGCATGGCCGGCTATTCCATCATGCCCGTGCTGCCCCTCTATCTCATGGACGAGCTGCACTGCCCCAAAGCCGTCATGGGCGTGGCCATGGCCGTGTTTCCCCTCATGGCTCTGCTGTTCCGTCCTGTCTCCGGCCTCATTGCGGACAGGTTCAACAGGCGGCGCGTGCTCATTTTCTCCACCCTCGTCTGCGTCGCCTGCTTTCCCCTCTGTCTTGCGGCGGCGGGCGTGCTCCTGTTCATGCTCGTCCGGCTGCTGCACGGCGTGGCCTTTTCCTCCATGACCACCTCGCAGGCCACCATTGCCGTGGACTTCATGCCGGAAGGCAAAATAGGCACGGGCATAGGCTTTTTCAGCAGCACCGTTTCTCTGGGCATGATTTTCGGCCCCATGCTGGGCCTTTTCGTGGCCGACGCCTTTTCCTACGCCGCCGCCTTCTGGGTGCCCTCGGCCTTCGCGCTGGCGGGAGCCGTGTTTCAGACGCTGCTGCACTTCAAAAAGCAGAACGCGCCCGTGCGCAAAAAGCTCACGCCCGACATGTTCTTCATGAAAAAAGGCCTGTACGCGCTCTCCGCCCTGCTTCTCGTCTCCCTCATGCAGGGCATGATAACCAACTACGTTTCCGTTCTGGCCCGGGAACACGGCCTTGCGGACTACGACAGCCTCTTTTTTCTGCTCATGGGGCTCGGCCTCATGACAAGCCGCCTCTTTTCAGGCTACGTGTCGGACCGCGGCTTCATGGTGCAGCTCATCTGCGCGGCGGAATTCTTCACGCTCGGCGGCGTGATGCTGCTTTCCATGACGACCTCCCCCGTCGTCTTCGTCCTCTGCGGCGCGATGCTCGGCGTGTCCATGGGCGCTCTCACGCCCAGCTTCCAGACCATACTCGTGCGCCTTGCCGACAAAACGCAGCGCGGCGTGGCCAATTCCATGTATTTCATCGGCATGGACGGCGGCGTCTTCTTCGCGCTCATCGCGGGCGGCGTCATCGCCGACGTCATGGGCATGGCCGCGGCCTATCTCGTAGGCGCGCTGGGGCAGATTCTGGCCCTCGCCATCTTCCTGAAGTTCGTCGTGCCGCAGCTTCGGAAGGAACAGGCCTGAACCTCCCCCATCCTGCCATCCCCTCCATCAGCGCCTTCGCCTCTGCGAAGGACGGACGGCTTTCGGCCTCCGCAGGCGGGCGCGGGGCGTGCCGGCTCTGAACGCGCCACAGGGCGGCTAAACAAGCGCAGTCGACCTTTCTCCACTTTTTTGTGGTCGGGGCAAGCCCGCCTGCCCCGAGTCAGCCGCGGCTGCACGCGCCGCATACCGGAGACATGACGTTTTCCCCGGTTCCGCGGGGAGCGCATCCCGGAAGATGACGTATCGTGACCGGGAAGCGGCTTTTCCGACCGCGCCCTGAGGAGATTCCGAAACGGGAAGCTCGCCTGCCCTCTCCCGCACGCCTTTGGTATCGACCGGCCTTGCCGGAAGACGGAAAAGGGGGAACGGGGCCTTGTCCCGACTTGTCGGAGAAGTCATTTCCCCGGAGAACAGTCTTTCCTCTTCCTTTTCAGCCTTTCCGGGAGGCGGAAAGTACCCCGGCGGCATCCGGGAGGCGTCCGGGAAGCGTCCGGCATTCTGGCACGTCAGTTGAGTTCCGGCAGTTCGAGGAGCTGGCTGGGGGAATCAATGAAGCGGGTGGCTCCGGATTCGAGCAGGTGTTCTCTGGTACGGAAGCCCCAGGTCACGGAAAGGCAGTCCACGGAAGCGTTGGCGGCGGTGAGGACGTCGACTTCGGAATCGCCGACGTAAAGGGTGCTTTCCGGGGAGGCGTGCAGTTCGCGCATGGCTTCGAGCAGGCTGTCCGGGGCGGGCTTGCGTCTGACGCCGGGGCGTTCCCCGAGGGCCGCGCCGAACTGGCCGCCGAAAAAGATGCTGTTCATTTCCTTGACTTCGCGGTCTTCCTTGTTGGAGACGATGCCCATGCGCTTACCGCGCTGTCCGAGCGCGCGCACCGCGTCCATGATGCCGGGATAGGGACGGGTGTGGTCGCGGCAGTGGACGGCGTAGTGTTCGCGGAACACGGCGAAGGCCTTTTCGAAGTCGGGGTTGTCCTCGCCGCCGGGCAGGGAAAGACGCATGAGGTTGCGCACGCCGTTGCCCACGAAGCCGCGCACGTCCTCAAGGCTGCGCCGCACGGGAGTGAAGCCGGAAAGCGCATGGTTGACGCTGAGCATGAGGTCTTCCAGCGTATAGAGCAAAGTTCCGTCCAGGTCGAAGATAACGGTATCGTAGGTTTTCATGCATCATCCGTGGGCGCTTCTGCGCCCGGGCTGGCGGTGAAGGAAGGCGGCGCGCATCCCGCAGAAAGGCGGTCGGGCTGCGGAGCGGAAACGGCCGGGGCCAAATTTTCGTCCCGCTCCATGCCGGCCGGAGCGGTCTTGTGGCCGAGACATCCGGCTCTGTCCTTGTCGGCCGGGGCGGAAACCCGGGCGCTTCGGGACAGGCGGCCAAAACGTCCGTACTGCGTAAAAAGGCCGGGGCGATAAACAAAGCGCTTCGGGCGGTCTTGGGCCGTGGAGTCCGGGCTCTGTCCTTGTCGGCCGGAAGCCGTCGGGGTGCGGAGCGCGTTTTCCGCTCCGGGTCTTTCCGGGTCGGGCAGAAGCGCCGGGTTGAGGGGGAAAAACCGGCCGGTCGGGACTTCCCGATGCCTGAAGGCTGGGAAGAGGCATGCTCCGGGAGGCAACAGGGAACTGACCACGACGGAGGCAGGCGACGCCATCAAAAGCCCCCGGGCCGACGGGAAGCACCTCCGCCCTTGCGCCGGGGCGGAAACCCGGGCGCTTCGGGACAGGCGGCCAAAACGTCCGTACTGCGAAAAGGCCGGGGGAGCTTTCGCCCTCATGCCGATGCCGCGGTCACGGCAGGCCCGTGTTTCTTCGGTCCGGCTTCGGAATGAAAAAAGGGGGAGAACGCTCTCCCCCTCTTTCACGCCGTTTTTCCGGGGAACGCGCGGCCGGAGGAACCGGCCGTCGCGCTTCCGGGACGTTTTTCCTAGAACGGCTGGCCCATGGAGAACTCGAAGCGGCCGCTGTTGCGCTTGGTGCCGTCCGCGTTCTCGGAGAGGGGATAGCCGTAGGCGAAGCGCAAGTCGCCCATGGGCGAACGCCAGCGCACTTCAAGACCGGCGGAGGAATAGACCTTGTCGAACACGCTGGAGCACTGCGCGCTGTCGGCGTTGAAGCCGATGTC
>CALUPQ010000134.1 GCA_944322695.1 uncultured Mailhella sp. | reverse complement strand
GGATAGGTGCAGCTCGCTCAGGTCTCGGGACGTGCCCGGCACCGGGGGTCGGAAACCCAATCGGTACCGTTCTGCACGTCGATGACATCAGTGTAGGCAACCAGGTCAACCTTACCGTCCTTGAACGGATTGCCGGGACGGATGTTCAGGTGAACAAGAGTCTTGCCGTCCTTGGAGACCACATAGCACTTGTCGCGCTCAACCATGGAGAGCATGAGCCAGTGCGCGTTGTCGGAATCGATGTAGAGCTTCTTGGTGGTAACGTTGCCGGCCTTGTCGGTGATGGAAACTTCCACACTGTCCTTGCCGATGTTCTTTACCGCCACGGTGGCGTCACCGATTTTAAAGTTCTCGTTGTTGCCGTAGGAACCGATGACGGGCTTGGTGGCGGACATGTAGAGGTCGGTGCAGCTGTCGGTGGAAAGCTCGCGCACATGCACGCTGCCGTCGGCATCGATTTTATCGACAATCGCCAGAGAGCGACCGGTCGTGGCAACATTGTTGCCATAGACGAAACGGGACAGATTGTTCTTTTCGTCAGGTACGGTGGTGCCTTCGGGATGGTCGGTACCCTTCACCAGGGAACCGTCGGCGGCATCGTTGGTGATGCTGCTGCCCACACGCACGGGGAAGGCGGTGCCGTAATAGTTACCGGTGGTCTTCACAATCTTGAATTCGGCGGTCCTGCCGTCGCTCAGACCGAAAGCCGTCCAGTCACCGACGGAAGTCAGTTCCCAGCCGCGGGACTTGTCTTCGTTGCTGGTGATGATGTCGCCCTTCTTCATGACCACATCACGGACAACGTCGCGGACGTAGCGGTCCACGATGACGCGGTAGGTCTTGCCGGCCATGGTGATGGGTTCGTTGTCGAAGGGATACCAGTTGCTGGAACGAGCAGTGGTGTAGAGACCTTCGGCGGGGATGATGATTTTCCCGTCTTTGATGTAGCTCTGACGAATAACAATGCCGTCGTTGATGGTACGCTCAAGGCCGGTCAGGGTCTTTTCGTGACGGTTGTTCACAAGACCAATCAGCTTGGCTACCACAGCAGCATTGCCCGCAGGAGACTTCATGGCGGCACTGCCTTCAACAGGCGCCACTCCGGCCAGAGCTACTCCATTCAGGCTGGCGGCAAGCAGCAGAGCAAGAGACAGCTTGCCGAGGCCCTTAAGAGCACTCATGTTCATATTGAACTCCTTGGAATGATTAATTCCGGCCCACCGCCAGCCGTTGCAGGACGTTCTGCGCCATCCGGCCTTTTCTGTCGGCAGGTTGAACGATTTCCTCATGAAATCCCGGAATTATGAAAACAGACTCAGATATCGAAAAGCGTCCGGCAGACTAGCAGTTGCAGTCGAAGCTGGCCACGCCTTCAATCTGGAAGTGTTCGTTGATTTCCTTAATCTTGGTATCGGTGATGCCTTCAACTTCCTTCAGCTCTTCGTAGCTGGCGAAGTCACCGATGTTCTCACGATATTCCACAATCTTTCTGGCAAGGTCGGCCCCGATGTTGGGGTCGGCGGCGAGCTCTTCTTCAGTGGCGCTGTTCAGGTTGGCCTTTTCGGCGGCATAGGCGGTGCCGGTGAGGCACAAGGCGGCAACAGCGAAGCAGGCAAGAATACGCTTGATATCCATGACACGTTCTCCTGAAAATAAAGGGTGGAAATATTGTCCGGCTCTAATATCCGCTTTTTCCCGTTCTGTCAAGTTGGCTGAGAATTCGGCATGGGTGGAGGGAATATTTCTGACGCCCTTTTCCCCTTTTCTACGGGGACAGACCTGCACGAAGACAACATATCACCTTTTTTGTTTCTTGTGGAAGTATGTTCCGCTCATGTTCAGGATGCACGAGCGGCGACGCCCCCGCCGAAAGTGAAGTCGGCCGGACGAATCCGTATCCAGGCAGTCCCTCCCCTCTCCAGCGCAAGCGCCTTCATCCTTTCCAGCGTGAGAATGGCGCAGAACTCCTGTCTGCCATCCTCGAGGCGGACCATCACCCTTGCCTCGTCGCCGCGTTCAAGCATGTCCACCACGGTACCGCAAAAGACGTTCCGCTCCTGCACGGGACCGGAAAGAACCTCCACCTGAAGCGAGCGTACCGAAGCGCTGACATCCTGAAGGCCGGCCAGGTCGAGACGCGCGAAGACTCTGGTGGAGCAGCGGACGTCGAAAACGAGTCCCGTGGAAGTCGTAATGCTCAGAAGGCAGGAGAGCTCGCCCTTACGGAGCAGCTCAACCTTGCCGCTCACAATATTGTGGCGTCCCGTCTGATGAGCCTCTTCCCATTGTCTGAAGGCTTCCCGGAAGCGCTCCACTTCCTCGGGCCCTGGCCCCGCTCCCATCCGCCCGAGAAAGCGCTCCACCGTGAACAGCGGCACGCCGTGGTGCAGCAGCTCCTGTTCGCGGAAATTCCGCAATACCGTGGGATTCATGCCGCACAGACCGGCCTCCCTTCCCCTGACGGCGAAAACTCTCCGCACATACCCCTGGTCAAGCCGACACAGCCGTCCCCGCTCCCGCACACTGCACGGAGCATCCCTCAGTTCGAGCAGCTTGCCGAGCGCAGTTTTGGGCAAAGGCAGCACTCTGGCCCACTTTCCCCGGACGTGAAGCATGCTGGACGTTTCATCAATATCCTCGACATCGTCAAGGGCCAGAGCCTCGCCGAGGCGCAGACCGGCAAAACGGATAAGCAGGCAGACAAGCAGCACGCGCCCGCGCGAACACTGCTGCGAAGGTCCCCCGGCATTCTCGTACCACGCATAAAAAGCCTGAAGAAAGGCCCTGAGCTGGCTTTCATCCAGACTGCAGAGTGTCTCTTTCGCGGCGCCATCCTTCATTTCGGACATACTGATTCACCTGTCGGAAAGCTGATAAAAAAAGAATCACGATTTTCCAGAAAAAAAGACTCTGTTGGGGATGTGCCCGAATTCGTCTATAGTTTTTCCGGACTTTTCCGGCTCCGGAAGTCCCCTGCCGCATCCTTACCCTTAAAACAGGATGACGAAAAGGTCATTCCGGTACGCAGGGCAGGCCGCCTGAAGATTGCAGGAACGGCCGGCCCCTTTCAAGGCCACCATAACACAGTGCGGACACAGCATGAATATAGGTAACTACACATTCGATGAATTCAAAGCCCTTGCAGAACGCTTTCACGGATATGCCGCTCCCGGACTTCTTCTCGGCGGTTACATGGTAGCCCTTGCCAAAAGGCATCTGCCGGAAGACACCCTTTTTGAAGCCATTTCCGAAACGCGCAAGTGTCTGCCCGACGCCGTGCAGCTGCTTTCTCTTTGCAGCATGGGCAACAACTGGGTCAAGGTCCGCAACCTGGGGCGTTACGCCGTCACCCTGTACGACAAGTACACCGGCAAGGGCATCCGGGTCAGCGTGGACCTCAAAAAGCTCGAGGCCTGGCCTGAGTTCTACGACTGGCTCATGAAGAAAAAGCCCAAGAACGAACAGGATGAAAAACGCCTCCTTCAGGAAATAGAACAGGCGGGCGACAGCATCTGCCGGGTTGAGGACGTCACGGTGCGCTCCAGCCTGCTGGGGCACGCCCATACCGGCGCCGTGGCCGTGTGCCCCGTATGCGGAGAAGGCTATCCGGCAGGCGACGGGCCCATCTGCCGCGGCTGTCAGGGCGAAAACTACTACTCTTCCGACGCCGTCGCCGCAGATGTGAAGACGCAGCCCAGGCCCGGCATACGCGTCGTCTCCGCAGAAGAGGCCGTGGGCAAGGTGCTCGCCCACGACATGACCCGCATCGTTCCCGGTGAATTCAAGGGGTCGGCCTTTACCGCAGGACAGACGGTGAGTCCCGGCGACCTGTGCCGCCTGCAGCAGATTGGCAGGTACGACGTGGCCGTACTGGACGAAGAAGCCCCCGCGGCCTCCACGGGCGCTCCCGCCCATGAAAACGAAGCCGCCGAATGTTTCGCCCGCCGCATGGCGGGGCCCGGCGTCCGCTACGCGCTTCCTCCCCGCGAAGGAAAAATCGACTTCGTGGCGGACTGCTCCGGTCTGCTCTCCGTGGACGTGAAGAAACTGGAGCGCTTCAATCTGGTTCCCGATGTCATGTGCGCCTCCCGTCAGGATGCCACGCTGGTGCAGGAAGGCAAAAAAATTGCCGGGACCCGAGCCATTCCCCTCTTTCTCGACCGCGAACGCCTCAGCCAGGCGCTCTCCGTGCTCGGCGAGGAACCGCTTTTCACCGTCACTCCCC
>CALUPQ010000133.1 GCA_944322695.1 uncultured Mailhella sp. | reverse complement strand
AGGTTGTTGAGTTCATCTCCAACATGACCGTGCTCGAACTGGCTGAATTCATCAAGGAACTCGAAGAAAAGTTCGGCGTTTCCGCTGCTGCTCCCGCCGTTGCCGTTGCCGCTGCTCCCGCCGCTGCCGCTCCTGCTGAAGAAGAAAAGACCGAATTCGACGTTATCCTGAAGGAAGTCGGCGCCAACAAGATTGGCGTCATCAAGGTCGTGCGCGCTCTGACCGGCCTGGGCCTCAAGGAAGCCAAGGAAAAGGTTGACGGCGCTCCCTCCACCCTGAAGGAAGGCGTGACCAAGGAAGACGCCGAAGCCGCCAAGAAGGAACTCACCGAAGCCGGCGCCACCGTCGAAATCCAGTAAGTTCCCTTCACTTTCGAGTGAATTTGAAGCCCCCTCTTTCAAGAGGGGGCTTTGTCTTTAATCTGTTTCCGAGCGTTGCGGGTAGGCTGCGGCTATGGAGCTGGTGACTATGCGAAAGAAACAGGCGGGCTGTGAGGCACGGCCTGCGTGCCGGGGGGGGGCGGGACAGGGCGACCTGCACCTTGAATGATGCTGACGACATTGAAGGACAGGATGGAAGGACAGGAAGGGGAGTTGACGGGAAGCCGTTCTTTCCCGTCTGGCAGGGAAGGGTTGTTGCAGGCTCCTCGGGAGCGCTCACGGGGTGATGTTCTTGGCGAGCGCCGGTTGCACGCTTGCCCGATAAGGCATGGAGAAAACACCGGCCGTGCATTCGGGGCAGGGAAGAAAAGAAGGGGGACGGCCGTCTTTCAGACAGAACAGCATTTGAAGGTGGCCCTTTCAGGGAAAGGGCGTGATGCGGCCACAATGAAGCGGGGGAAGAATTCGGAAAGCCTAACCACGCATCCATGAAAGAGCCCGGTAAGACTGCACGAGTTTTTCATCTGCTGCCCGGCGTTTCTCCGAAAGCTTAGCGGTACCTGGCCGAGCGGAAGTTTTTTAGTGTAGATGTTCCGCAGAAACGTGGTGGATGCTCGCCTTAGGCATGAGCTTTGGTGAAAAGTGTTGAGCGCCGATGCAGGGGCTGCCGTAAGACACGGAATATTCTTATCGCTCCGTAACGGAGGAGAGTGGCGGGAGGCTGATGCCGGGACCAGCCGCATGCATGAGCCTCATAGGTCTGCATGACACTGAAAAAGTTTTCCGTGGAGGCGGTCGGTGATGATGTTTTATGTGCCGCTCGGAAAAGAAAAAAGATATTTTGGAAAAGAGAACGTATTTTTTTACGAAAAAAAGCAAAAAACATGAAGCTTAGGAAAGGAGAAAAGAAAAACTCCGGAGTCTTGAGAACAGGTTTTGCGTAGGTATGGACAGAGAATGCAGAACACCTGAGGGGCCATTTCATGAAGCTTCAGCGAAAGGAAGGAAAAAGAGGAAAAAAATTCTTTGTCAACAGAAAACAAGAATTGTTTTTTGCAAAAAAATGGGTTATCCTGAAATATGGAAAAGATACCATGAAAACACTTGCTATTTGCCTGATAAGGGGTTAGTCTGACTGACTCATTAGGATAATCTCTACGGACGGATATGCAGGCATCACACATTGAACGCTTCCTGTAACCAGATGCCATAACCGCAGGCAACGCCCCACCCGGCAAGGGATGGGGGCTTTGTTGTCTGTTTTTTCGCGTCTGCTTTTTGTGTCAAGGCTTTCTTCCGTACGTCAATTCTCCGGCGCAGGGCCGGACAACTGCCATTCTGAGGTAAAGTAATGGGTCAGCTTACGAAGCAATTCGGCAAAATCAAAGTGTCCATTCCCATTCCGCACCTTTTGAATCTTCAGGTGGACTCCTACAACGCCTTCCTGCAGGAAGGCCGCAAGGAATCGGAACGCGACCCCCACGTGGGTCTGGAAGGCGTCTTCCGCTCCGTGTTCCCCATCGAAGATTTTAATCGCACCGCCAGCCTGGAATATCTGGGCTATGACATAAGCGAGCCAAAGTACGACCAGGCCGAGTGCATCTCCAAGGGCCTGACCTATGAGGCCCCTGTGCGCATCAAGGTTCGTCTTGACATCTATGACGTGGACGAAGCCGCCAACACCCGCACCTACCGCGACGGCAAGGAGCAGGACATCTATTTCGGCACGCTTCCGCTGATGACCGAAAAGGGCACCTTCATCGTGAACGGTACCGAACGCGTCATCGTCAATCAGCTGCAGCGTTCGCCCGGCATCATCTTCGAGCATGACGGCGGCAAGACGCACACCTCCCGCAAGGTGCTTTATTCCTGCCGCGTCATTCCCATGCGCGGTTCCTGGCTCGACTTCGACTTCGACCACAAGGACATCCTGTACGTGCGCATCGACCGCCGCCGCAAGATGCCCGCGACCATCCTGTTCAAGGCCATGGGCATGTCCAAGTCCCAGATTCTCGACACCTTCTACAAGAAGGAAGAGTATCGTCTGGAAGGCGGACGTCTGTTCATGCGCGCCGACGCCGACTTGTTTGCCAACGACAAGGAACGCATCGCCTTCAACGACATCCTTGATGCCGAAGGCAACGTGCTCGTCAAGGCCGGCAAGAAGCTGAACAAGCGCGACTGGAGAAAGATTTCCGGTGCGAACATCGACTTCATCGAAGTCGCCCCCGATTCCCTGCACGGCCTGTTCCTTGCCGAGGACGTGGTGAACGCCGCCACCGGTGAAATCATGGCCGAAGCCGCCGACGAAGTGACGCCTTCCCTGCTTGAGCAGATGCTCGAAGCCGGGGTGACGACTCTTTCCATCCTGCACACCAAGGGCGCCGACACTTCTTCCTCCATCCGCGACACCCTCATGCTCGACAAGACCACGAGCACCGAGAAGGCGCAGGAGGAAATCTACCGTCGTCTGCGTCCCAGCTCTCCGCCCACGCCCGAAATTGCGGCCAGCTACTTCGACAACCTGTTCCGCAATCCCGACTACTACGACTTGTCCGCCGTGGGTCGCTACAAGCTGAACCTGCGCCTCGGTCTCACCACCGACAAGGACGTGCTGACCCTCACCGACGAGGACATCATCACGGCCATCAGGGTGCTCGTGACCATGAAGGACAGCAACGGCGCGCCCGACGACATCGACCATCTGGGCAACCGCCGCGTGCGTCTTGTGGGCGAACTGGTGGAAAACCAGTACCGCATCGGCCTTGTGCGCATGGAACGCGCCATCAAGGAGCGCATGAGCATTCAGGAAGTGGCCTCGCTCATGCCCCACGACCTCATCAACCCCAAGCCTGTGGCGGCCGTGCTCAAGGAATTCTTCGGCACCTCCCAGCTGTCCCAGTTCATGGACCAGACCAACTCCCTGTCGGAAGTGACGCACAAGCGTCGTCTTTCCGCTCTGGGCCCCGGCGGTCTGACCCGTGAGCGCGCAGGCTTTGAAGTCCGAGACGTTCATACCTCCCACTACGGCCGCATCTGCCCCATCGAAACGCCTGAAGGTCCGAACATCGGTCTTATCGTGTCTCTGACCACCTACGCCAAGGTGAACGAGTACGGCTTCATCGAAACGCCGTACCGCGTGGTGCGCGACGGCCGCAAGACCGATGAAATCGTGCATCTCGACGCTTCCTGCGAAAAGGACCAGATTATCGCCCAGGCCAACGCGCCCGTGGACGAGACCGGCCGCTTCATCGAAGAGAACATGACCGTGCGCTCCACCGGCGGCGACGTGCTCATGGCGAGCCGCGACGAAGTCACCCTGCAGGACATTTCGCCGAGCCAGATGGTGTCCATTTCCGCCGCGCTCATTCCCTTCCTTGAACACGACGACGCCAACCGAGCCCTCATGGGCTCGAAC
>CALUPQ010000132.1 GCA_944322695.1 uncultured Mailhella sp. | reverse complement strand
GCTCAACGCCCTCATGGCCGTGCCCAACCTCATCGGCCTGCTTCTGCTCAGCCCCGTCATCTTCAAGCTCTCTCACGAATACAACAAGTAGGCAGTCTTCTTCGGGGCAAAGCGACCTTTTCGGGGTCGCCTTGCCCCGTCCGCCTGTCCGGAATCCTCTGGCCATCCTTCCGGTTCCGCGCTAAAGCATGTCGGAAGGCAGACATGCCACCGCCCTGCCTTTCCGAAATGACGCAAGGAAGCGCCGCCCGGCGCAAGCTGCGGCGCAACGCAAGGACTGCCATGCCCCGTATATTGCTCCATGCCTGCTGCGGGCCCTGCTCGCTCATGCCCATCGTCCATCTCCGCGAGGAAGGATGGGACGTCACCGTTTTCTTCTTCAATCCCAACATTCACCCCGCCGATGAATGGAAAAAACGACGCGACGCCATGCTCGAAGTCTCGGTCAGGCTGAACGTGCCGCTTCTGGAAGAAGGCGCTCCCGTCAACGGAGGCGTCTGGGTTCGGGCCCTGCAGGGCGTGACAAGAGAAGGGGAACGCTGCCGCCTCTGCTACCGTCCCCGCATGGAGCGTACGGCCTCCCTTGCCGCCGAGCTCGGCTTCGACGCCTTCACCTCCAGCCTGCTCTATTCCCGCTACCAGCATCACGAAACCATCATGTCCGAAGCGGAGCGCGCGGCGTCCCTGAACGGCGCCGTTTTTCTCTACCGCGACTTCAGGCCGTGGTGGTGGGACGGCATAGCCATGTCGAAGGAGCTCGGCATCTACCGCCAGAAGTGGTGCGGCTGCATCCTGAGCATGAAGGAAGCGCTTGTGCAGCAGAAGGAGGCGGCGGAACGAAAAGCGGCGCTGAAGGCGGAGCGGGCCGCAAGGCTCGCCAGAGAAGCCGAAGAGCGACGGCTGAAAAAGGAGGCCATCGCCGCAAAAAAGGCGCTCAGGGAGCGCACGGGGAAAAAACTGCCGCAATAGTACAAAAGAGCCCCGGCTCAAAGAACCGGGGCTCTTTTGTCGCTGCCGCATGAAAAGGACGGAAGACTTCCGCCGCAGTATACGACAAAGAAAGCGCTAATCGCCGATTTCTTCCGGACCGAGAATGCGTACGCCCTCGGCCAGAAGCACCTTCACTGCCTCATCCGTACGGTCGAAGCGGAAAATGATGGTGGCTCTTGTGGATTCGCGCTGTGTGTAGGCGTAAAGATATTCCACGTTGATGCCGTGTCTGGAAAGCACGCTCAGCACGCTTCCGAGGCCGCCGGGCGTGTCGGCCACCTCCACCGCCACCACGGGCGTGGACCCGACGGTGAAGCCGGCCTTCACCAGCGCCTCGCGCGCCTTTGCCGTATCGTCGGCCATAAGGCGCAGCACGCCGAAATCCGTGGTGTCTGAAAGGGAAAGAGCGCGGATGTTGATGCCCGCTCCGGCAAGCACGCCCGTCACGTCGCCGAGCTGGCCGGACCTGTTCTCCACAAAAACGGAAATCTGTTCGACGGTCATGAAAGTTCCCGAGGGCGTTCTACGCCTTGTTGTCTTCGTCCGTCGTCTTGTTCTTGTCCTTGTTGGGCGTGATGTCTATTTCATCGGGCTCGGACGCCGCCTGACGGAAATTGCGGATGGCACGGCCGAGACCGCCGCCGATTTCCGGCAGACGCTTGGCGCCGAACACCACGAGCACAAGCACGAGAATAACGAGAAGTTCCTGCATTCCTATACCAAACATGGCAAACCTCCGGGGTCTTTCTCTCCAAGTTCGTCCATTTCCTATACGGGAGGGAAAGGGCAAAGGTCAAGTTCCCTCCCCCATCTCCGGCCCCTGAAAACCGGTCGGGCAGCGCCCTTTTCAGGATTGCCTCAAAAGGGTTCTGGCCTTATAGTCGCGCAAGGAGTAATTTTTCATGACTGCACCCCTTCTTCTCACCCTGCCCCGGCTTCATGCCGAACTCGCCCCGCCGATGGAGGGCTGTCTCACGCTCTGGCCGGGTCTGCCCCGCAAGCCCGAAACCGCGTGGGAGCCGTCCATGCCCTGGTCCGCCTCCATGGCGGCCTCCTGCCTTGCCGACTACGAACGGGCGGGACGCGACGGGGCAAGCGGCTCCCCCGTACTGACCATGAGCGCCGAACACGCCCCGGCCGACCTTTCTCCCGCCGAGCGCAGAGCCCTGCGCGAAATGGCGGGCCTGCCTGCCGAAGAGCCGGAACCTTCCCTGCGCCTTACCGCTCAGCAGATGCTGCTGCTCATCTGGCTCCAGGAAAGGCAGGCACTTGAAATGGCCGCACTCGAGCAGAAAATCAGCGATTCTCGCCGGGCCCTCTCCGGGCTCATTTCCGGCATCACGCGCACGGCCTCCTCGCCCTGCCTGCCCGGAGAAAAGGACCTGCCGGACTGGAGAAAAACGCTGGAAGCGGCCCTCGCCTTTCTGCCCGACATGCCGGAGCAGGTCACCGTCGCGGTTTCGAGTCCGGCCATGGCGGCCGCTCTTGCGGAACTTGACGCCGTGCAGGAAAAGGACGCTCCTTCCGGATACCGCGCCGTCCGCGTTCCGGTGCCGGCTCTTGCAAAGCTCTGCGGCCGTCTTTCCCACGACAGGCTCAGACGCGCGCTTGAAGAC
>CALUPQ010000131.1 GCA_944322695.1 uncultured Mailhella sp. | reverse complement strand
GAAGGCTGCTTCATCGGCAGCAACACCTCCCTCGTGGCCCCGGTCAGCGTGGGGGACAACGCCCTCGTGGGCGCAGGCTCCGTCATCGTGGAGGACGTGCCCGCCGGAAAGCTGGCCCTCGGCCGAGGCAGGCAGGTCGTCAAAGAGCGCAGAAAAAAGCACGACGCCTGAAAACTTGACTATTTTCCCCGGAATATCCATTCTTTGCAATGCGGCGCGCCGCCCTTTGAGAAACGTGCCGCCCCAAGGAGATTCACCATGTCTTGTCGCATATTGAACATCAAGTCTCCGGCCGACGCCGAGGCCGCGGCCCTCTTCCAGCGCCTCGCCGGGCGCGGCAACCCTGCCGACGGCAACGGGCAGGATGTGGAAAACAACGTGCGCGCCATTCTCGACGACGTGCGCGCCCGCGGAGACGAAGCCCTTCTCGAGCGTACCCGCCAGTTCGACGCTCCCGGCATGACCATGCCGTTCGCCGTGCCGCAGGAGGAGCTCGCCCGCGCCGCCGCCTCCATTTCCGGAGAGGAACGCAGCGTCATCGTGGAAGCGGCCTCGCACATCCGCGCCTTCCATGAGGCGCAGAAGGACAAATCCTGGTTCATCACCCGCGAGGACGGCACCATCCTCGGTCAGAAGGTGGAGCCCGTGGACCGCGCCGGTCTCTACGTGCCCGGAGGCAAGGGCGGCGACACGCCGCTCATCTCCTCCATGCTCATGGGCGCCATTCCCGCGCAGGTGGCGGGCGTGAAGGAAATCGCCGTGGTCACGCCCCCGCGCGCCGACGGCACCCTGAACCCCTACATGCTGGCCGCCGCCTATCTTCTGGACATCAACGAGGTCTATCGCGTGGGCGGCCCCTGGTCCATCGCCGCGCTGGCCTACGGCACGCAGGAAATCCGTCCCGTGGACGTCATCGCAGGTCCGGGCAACATCTTCGTCACCACCGCCAAGAAGCTGGTGCAGGGCAAGGTGGGCATCGACATGATTGCCGGTCCCAGCGAAATTCTGGTGCTGGCCGACGAGAGCGCCAACGCCGACTGGGTGGCCGCGGACATGCTCTCCCAGGCCGAACATGACAGACTGGCCTCCGCCATACTCGTCACCACGAGCTCGCTTCTGGCCGACCGCGTCGTCGCCGCGCTGGAACGCCGCGTGGCAGAACTGCCCCGCGCCGACATAGCCCGCGCCTCCCTCGACGACTGGGGCGCCGTCATCATCGTGCCCGACCTTTCCGTGGGCGTGCAGATGGCCAACCTCATCGCGCCCGAGCACATGGAAGTGTGCACGAATTCCCCCTGGGACGTGCTGCCCTCCATACGCCACGCCGGCGCCGTGTTCCTGGGCCACTACTCCCCAGAACCCGTGGGCGACTACTACGCCGGCCCCAACCACGTGCTGCCCACGCTGGGCACGGCGCGCCATTCCTCCGCGCTCAGCGTGCAGACCTTCTGCAAGCGCACCAGCATCATTTCCGCTTCCAGAAACTTCACCTCCGGCCATGCCGCGTCCATCGCGCTGCTCGCCCGCCTCGAAGGTCTCGAGGCGCACGCCCGCTCCGTGGAACTGCGCGGCTGACGCCGCAAACCATACCCGTTCTCAGAGGATTTCTTTCCCATGCAAGAGCTGCCCTACCCCGTCGTCACCACCACAAGTCTGCCCGGTTTCCGTCTTCATTCCCGCGGCAAGGTCCGCGACGTCTATGACGTCGACGACGACACCCTGCTCATCGTCACCACGGACCGCATGTCCGCCTTCGACGTCATTCTCGGCGAGCCCATCCCGTGGAAGGGCGTCATCCTGAACCCGCTCACCCTGTTCTGGATGGAAAAGTTCGCCCACATCATTCCCAACCACATCGTGGAATCGGACGTGGACAAGTATCCCGCCGCGCTTCAGCCCTTCCGCGACCAGCTCGTCGGCCGCTCCGTGCTGGCGAGAAAGGCCGACCCCCTCAAGGCCGAGTGCATCGTGCGTGGCTACCTCGCCGGTTCGGGCTGGAAGTCCTATCTGAAGGACCGCACCCTCTGCGGCTGCGCCCTGCCCGAAGGCCTGCTCGAGGACGGCAAGCTCCCCGAAGTCATGTTCACGCCTTCCACCAAGGGCGAAGTCGGCACCCACGACGAGAACATCAGCCTCGAACAGATGCGTGAAATCGTGGGCAGGGAACATGCCGACAAGGCTGCCGAAGCCACCCTCGCCATCTACCGCGAAGCCTCGGAATACGCGGCGAAGCGCGGCATCATCATTGCCGACACCAAGTTCGAGTTCGGCCTGGTGGACGGAAAGCTCACCCTCATCGACGAAGTGCTCACCCCCGATTCCTCCCGCTTCTGGCCCGCCGAAGGCTACGAGCCCGGCCACAGCCAGCCCAGCTTCGACAAGCAGTACCTGCGCGACTGGCTGGAAACCCAGGACTGGGACAAAACGCCCCCCGCTCCCGCGCTTCCTCCCCTGGTGCGCGACACCACCGCGGCCAAGTACCAGGAAGCCTTCCGCCTGCTCACGGGGCGCAACCTGTAACCTCCCCACTTCGTTCAACCATTCCCAAAGGAGAGGCCTATGATTCTTGAAGGAAAAAAAGCCGTCATCTTCGGCGTGGCCAACAAGCACAGCATCGCCTACGGCATAGCCTCCGCCTTTCAGCGTGAAGGCGCAAAGCTCTCTTTCAGCTACCTGAACGACGCCCTCAAAAAGCGTGTTGACCCCATATCCGCCGAACTTGGCGGCGACTTCACCTTCCCCTGCGACGTGTCCAGCGATGAGGACATCGCCCGCTCCGCCGAACTCGTGGCCGAAAAGTGGGGCAAGGTGGACGTGCTCGTCCACTCCGTGGCCTTCGCCTCCAAGGACGACCTCAAGGGCCGCTACCTCGACACCTCCCGCGACGGCTTCAAGCTCGCCCTCGACATCTCCGCCTACTCTCTGGTGGCGCTGTGCAAGGCCTTCGAGCCTCTGCTCAACCCCGGCGCTTCCGTGATGTGCATGACCTACTACGGCTCGGAAAAGATGATTCCGAACTACAACGTCATGGGCGTGGCCAAGGCCGCCCTCGAAGCCTCCGTGCGCTATCTCGCCACGGACTTCGGCCCCGCCAACGTGCGCGTGAACGCCATCAGCGCCGGTCCCATCCGCACGCTGGCCTCCTCCGGCATCTCCGACTTCCATCAGATTGGAGCCATGTTCGAACAGCGCGCCCCCCTGCACCGCCTCGTCACCATCGACGAAGTGGGCAACGCCGCCGCCTTCCTCGCCTCCGACCTCGCCTCCGGCGTGACCGGCGAGGTGCTGTACGTGGACAACGGCTTCCAGAGCACGGCCCTGTAACAAGTCCCTTCTCCCGCCTCTGCCATGCGGAAGGCGGGAGCCTTCTCACTCCATGGGCGACGGGAAAAGGCGCGGGGCATTCTGCCCGCGGCCTGCACTCCGAAGACGCATCGCCCGCCCAAGGGAGGTCTTCCATGGAACTTATGGACACGGCAGGCACGCTGCTCATTCTGGTGCTTGCGCTTCTGGTCGTGCGCGCCGTCAACAAGGGCGGCGGCAGAATCGGCGGCTGAATGCGCATGAATCCCACGCAGGTGCGTGGCACCGGCAAAAACGCGGCTTGCGAAATCAAACCGAAGGCTGATGACAAGGAGCCCCGCCGAAAGGCCTGAGCGCGCTCTTGCTCTCCTATCCAAGCTGGCTTATGCTGAAGGTTCCGGACATGATGTCCGGAACCTTTTTTTCGAAGCGTCCCGCCTCTGCCGCGGCGGAAGGCCGTCTTTTCCGCGGTCTTCGTCCGGTCCGGCTCCGCTTCTGCAAGCCGGGCCCGGCCCGGTCGAACATAAGGATGCGCCATGATTCCCCGTTTCCGCCTCGCCCTTCTTGCGGCCCTGTGCCTCGCCATTCTCTCCTCCGGCTGCGCCCTGCTCGAAAAGCAGCGCCTTCCCTTCCAGGGCCGGGATGAAGTCACCATCTGGGTCAACGGCCTTTCCGGCCTGTCACCTCTGGAGCAGGGACGGCTCGCCGAAGCCATGAGCAAGAACGCCTCCGCCTCGCAGGCCATGAGAAGCCGCGCCCTTTCCATCGCGGCCGGCCGCCCCGGTCCGCAGGGGCCCTCCGCCCGCAACGAACTCTCCCGCCTGTATCAGGCCGCCACCGCACAGCAGCGCGGCGCGTGGGAGTCCATGTATTTTGCCGACCTCGACGGCATGGACAACGAATCCCTGAAGAAGCTCGCAACCTCCGTCTCGCAGGACAAAGCGATGCGCTTCCCCTGGAACCTCGTCATGCTCAAGGCCGCCCGCCGCAACCTTCTGCCTGACAGCGCCGCCCTGCTCTCCCGCTTCTCAAGCCCGCTTCTCTATGCCGCGCCCACGGCGCTCGGCCTCGCGGCGGCTCCCGCCTCCGGCGAGACGACCTTCGTGGCCCTCGTGGTTCCGCAGACCGGCTCCGCCTCCGCGCTGGGCCGTCAGGTGGTCGCGGGCGCGCAGGCCGCCGTGGACGCGCTGCGCGTTTCCGGGAAAAAGGTGGAACTTTCCGTCATCGACTCCGGTCAGAGCAACTGGCAGCAGCGCCTTCAGAGCCTGCCTCCCCAGTTCGTCACCGTGGGCGGCCCGCTCATTCCCGGCCGCTACCAGGCCGTCAGGGACGCCGCCGCCGGCCGCGCCCTCTTCTCCTTCACCGCTTCCCTGCCCTCCGGCGAGGAAGGCGTGAAGGCCTGGCGCTTCTTCACCAGCGCCGAAGACCAGGTGCGCGCCCTTCTCGACGCCTCCGCCTCCCTCGGCATCAGCTCCTTCGGCATCTTCAGCCCGAACGACTCCTATTCCAAGCGCATGAGCGGGCTCTTCATGCAGGAAGCCACGGCCCGCGGCTATGCCGTCACCTCCGGCACCTACACCGCAGGCACGATGAACGCCTGGCCCAAGGAAGCCGGTCAGTTCGTCAAGATGCGCGTGGGCTCACAGCGCGGCAGCATTCCCGTGGCCATGGCCGACTTCCGGGCCATCTTCCTGCCCGACAGCTGGAAGAACATGGACATGCTCGTCTCCAGCCTGCACTACAGCGGCGCGCAGGACAGGCTCATGCTGGGCACCTCGCTCTGGGAACAGAGCCTCGGCCCCACCAGCCGCAACAACGCCGCCACCTTCGGCCTGACCATCTTCCCCGGCGCCTGGGACGCGACCTCCACCTCCAAAGGCGCGGTCACCTTCAAAAGCGCCATCGCCGCCAAGAACGAGCGCGCCGACGACTGGTCCGCGCTGGGCTTCGACTTCGTGAACCTCGCCGCGGCCCTGAACCTTCAGCCCGGCTGGGACGCGCAGAGCCTGAACCGCGCGCTCGCCTCCGGACCGGACATGGACTTTGCCTCCGCGCCCATGAGCTGGGACAGAGCGGGCAAGGCCGAAAGAAAGCTCTTCCTCTTCCAGCCCTCCTCCGTCGGACACGTTCCGGCCGACTTTTCCGTGCTGAAGGAAAGAATGGAGAGCGGCAACCTGGACAGCGCGCCCCAGGCTCCCGCCGCGCCGCAGAAGCCCGTGAGCTTCGATGAGCTCATCAACTCCATCACCTCCAAGGACGCAAAGTAATTCAAGGGGCGCGACGACGCGCCCCTCTCCTTCGCCCCGCAACGGGCCTGTCACTCCCTAACGCACAAGAGAACCTCATGTCCCTCGACAAAAACGATTTCCTGCACCTGTGCCGCCTCTCCCGGCTGGCCCCGGACGCCTCCGTTCAGGAAGAAATGGCGCAGCAGTGCTCCCGCATTCTGGCCTACATGGACAAACTCGCCGAAGTGGATACCACGGGCGTGGAACCGCTCTACTCCCCCGTCATCCATGAAAGCGCCTTCAGAGACGACGTGGCCGTGCGCCGCGCCGAGCGCTCCGACATTCTTGCCGACGCCCCCGCCTCGGACGGCGCCTTCTTCATCGTTCCCCGCATCGTGGAGGGTAAATAGATGGCCGCTCTTACCGAACTTTCCCTCCTTGAAGCGCGCGACCTCGTCCGCAAGGGCGAAGTGAGCGCCGAAGAGCTCACCGCCGCCTGCCTGAAGCGCATCGAAGAAACGGAGCCCAAAATAGGCGCCCTGCTCGCCAGACGCGACGAAGAGGCCCTTGAAGAGGCCCGCGCCATGGACAAAAACCGCCCCGCCGACCTTTCCGACAAGCCGCTCTGGGGCGTGCCCGTCACCGTGAAGGACGTCCTTACCCTGAAGGGCCTGCCCACCACCGCCGCCTCGAAAATCCTCGAGGGCTTCTGCCCCCCCTACGACGCCATGGTCGTGGAAAAGCTGAAGAACGCCGGCGCCGTCATCCTCGGCAAGAACAACATGGACGAGTTCGCCATGGGCTCCACCACGGAACATTCCGCCTGGAAGGTCACGGCCAACCCCTGGGATGTCACGCGCGTGCCCGGCGGCTCCAGCGGCGGTTCCGCCGCGTCCGTGGCCGCCTGCCAGTGCTTCGCCTCCCTGGGCTCCGATACCGGCGGCTCCATCCGTCAGCCCGCCTCCCTGTGCGGCTGCGTGGGCATCAAGCCCACCTACGGGCGCGTGTCCCGCTACGGCCTTCTGGCCTACGCCTCCTCCTTCGACCAGGTCGGCCCCCTCACCCGTACCGTGGAGGACGCCGCCCTCGTGCTTCAGGTCATCGCCGGTCACGACAGGCGCGACAGCACCAGCTCCCCCGTGCCCGTGCCCGACTACGGCGCGGCCCTGCACAAAAAAAGCGACCTCTCCGGCCTCACCTTCGGCCTGCCCCGCGAATTCTTCGGCCATGACGGACTCGACGCTGGCGTGGCCAAGGCCTGCGACGACGCCGTGAACGCCGCCCGCTCCCTGGGCGCGAAAGTGGTGGAAGTCTCCCTGCCCCATACGGAATACGCCATCGCCAGCTACTACATCCTCGCCGCCGCCGAAGCCAGCTCCAACCTCGCCCGCTACGACGGCGTGCGCTACGGCCACCGTACCGCAAATCCCAAAAACCTTGAGGACATGTACACCCTCTCCAGAACCGAAGGCTTCGGCGCCGAAGTCCAGCGCCGCATCCTGCTCGGCTCCTACGTCCTCTCCGCCGGTTACTACGACGCCTACTACCGCAAGGCCGCCCAGGTGCGCCGCCTCATCCGGCAGGACTACCTGAACGCGCTGGAAAACTGCGACATGCTCCTCGCCCCCGTCTCCCCCGTGCCCGCTTGGCAGATGGGACACATGTCCGACGACCCGCTCCAGATGTACTTCATGGACATCTTCACCCTCTCCCTCAACCTCGCAGGCCTGCCCGGACTCTCCATCCCCGCCGGCATGAGCTCCGGCCTCCCCGTCGGCGTCCAGCTCATGGGCCGCGCCTTCGATGAGTCCCAGCTCTTCGCCGCCGGTGATAAACTCACCCGCACCCTCGGCACCCATAACCAGCACGCCCCCCTGTAAAGGCAGAAAAGCAGGAAAGGCAGAAAAGACAGAAAAGACAGAAAGGCATGCGGGGGAGATAATCTCCCCCGCACCCCCATGTTTCTGCCTCCCGGCTTCGCCGGTTCGGCAGGCCATGAGGATGTCGGGAATTTTGCAGGGCGGAGTTACCCAGACGCCCCTCTCCTGAGAATACCGTCTCCCGCCTGCCGACGGTACTTTTTCCTCAGGTTTTTGAGGCGGCATCCAACACTCTCTGCCTGCCGACAGTACCAAGGGATACGGAAAGCCATGTTCCGTCACAGCACGGAGCGTGGTTCTTTTTTTATGGAAGAGGAGAAAGACAAAAGCACGGGGGAATGCTCTCCACAAAGCGTCACGAACTGTCCCCCATGGTTCTGCCTCCCGGCTTCGCCGGTTCGGCAGGTCATGAGGATGTCGGGAATTTTGCAGGGCGGAGTTACCAAAACGCCCCTCTCCCGAGAATACCGTCTCCCGCCTGCCGACGGTACTTTTTCCTCATGTTTTGAGGCGGCATCCAACACTCTCTGCCTGCCGACAGTACCAAGGGATACGGAAAGCCACGTTCCGTCATCATGCGAAACGTGGTTCTTTTTATGGCGGAGGAAAAGAGACGAGTTGTTTATGAGGAAAAATCTCTAAAAAACACATCTACAGAATACGCCGCTCTTTTTATCCTCCTTGCCCCTCAAACAGCAGCGCCGGAACTGTACGAAAACGCAGGTCATCCCGAACACAACATCCCGTCATCCCTTCCTTTGACACATGGATTCCGGCAGAAGCCGGAATCCATGTCGGCCACCGCAGGCGGGTCCGGCAGGACACGCCTGCACTGCGTGCGCGCCGCGACAAGGTCAGCCTAAACGCACGACTTCTGCCCCACAACGCTTCCGCCTTCCCGGAAACGAAGAAGCCCTTTGTTCCGCCACCGCCCGCCGCAAGGCGAAATCAGGGGGGCTCGGGGGGGATTATCTCCCCCGACGGGGTCCGGGGCAGCGCCCCGGCTGCCTTTCCTGCCTTTCCTGCCTTTCCTGCCTTTCCTGCCTTTCCTGCCTTTCCTGTCTTTCCTGTCTTTCCTGATGCTTCTGCGTTTCTGCGGGATGTGCGTGGAATCACTTGACAGGGCAGGAGGATTTCACGAAAAGTCTTGTATGTTTCATGGGCGAAGCCGTTGTTTTTCGCCCTTTCGCTCCCCAGGGGAGAGGCAGGGAAGGCAACCAGAAGCGGAGGAGCGTCTTTCCTGTCTGAGTTCAGCTTATCCGCGCAAGCCATGGAAGATTTCAAGCCCTATGCGGCAATGCCCTTTTATCCCGGTCCTGTTTCCATTCATCCCGAAGTAGCCCGCGCGCTGTCGCGGGACTATGCGCCGCCGCGCATGGGGACGGAGTATCTTGAGCTTTACAAGTCTGTCCGCGCCGGACTTCAGAAGGTGCTCGGCACCAGGGAAGACGTGCTCATGGGCACCGGCGAAGGGATGCTGGTGCTGTGGGGCGCGCTCAAGAGCCTGCTCAAGCCCGGGGACACGGTGCTCAGCGTAGGCACGGGCGTATTCGGCGACGGCTTTGCGGACATGGCGGAAGTGCTGGGCTGCAAGGCCATCCGCGTTTCCGAGCCGTACGACACCACCATCACGGCGAAGACGCTGGAGAAGGTGAATGACGCGGTGCTGGCGCACCGACCGGTGCTCATGACGGCGGTACACTGCGAAACG
>CALUPQ010000130.1 GCA_944322695.1 uncultured Mailhella sp. | reverse complement strand
GCGCTTGAAGACAGTCAGTGGCAAAGAACGCTCACCTTCCTTCTGCCCGGCCCCAGCGCCTGATACGCCATGTCCCACCTCTCCTCCTCCGAACTTGCCGGGTGGCTCTCCGAGCTCTTCGGCTCTCTGCCCTACGGCATCATTTTCGACTGCGACGGCGTCGTCATCGACTCGCGCGAAGCCAACATCGAATACTACAACTACCTGCGCAACTACCTCGGCCTGCCCAGGCTCACCCGCGAGCAGGAAGACTTCGTGCAGGCGGCCACCGTGCATCAGGCCATGGACGCCATCTTTCCGAAGCCTCTGCAGCCGCTCCTGCGCGACGCGGCAAAGCGCGTCTCCTACGTGCGCGACATCATGCCGCACATCGCCTGCTACCCGGGCCTGCACGACGTGCTCGACTTCTGCCGTGAACACGGCGTCAGGATGGCCATGGACACCAACCGCACCGACGGACTCGACATGCTCTTCGAGCGCTGCCGCCTCAGCGGCTACTTCGACCCCGTGGTGCTGGCCAGCAGCGTTCCCCATCCCAAGCCCGCTCCCGACGGCGCTCAGCTCATCCTCCGGCAATGGAAATGCGAGCCGGACCGTCTGCTCTTCATCGGAGACAGCACGTCGGACAAAGGGGCGGCGCAGGGAGCCGGCATCGCCTTCCTGAGCTTCCAGACCGAAGGGCTTTCGGAGCATAGCATAAGTGATTTCAGCGTGCTGCATGACGCCCTGAAGCACTTTGCCGTGTAACATTCCCACTCTTTACAAGGAAAAATTTATAGTTTACACAACGGGAATTCAAACGGCAGCGCGCAACCGCCTGCCAGGAGGAACCTTGACCCCTGAAGATCTGGAATATTTCCGCAACCTTCTTAACCAGATGCTCGTCGAGGCTCAGCGCAACGGCGACTCCACTCTGGAAGAAATGACGGACAGCCATTCGTCCTATGCCGACCCCTCCGACCGCGCCACCGCCGAATCGGACCGCTCTTTCACTCTGCGCATACGCGACCGCGAGCGCAAGCTCATCACCAAGATACAGGACGCCCTCAAACGTATGGACGACGGTGAGTACGGCATCTGTGAAGAGTGCGGCGAAGATATCAGCCTTGCCCGGCTCAAGGCGCGTCCCGTCACCACGCTCTGCGTATCCTGCAAGGCTCGCCAGGAGGAAGGCGAAAAAATACAGGGCAGCTGATTTTCCCTGTCGCGATGGACGCGTTTCTTTTTCTACGCTTTTGCGAAGCCCTCATCCCCCGCATCATGGGTGCGCGCATGGAAAAAATCCATGCGCCCGGCTCTCATGTCGTCGTGTTCACCCTGTATGGAGGATGCGGCCGGGAGGGAAAACGCTATCTCGTCCTTAAGGCGGACCGCAAGTCGCCGCTTCTTTTTCTGGCCGACCACCGCATCTCGGTGAACGCCGAACCTCCGGCCTTCATCATGCGTCTGCGTAAGCATCTGTCCGGCAAAAGGCTCAGCCGTGCCGTGTATCACTGGACGAAACGGCGTCTCTATCTCTGCTTTTCCGATGCGGCGGAAACCTGGCTCTGCCTTGACCTGCGCGAAGGGCCGTCCCTGCTTTTCGAAGCTCCTCCCTGCCCGGATGAACCGCTCTGGCCCGAAGCGGGGCTTTCCTCCCTTCCTGCGGAAAACCGGAAGGGCTGGGAAGTGCTCACTCCCGCGCTGCGCCGCACTCTCGCCTTTCTGGACGGCCTTGACGCCGACGCGCTGCTCATGGACTTGCAGGCCGGAGGCGGAGACGTGTTTTCCTATGAAAACGACGAAGGTCGGCGTGAAGTATCGGCATGGCCTCTGCCCCCCTCCCAGCTTGCCGCCATGGGCGGAACATGGCGTGAAAAAGTTTTCGAAGACCCCATTCCCGCGCTGGCGGAAGCGGGCGAGCACCTTGTTTACGGAGAGCTGAGCACTCAGGCCAGGCAGGCTGCGGCACGCCCCTTCGTCACCGAATCCGCCCGTCTCGGAAGGCTGCTGGAGAAGCTCGACAAAGAAGAAGCACGCCTTGTCGCCATGAGCGAAAAGCAGAAGGACGCCCTGCTTCTGCAAAGTCAGCTCTACCGCTTCGCTCCGGAAGAAAAACGGGACAGCGTCACCCTGGACGGCGAAAACGGCGCCGTCTCCCTCACGCTCGACAAAAAGCGCACCGTTCGCGAAAACATGGCCGACCTGTTCCATCAGGCAGGAAGAGGCAGGCGCGGTCTCGAACATCTTGCGCGGCGCCGTGCGGAAGTGCGAGCCCAGAAGGATGCCGCCGACGAAGCCGTTCTGCGGACTCTCGCCGCGGTGAACGGCACGGGCGCCCCCCGCATGAAAACGGCGAAGAACAAGGCCCCGGCTCTGCCCTCCGGTCTGCCCAGACAGGTGCAGGCCTTCCGCAGCAGCGACGGCTTTCTTCTTCTGCGCGGGCGCGACACGAAGGGCAACGCTCTCGCTCTCAAGCTGGCGGCTCCGCACGACTACTGGATACATACGGCCGACGGCCCGAGCGCCCATGTCATCATCCGCCGCGACCATGCCGGACAGCAGGTGCCCGAGCGCACCCTGCACGAAGCCGGCATTCTCGCCGCTCTCAAAAGCTGGCAGAAGGAGCAGGAAAGCGCCGACATCCAGTATTCTCTGGCAAAATACATCCATCCCATGAAAAACGCCGCACCCGGCATGGTCCGCATCGACAGAAGCGAAGGTTCCTTCCGCGTCAGAACGGAACGTGACCTGGAAGAGCGGCTGGAAAAGAACTGACGGTCCGGCCAAGAAGGAGACATTTTCGTGTACGACAACATGCAGCGATTCGAAGCCCGGGCCTTTCTTCTCCTTCTTGCCGTGGCCTCCGTGCTGTTCGGCGTTCTGCTTCAGCCTTTCTTCGACGTGCTTTTCTGGTCGGTGGTCATCGCCGTCCTGTTCTCGCCCGTCAACACGCGCCTGCGCGACGGCTACGGCATGCGCCCGAACCTCGCTTCGCTGCTCACCGTGCTGTTCTGTCTCGTCATCATCATCCTTCCGCTCGCCTGGCTGCTGTACTCCTGCATTTCCGAGGGCGTCTCCCTGTATGAACGGCTGGCCTCAGGCGGCACCTCGCTCGTCGAAGCCGTGGACAGGCTGCGCGAGCACTTCCCGGAAATACAGGACTGGCTGGCGGAATACGGCTACACCACGGACCAGATAAAGGCTTCTCTCAGCAAGGCCGCGCTTTCCATAGGCAGCCTGCTGGCCAAGAACACCGTGGCCATCGGCGGCAGCGCGGCGCACCTCGTCACCAATCTCGCGCTGGTGCTCTACATTTCCTTCTTCCTCGTGCGCGACGGCGGACGCATACGCTCGCTCATGATTCGCGCCCTGCCCTTCGGCGACCACAGGGAGGAACGCCTCTTCCAGAAGTTCGCGGAAGTCATGCGCGCCACCGTCAAGGGAAGTCTGCTCGTGGCCATGGCCCAGGGCGCGCTGGGCGGCGTCATCTTCTGGCTTCTCGACATCCGCGCCGCCGTGTTCTGGGGCGTGGTCATGACGGTGCTCTCCCTCATCCCCATCGTCGGCTCGGCTCTTGTATGGCTGCCCACGGCGCTGTTTCTTCTCGCCACGGGCCAGTACTGGCAGGGCGCCCTGCTCATCGCCTACGGCGCCTGCGTCATCGGCCTTGCGGACAATCTTCTCAGACCTCTTCTGGTGGGGCGGGATACCAAGCTGCCCGACTTTCTCGTGCTGCTCTCCACCCTCGGCGGCTTCATCCTGTTCGGCATGGACGGCTTCGTCTCCGGCCCCATGCTGGCCGTGCTCTTCGTCACCGTCTGGCAGATTTTCATGGAAGAGTGCGCGGGCGGCGTGTACGCCATGAGCGCCGGCGAAACCGATGAGCGGCCCGTCGACTCACGGCGGGAAGGAAACTGAGGCGCTTCTCAGCGCTCTTCCAGCCAGCTGAGCAACCCTTCCAGCGCGGCGCGCGCAGCCTGCACGCGCACCTCGTCGCGGCTTCCGTCGAAGTGAAACACGCGCGCCCGGCTCTCGCCTCCGAGGGCCCAGCCCACCCATACCGTTCCCACGGGCTTTTCCGCGCTCCCGCCTCCGGGGCCGGCCACGCCGCTTGTGGCCACCGCAGCCTGTGCGCCCGTGGCGGCGCAGGCGCCGAGCGCCATGGAACGAACCACAGGTTCGCTCACCGCCCCCTCGCGCTCAATGTCCTCGCTCCGTATGCCGAGAAGCCCCGTCTTCACGCTGTTGGCATAGGAAACGACCCCGCCGAGATACCACTCGGAAGAGCCGGGCACGGCGGTAAGCATGGCGCCGATGAGTCCACCCGTACACGATTCGGCCGTGGCACAGGCAAGCCCCTGCGTCTGAAGGGCGCGGGCAAGCGCCAGCACCAGGGCATCGCTTTCATCGAACATGACAAACTCCTTCACTTGGGCGGCGCATCATTCGGCACCACGCTTCAACACTCTTCGGGGGCGCGGCAAAGGCCGCCCGCAAACGCGACACCCGCGCGGGCCGCACCCCACAGTCCTGCCAGAGGATGACGGTTCAGCCACACGGGTATCCGGCTCAGAAGTTCCCGCTGGCCGCCCTTCGCCCGGAGAAACTCACGGGCGAATTCGGGATGCCGCACCAGCGAGGGCGTTCTGCCCGCCACGCCTCCCGTCACCACCACGGCCTGCGGCAGCAGCGAAAGCGCCGCCGTACGGCAGAACCGTCCATAAAAACGGGCGAAAAGACGGCAGCAGGAAGATTCGGCAAAGCCCGGCTCCTGCGTGAAGCAGGCAGGCTCCTTTGCCCGGCCGCAGAGGTATTCGTAAAGCAGGGCAAGCCCCGGTCCGGAAAGGACATGCTCCGCCGTGACGGGCCCGCCGCGCCGCTCTTCCAGAAAGTCCGCAAAGCCGAGCTCCTCCTTCCCCTCGAAGGGAAAGGCCATGTGCCCGGCTTCGGAAGGCAGCACGAAAGCCTCCTCCCCATCCGTCCTGCCCGGCAAAAGCCACGCCGCCCCGAGCCCCGTTCCCGCGCCCGTCACCACCACGGGCGCCCGGCTCCCCGTCAGACCGGAAAGGGCCTCAAAGCCGTGCGACTTCCAGGAAACGCCCCGGCCCGGCAGAAGCAGAACGGCCTCCTCCATGGCCGGGGACAGACAGGCCCAGGCCTGCGCCTCAAAATCGTTCATGACAAGGCAGTGCGCCCCCCTGAAGCACGCCTCCGCCACCGTCTTTTCCACCGAAAAGGACGCGTTCGTCATGACAATGCGGCCATCACGCACGGGGCCGGCCGCGGCAAAAATCAGCAGAGAGACATTTTTCAGCATTTTTCCCTGCTCCGGCCAGCATGACACAAGTTTCGCAAGCAGTGCTTCGAAGCTGATGCATGAAGAAGGAAGAACCACCCCTTCTTTTATTGATATCTCTCCGTCTTCACAGGAGAATCTGTAAAATCGACTCTGAGTTCCGCCCATATCCGCCGCAAGCATGTTCATGACCGACCTCCCTGCATGGCCCTGCAGATAGCACAGTCTCTCCAACATTGCCATGCCCGGGTAAACGGGATATCATTCTCACGGGCAAGGGGCTTTTCGCAACGTTGAAAAACGGGTACGCTCCTTTCTTCACCATGTGGCCGACAAACTACTGCCATCCCGGCGCCGCGCGTCGCAGCCCCGGACGCGATTCCTTCATTCCCCACGGGCAGGACCTACCCTTTTCAGAGTTTCTCATGGAATATCACCTCCGTCCAGATACGTCACATCCCTCAAGCGACATGAGCCGCGAATGGCTCCTTACCAACGGCCGCGGCGACTATGCCTCCGGCAGCGTCAGGGGATGCAACACAAGACGCTATCATGGACTTCTGGCCGTACAGACCGCCTCGGGCAGATACATGCTTCTTTCCTGCCTTGAGGACTCCATCTCGCTGAACGGCCGCAATATCCCTCTTTCCAGCCGCATACATCCCGGCGTCGTCCATCCCGAAGGCTGGCGTTTCCTGCACGACGTCACGTGCAGCCACGATGGCGTGACCTTCTCCTTCCGTCTTTCCGGAGAAGGAGAAGAGGAAATCACGCTTCACCGTTCCCTCATGCTCGACCGGGCCTCTTCCCGCCTCATCATCCGCTATGCCCTGGCCGACACTCCCGCCGCCCGCGAACTGGGCGAAGTCCGTCTTTCCGTCAGACCTCTTCTCAGCGGCCGGAACATCAATCACCTCTTCCACGCCGAGCCTTCACGCATGCCGGACGTCCATACCCTCGGCATGGAATACGCCGCCTTCCCCGGCTTTTGCGTCCGCTCCGAAAGCGACGTTCCCGGGCTCGTCTTGCAGATTTCCCACTCCGGCCTGCAGCCTTCCACGTTTGCCTCCGCTTCCGACTGGTACTACAAGGTGCTCTACCCCGTGGAAAAGGAGCGCGGCTACGACTTCGAGGAAGACCTGTTCATGCCCGGCGAGCTCTCCGGAAGCGTATGCGTCGGTCATCCGCTCTGGCTTTCCGCCGGAACCGAAGCGCTGACGGACGCGCCGCAGGAGCTGTGGGAACGCCACGCGGCCACGGCGCCGAAGCCTGTCTTCAAGGAAGCGCTGCTCGAACATCTGCGCCGTGAGAACGACCGCTTCCTCATCACCGCCGGCGGCGAACCCGTGGTGCCCGCGGGCTATCACTGGTTCGGCCCCTGGGGACGCGACACCTTCATCGCCCTTCCCGGACTCACCTTCTGCTCCGGCAGGGCGAAGGAAGGCAAGGCCGTCCTCAGGCAGATAAAAAGCACGGTGAAAAACGGTCTCGTGCCCAACCTCATCGGCGCGGGCAACAAGGAGCCCGCCTTCAACTCCGCCGACGCCTCGCTGTGGTACGTTCTGGCCGTGCACCGCATGGCCATCGCCTGCCCGAAGGAGATGCCCTTCATCAAAAGGACCTGCTGGCCCGTCGTCAAGGACATCATCCGCAACTTCGCCGCCGGCACCATGCCGGACGAAAACGGCGACATGCTGGTCTTTGCCGATGAGGAAGGTCTGCTGCACACGGGCAACGCCGGAACTCAGCTCACGTGGATGGACGCCTCCATCGACGGCATCCCCGTCACGCCCCGCCACGGCTGCGCCGTGGAACTCAACGCCCTGTGGTACGACGCGCTCTGCTTTGCCAGGGAGCTGGCCGAAACCTTCGGAGAGAAGCCTCTTGCGGAAACGGCGCTTCTGCCCCGCCTGAAAAAGGCGTTCAACCGCGTGTTCCGCCCCTCGGAAGAAGACGCCGAACTCATGGGCGGCGGCCTGTACGACACCTGGCACCCCGAAGAAGGCCCGGGCCGCCACATCCGCCCGAACCAGATTTTCGCCGTGGCCGTGCCGAATTCTCCCCTGCCGCAGAAAGTGCAGACCGCCGTGGTCCGCTGCGTGCGCGAACACCTGCTCACGCCCTTCGGACTCCGCACCCTCGCACCTTCCGATGCGGACTACCGTCCCGCCTGCCGCGGTCCGCAGCAGGTGCGTGACAAGGCCTACCATCAGGGCACGGTGTGGCCGTGGCCTCTCGGCGCCTACATGGACGCCGTGGTGAAGACGGCCCGCACGCCGAAGGCCGTGCGCGATGCGCTCGACACGCTGACGCCCCTTTTCTCCGTCCATCTCGGCGAAGCCGGGCTGGGAAGCATATCCGAAATTTTCGACGGGCAGGAGCCCCATACGCCGGGAGGCTGCATAGCGCAGGCCTGGAGCTCGGCAGAAGCCCTGCGCCTGCTGCTGCTTGTCCAACAATCCAACCCGGAAGAATGGAAACGCTGGCTGGAGTCCTTTCAGAACAAAGGCCCTGAGCTCCGCTAGCTTTTTTCCTCAATCCGACAAAACGGGGGATACCATATGCGCGTTCTGATGCTTGGATGGGAATTTCCGCCGCATATCAGCGGCGGTCTGGGAACCGCCTGTTACGGCATAACTCAGGGCCTGATGGAAAAAGGCGCGGACATCGCCTTCATCCTGCCCAGCATGAAGGCCGACAAATCGACGCCCGGCTCCTACCTGCGCTCCGCTTCGGGAGTACCCATTTCGCGCGCCCTGAAAAAGGCCGTGGAAAAGGTGCAGCGTCAGCAGGAATCGGATGAGTTTTCCCATCTGTTCATGCGCCCCGTCAACGCAAGGCTCAACCCCTACGGCAGTTACGATTTCGGCCAGCTCGGCATCGACCCTGACGTTTTCAACGAAAACGACCAGTACGTCGAGGAAATCAGCCACTTCAGGGGCGGCTACCACGACGACCTCATGGACGAGGTGTACCGCTTCACCACCGCCGCTTCCGCCGTGGTGCTGGAAGAGCACATGAAGAAACGGGCCGACGTCATCCACGCCCACGACTGGATGACCTACCCCGCCGCCATCACGGCCAGCCGCCTGAGCGGCCTGCCCTTCGTGGCGCACCTGCACGCCACGGAATTTGACCGCTGCGGCGACCACGGCTATGATAAGATTTACAACATCGAGCGCGACGGCCTGCAGGCCGCCGACCACGTCATCGCGGTGAGCGAGCGCACCAAGCAGGTGGCCGTGGAGCGCTACGGCGTGCCGCCGGAAAAGGTCTCCGTGGTCTATAACGGCGCCTTCCTGCACGAGAAGATTCCCACCTTCGAGATTCCCGAACTGGTCCGCGAAGAGAAGCGCGTGCTGTTCATGGGCCGCGTCACCTTCCAGAAGGGACCGGAATACTTCGTGGAAGCCGCCCGTCTCGTGCTCAACGAGATGCCCGACGTGAGATTCATCATGGCCGGCAACGGCGACCTTCTGCCCCGCATGATTCGCCGCGTGGCGGAACTTCGCATGGGCAGCCGCTTCCACTTCCCCGGATTCATGCGCGGCAAAGACGTGCAGCACATGTATTCCATGGCCACGCTGTACGTCATGCCCAGCGTCTCCGAGCCTTTCGGCATTGCGCCTCTTGAAGCCCTGCAGTGCGGCGCGCCCATTCTGCTCTCCAAGCAGTCCGGCTGCGCCGAGGTTCTGCCCGGCGCTCTCACCGTGGACTTCTGGGACGTGCGCCGCATGGCCGACAAAATCCTCGACGTGCTGAACCATCCCGACATGGCCGCCGAAAGTCTGAGGCTGTGCCAGGACGCGCTGCAGCAGCTCACCTGGGAACGCGCCGCCGACGGCATCCTCGACGCCTACGCTCATGTCTGCCCCAATGCCCGGAGTTAAGCCATGCCTTCCGTATGCTTTTGCTTTGAAGTCCATCAGCCCTACCGCCTCCGCCCCTACAGCTTCTTCGACCTCGGCGCCAGAAACGACTACGAGGACGTTCAGCAGAACCGCAGCATCATGCGCAGCGTGGCCGAAAAATGCTACCTGCCCATGAACGCCCTGCTGCTGGAGCTCATCGAGCGCCATCAGGGCCGGTTCCGCGTGTCGTTCTCCCTCTCCGGCGTCGTTCTCGACCAGCTCATGGAGTATGCGCCGGACGCGCTGGAAAGTTTCCGGGCGCTCGCCCGCACGGGCTGCGTGGAATTTCTGGATGAGACCGACGGGCACAGCCTCGCCTCCATCTTCTCCGAAGACGAGTTCCGCAGTCAGATTCAGCGCCACCGCGAACGCATGCTGGAGCTGTTCGGACAGCGCCCCCGCGCCTTCCGCAACACCGAGTTCATCTACAACAACGAAGTCGCGCGCATCGTCGAGGAGATGGGCTACTCCACCGTTCTCGCCGACGGAGCCTCTCAGGCGCTCGACTGGCGCAGCCCGCACTTCGTCTATCGCCCCAGGGGATGCTCGAACCTGAAGCTCATGCTGAAGAGCGAGTCCCTCTCCGACGACATCGCCTTCCGCTTCTCGAGCCGCGCGTGGCCCGCCTATCCGCTCATGGCCGACACCTTCGCCGGCTGGCTGCGCGGCATGAAGGGCAACGGCGAAGTCATCAACCTGTTCATGAACTACGAAACCTTCGGCGAACTTCAGTGGGCCGAGACCGGCATCTTCGACTTCATGCGCGCTCTGCCGGACGAAGTGCTGCGCGACCCGGACTTCGACTTCCTCACCGTGTCCGAAGCGGCGGACCGCTACCCGGTACGCGACGAGCTGGACATTCCCTGGTACGTCTGCCGGACCGGCGCGGGACAGGACCTGTCCGCATGGCTCGGCAACGACATGCAGAAGGACGCCGCCCGCGCGCTGTACGAATGTCAGGGAATGGTGGCGTACCTCGGAAACGACGAGGTCACGAAAACGTGGAGACGTCTGCAGTCCTCGGACCATCTCTACTATATGAACGTCCCCCAGAGCCAGGACGGCGGCGCGGCCTTCTTCTCCCCCTACAAGACGCCGCTTGAAGCCTACACCAACTTCATGAACGTTCTGGCCGATTTCCGCATCCGGCTCTTTGCCGAATCCAACAGATAACCAAGCCAAGAACTGACGCAAAAGGCCCCGCCTTTCCTCTCCGGGAAAGGCGAGGCCCTTCGCGTCAGAATCCACCATTTACGGAGCTTTCATGTATCAACCTTCAAAGACTCACCTTTTCGAGGTCAGCTGGGAAGTGTGCAACAAGGTCGGCGGCATCTATGAAGTCGTCGCCAGCAAGGCACAGCAGGCCATGAACGCCTCGAACGGCGACTACTTCCTCATCGGTCCCGACACGAAGAACAACACCGAGTTCACCGAGACCGACGAACCCTGCTGGGACGCCCTGCGCTACCCCCTCAAGGACAAGGATTTGCGTTGCCGTTTCGGACGCTGGGAAATCCCCGGCCGTCCGCGCGTCATCCTTGTGGACTTCAACGGCCGTCACGACTCGAATCAGATACTGCGCCAGCTCTGGGAACGCTTCGGCGTCGACTCCCTCTCCGGCGGCTGGGACTACATCGAGCCCGTGCTCTTCAGCTACACCTGCGGCGAAGTCATCGCCACCATCCATAAGGTGCTGGCCGCACGCGACAAGAGCCACGGCATCGCCCACTTCCATGAGTGGATGTGCGGCGCGGGCATTCTCGCCCTCAAGCAGCTCGCTCCCACCATGGGCACGGTGTTCACCACCCACGCCACGGTGCTCGGCCGCGCCATGGCTGGCAACGGCGTGGACATCTACGCCCGCATGTCGGAAATCTCTCCCTCGCAGGAAGCCTACCGCTACAACGTCACCGCCAAGTGCTCCATGGAAACCGTGAGCGCCCGCGAAGCCGACGTGTTCACCACGGTGAGCGGCATCACCGCCGAAGAAGCCCGCGTCTTCCTCGGCCGCACCCCCGACATCATCACCGACAACGGGCTCGACCTGTCCGCCATCCACGACTACAGCGAAGACAGAAAGAGCGCCCTGGAAAACCGCGCCAAGCTGCTGGAACCCGTAAGCCGCCTGCTGCGCCGCGAAATTTCCCCCGACACCCGCATCCTCGTCATCTCCGGAAGATACGAGTACCACAACAAGGGCGTGGACTTGTTCCTCGACGCCCTGGCCAAAGCCAAGAAGTCCATGAAGACCACCTCCAACAAGGTGCTTGCTCTCATGCTCATGATGGGCGGCCATACCGGCGTGAACGAACAGGCCGTAAGCGGCGATGCCTCCGTCGTGGCGGACCCGTCCATGCCCGAAGCGGGATTCATCACCAGCCATCAGGTCTATGACGCGCCCAACGACCCCATTCTCACCACCTGCCGCCGTCTCGGCCTGAACAACGAGAAGGACGACAACGTGCAGGTCGTGTTCGTGCCCGCCCTGCTCGACGGACATGACGGCTTCTTCAACATGCCCTACTTCGACGTGCTTTCCGGCTGCGACCTCGGCGTGTTCCCCTCCTGGTACGAACCCTGGGGCTACACTCCCCATGAAAGCGCGGCCTACAGCGTGCCCACCGTCACCACCGACTTGTCCGGCTTCGGTCTCTGGATTCGTCAGCTGGAAAACGAAATCGGTCTCCAGCCCGGCATCGGCGTCATCGCCCGCCGCAACAGAGACTACGCAAAGACCGTGGACTCTCTGGCCGACGTCATCGTTCACTACGCCACCTGCTCCGAAGAAGAGCTCGACCAGCGCCGCCGCACGGTGCGCGCCGCCGCGGCCCACGCCTCCTGGAACAAGTTCTTCAGTCTGTACGAGCAGGCCTACGAGCTGGCCAATGAAAAGGCCCATGCCCGCCGCCACGCCTCCAGCTACAAATCCTCCACCATTTCCAAGGAACTCGCCATGCGTCCTTCTTCCATTCCCTTCCTGCGCACGCTGAACGCCGTGTCGGAACTGCCCGCCGAACTGAGCCGCCTGCGCGACCTTGCCAACAACGTGTGGTGGTGCTGGCAGCCCGAGGCCATTGCCCTCTTCAAGAGCATGGAGCCCGAGTTGTGGGAAGAGTGCGGACACAACCCCGTGGCCATGGTGGAAAACACGCCTCCCCAGCGCCTGCACGACCTCGCCTCCGACGTCACCTTCGTGACCCGTCTGAAAAAAATCGCCGAAGAGTTCGACTCCTACATGGCCCAGCCTCTCGTCACCGACATGCTGGAAGACGGCACCACGACGATTTTCCCCGAACGCCCCATCGCCTACTTCTCCACAGAATACGGCCTGCATGAAAGCCTGCAGCTCTATTCCGGCGGTCTCGGCGTGCTCTCCGGCGACCATCTGAAGTCCGCCAGCGACGAGCGTCTGCCCCTCGTCGGCGTGGGCCTGTTCTATCTGAACGGCTACTTCCAGCAGATGGTCGACAAGAACGGTCACCAGAACCCGCAGTATCCCGAAAACCAGCCCGCCTGCCTGCCGCTCGAAGCCATGCTCGACGACAAGGGCGAGCCGCTCATGATTTCCCTGCCCCTGGGTTCCCGCACGCTGTATGCCCGCATCTGGAAGCTGCAGGTGGGCCGCGTGCCGCTGTACCTCATGGATACCAACGTGTCCCAGAACAACGACGACGACCGCCGCGTCACCGCCCGTCTCTACGAAGCCGACCGCGACGTGCGCATGCGTCAGGAAATCCTTCTGGGCATCGGCGGCGTGCGCATGCTTGCCGCCCTCGGCATCACGCCTTCCGTGTGGCACATGAACGAAGGCCATTCCGCCTTCCTCGTGCTGGAGCGCCTGCGTCAGCACATGAAGGGCGACGACCTTACCCTCGAGGAAGCCAAGACCCTCGTCCGCAGCTCCTGCGTGTTCACCACGCACACCCCCGTGGACGCCGGCAACGAACGCTTCACCGTGGACCTCATGCACCGCTACTTCCCGCCCTACGCCGAAATGCTCGGGCTCTCCTGGGCCGACTTCCTCGCCATCGGACGTCAGGACGGCGGCGACCCCAACAACTTCGACATGACCGTGCTCGCCCTCCGCATGTCCTCCCAGGCCAACGGCGTGAGCGCCATGCACGGCATGGTGTCCCGCAGAATGTGGCGCAACATCTGGAAGGGCTTCACCGAAGCGGAACTGCCCATCGGCCATGTGACCAACGGCGTGCACACCGCCTCCTACGTGGGCCCCGCCTTCCGTCTGCTGCTGTGGCACTACCTCGGCTCCAACTGGCTCGACCTGCATCCCGAGGACCCCGCCTGGAACAAGGTGCAGACCATTCCGGACGACGAATTCTGGGCCGCCCGCCGCGCCCAGAAGCAGACGCTCATCGACGCTCTGCGCGAACGCCTGCCCCAGTGCTCCGCCTATTCGGACATTCCCGGCGAACAGCGCGTCCAGTGGCTTTCCAGCCTCACCCAGAACACGCTCATCATCGGCTTCGCCCGCCGCTTCGCCCCCTACAAGCGCGCCACCATGCTCTTTGCCGACCCCGACCGTCTGGCCCGCCTGCTCAACGACCCGAACCGTCCCACCGTGCTCGTCATGGCCGGCAAGGCCCATCCCGCGGACAGCAAGGGCATTGAGCTCATCGAGGACGTGGTGCGCTGGTCCCGCGACCCGCGCTTCTTCGGCAAAATCTTCTTCGTGGAAAACTACAACCTCGAAGTGTCCCGCCTGCTCTCCCGCGGCTGCGACGTGTGGCTCAACACGCCCCGCCGTCCCCATGAAGCCAGCGGTACCAGCGGTGAGAAGGTGCCGGTCAACGGCGGCATCAACCTCAGCATCTCCGACGGCTGGTGGGTGGAAGGCGCCAACGGCAAGAACGGCTGGACCATCGGTCCCAAGGCCACCTATGCCACCCTCTCCGCCGAGCAGAACGACTACGCCGACGCCGAAAGCCTGTACCAGATTCTGGAAAACGACGTGGTGCCGCTGTTCTTCCAGCGCGACTCCGACGCCCTGCCCCACGGCTGGATAGCCGTGGCCAAGAACTCCCTGCAAAGCCTGACCGCCATGTACGGCTGCCGCCGCATGGTCCGCGACTACATGGAAAAAATCTACGTCCCCGCCGCCCGCCGCGGCGTGGCCATGGACGCCGACCGTCAGGCCAAGGCCCGCATGCTCACCGAATGGCAGAAGAACATTCCCGGCCGCTTCAACACCGCTTCCATCCAGTCCATCGAAGTATCCGGTCTGGAAGGCGACACCGTGTACTGCGGCAAGCCCTTCAACGTGAAGCTCACCCTGAACCCCGGTGAAATGAAGAAGGAAGAGCTGCTCGCCCAGTTCGTCATCGGCGTCACCGACGGCATGAACTTCACCGAAGAGCCGCAGATTGTGAACCTTGCCCTCACCGGCGAGGAAAACGGCATTCTCACCTACGAAGCCTCCTGCGCGGCCAAGGCCAACGGCCTGCATGCCTACGGTCTGCGCATAGTGCCCTTCGCCGACCCCATGGACAACGTCCTGCGCGCCGGTCTTGTGCACTGGGCGTAATCACGCCTGACGCGTCTTAAACCTCCACGCAAAAGCCCGGAACCGCTCAACGCGGTCCCGGGCTTTTTTTGTCCCGGCCGATGGCGGAAAAAGATTGCGGTCCCATGCCGGCCTGACCAGCCCATGGACCATCTCCCGGCTCAAAACAATTTCGTATCTCTCATCCTCATTTTTTTATCCCCCAGCATTCCTTATCTTTTTCTTCATAGACCTTGCCGCTCCGCCCATCGGGGAAAATGCTCTTCAATACAAAAAATTTTCAAGCACCGGAGCCCGCGACTGCCGCATTTCAACATCCTACTGAAATATCAGCATAAAAAATAGTTTGGCATGCTTTCTGCACAAGGGAAGACATCCAGGTACTCCCAGGAGGTTTTCCATGATTCACAGTACAGATTTTTCCCCTCGAACCACCCGCGTGCTGCGGCTCTCCGCAGCGGCCATGGCGCTCGGCGCTCTTCTCGCTCCCGATACGGCTCTTGCCGAAGACGCCCCTTCCTTCCTGAGCCAGCAGAACGGCGACATCATCTGGACCATGCTCGGAGCCATGCTCGTCATGTTCATGCAGCCGGGCTTCGCCCTCGTGGAATGCGGGCTCACCCGCGCCAAGAACGCCGGCAACATTCTCATGAAGAACTTTGCGGACTTCAGCGTCGGCACTCCGCTGTTCTTCCTGCTCGGTTTCGGACTCATGTTCGGAGCGTCCAACGGATTCATCGGCTCCCCGACCTTCGGCATGAGCTTCATCGACCCCACCACGCCCGAGGGCGGCTGGGCCTGGACCTTCTTCTTCCAGGCCATGTTCGCCGCCACTTCGGCCACCATCGTGTCGGGCTGCATCGCCGAACGAACCGACTTCAAGGCCTACATTCTGGTTTCCATTCTGGTCAGCGCCTTCATCTATCCCATCAGCGGCGGCTGGGCCTGGAACAGCCTCTTCGCGGACACCAAGGGCTGGCTTGAAAATCTCGGCTTCATCGACTTCGCCGGTTCCACCGTCGTGCATTCCGTGGGCGGCTGGGTAGGTCTCGCCGGCGCCATCTGCGTGGGTCCGCGCATCGGCAAGTATGCCCCCGACGGCAAGTCCCTCGCCATTCCCGGTCACAACATTCCTCTGGTCGCGCTCGGCGTGTTCATTCTGTGGTTCGCATGGTTCGGCTTCAACTGCGGCTCCGCCACCACCCCCGACGGAACCGTGGGCTACATTGCCGTGAACACCTGCCTCGCCGCCTGCACCGGCTTTGCCTCCGCCCTGCTGACCATCTGGTTCATCACCGACAAGCCCGACCCCTCCATGGCCATGAACGGCGTGCTCGCCGGCCTCGTGGGCGTGACCGCCGGCTGCTTTGAAGTCTCCCCCGTCGGCTCCATCTTCATCGGCATCATCTGCGGCATCGCCGTGGTGTTCTCCATCCTGTTCGTCGACCAGAAGCTCCACATCGACGACCCCGTCGGCGCGGTTTCCGTCCACGGCGTGTGCGGCTTCCTCGGCACGGTTCTCGTCGGTCTGTTCGCCGCTCCCGGCTACGGCTCCAACGTCGGTCTCTTCTACGGCGGCGGCGTCCATCTGCTTCTCGTCCAGCTGCTCGGCGCCGTCAGCGTCGGCGCGTGGGCCTTCATCACCGGTCTGGGCGCCTTCAAGCTCGCCGACAAGGTCATCGGCCTGCGCGTGAGCCGCGAAGTGGAACTCAAGGGTCTCGACATCACCGAGCACGGCGCAGACGTGTACAGCGGCTTCCAAATCTTCTCCAACGAATAGCCGACCGTCAAAACATAACAGGAGCTGAAAAATGAAGCTTGTAGTTGCCTATATCCGTCCGGAATGTCTCGGTTCCGTCAAGCAGGAACTGTACGCCAAGGGTCTTTACAGCATGTCCGTGACCAACATCCTCGGCTCGGGCCGTCAGAAGGGCTATGTGGAAATGTACCGCGGCGTCGCCACGGAAGTGACCCTTCTCAAGAAGGTACGCATAGAACTCTGCCTCCATGATGAAGACGTACAGAAGGCCATGAGCGCCATTGCCGAAAGCGCTTCCACCGGTCATGAGGGCGACGGCATCATCTACGTCGTGGACATCGTGGCCAGCCAGCGCATCCGTACCGGCGACAGTCTGTAGGTCCTTCCCAGGAACAAAGGGCGCGCTCCGCGCCCTTCCCCCTTTTCTTTTGAGGTTCACATGAAGATTCTTCCCGCCATCGCCGGTCTCCTTCTTCTGGGACTGTGCGCCGCAACCACGCCCGTGCAGGCTTCCGCCGCGGGCATTCCCAAGGACACGCTGCTGTTCATCCGTGAAAGCGGCGGCAACTCCTTCGACATTCAGGGTACGGGTACCAACCGCTCCGCCTACGGGCTTTCCTGGAACGTCTATGACCGTCTGGTGACGTACGGCATCAAGAAGCATCCTTCCGGCACGCTGATGTACGACTACACCAAAATCGAGCCCGCCCTCGCCGAAAGCTGGGACATTTCCCCCGACGGCCGCGTCATCACCTTCCATCTGCGCAGGGACGCCGTCTTCCACGACGGCACGCCCGTCACCGCCGAAGACGTGAAGTGGTCCTTCGACAGAGCGGTTTCCGTGGGCGGCTTCCCCACCTTCCAGATGAGCGCCGGCTCCATGACGAGCCCCAGTCAGTTCACGGTGGTGGACAAGTACACCTTCCGCGTGACCCTCGACAAGGCCGACAAGCTCGCGCTGCCCAACATAGGCACGCCCGTTCCCGCCATCTACAATTCCACGCTGGCCAAGAAGCACGCCACCGACAAGGACCCCTGGGCCATGAAATGGCTCAAGCTGCAGGGCGCGGGCAGCTGCGCCTACACGGTGAAGAGCTTCAAGCCCGGCGTGCAGACCGTGTACGAACGCTTCGACGACTGGAAATGCGGTCCCCTGCCCGCCATGAAGACCGTCATCGAACGCGTGGTTCCTTCCGCCTCCACCCGTCGCGCCATGCTCGAAAAAGGCGATGTGGACCTTTCCCTCGACCTGCCTCCCAAGGACTTCGCCGAGCTGCACGAAGCGGGCAAGCTGAAGGTTGAAGGCATTCCGGTGGAAAACTGCATGTGGTTCGTGGACATGAACGTCACCATTCCTCCGTTCGACAACCCGCTCGTGCGCAAGGCCATAAGCTACGCCGTGCCCTATGAAGCCATCTACAAGGCTTCCACCTACGGCCGCGCCGCCCCGCTCTACGGCGCCGAAAGCGACAACCCGGCCACGGCCGAATGGCCTCAGCCCTTCCCCTATCATACCGACGTGGAAAAGGCCAAAAAGCTGCTCGCCGAAGCCGGCTACCCCAACGGCTTCAAGACCACTCTGTCCTACAGCCTCGGAAAGGCGTCGCTCGGCGAGCCGGCCGCGCTGCTGCTGCAGAAGGCCCTCAAGGACATAGGCGTGGAAACCACCATGGAAAAGGTGCCCGGAGCCAACTGGCGCACGGCCATGACCCGCAAGGACATGCCCCTGCTCGTGGACGACATGG
>CALUPQ010000129.1 GCA_944322695.1 uncultured Mailhella sp. | reverse complement strand
AGGCATATGGAACGGGCCGCATGCCCATGAATTAAGGAGAATATCCATGAAGAAGTTTTGTCTTGCCGCGGTATGCGCGCTGCTGCTGTCGCTGCCCTGCGCCGCCCATGCCGGTGATACGGGCTTTTACGTCGCGCCGAAGTTCGTCGCCGGTTTCCAGAGCACGGACTGGGAGCTTTCCGGTCCCGGCGTGTCCAGCTCCAAGGACAGCACCCGCGGCATTGCGGGCTTTTCCATTGCGGGCGGTTACGACTTCAGCGTGATGCACGCGCTGCCCCTGCGCGCCGAAGTGGAATACGGCTACAACAGCCAGGTGGACAAGAGCCTTGAATACGGCGACGGCGAGTCCCGCCTCCAGACCCTGATGGTCAACGGCTACTGGGACATCACCAACATCATGGACTTCACGCCCTACGTGGGCGCGGGCATCGGTCTCGTCTTCTCCAAGACGAGCGGCTGGGCCACGGTGGACAATCAGCACTACGGCGCTTCCGACACGGACGTGAACCTGGCCGGTCAGGTGGGCATCGGCTGCTCGTACTTCTTCACGCCGAACTTCTCCGCCGACCTCGGCTACCGCTACCTGTTCACGGGCGACGGCGACGCCGGCTACGGCGCCTACGGCCTGAACGCCGATTCTCTGCGCATGCATCAGTTCTCGCTCGGTCTTCGCGTGAGCTTCTAGTTTTCGGGGCCCGGCCCGCTCTGCGGCGTCCGGGCCTGCGCTTTTTTTTTCGCCGTTTCTCCGGCCTGACATGAGGCAGGCCTCTTGCCGGTAGGTTGCGCCTGTGCTAGGGTAGCACATGGCGTCGGCTCTGCGCGCTGCGCGGCGCCGGGGTTTTCGGAAACGGCGCGTTGCGGCCGGTGCCGGTCCGTTGCGAAGACGGCGCGGCGCTCCGGCCGGGAAGGAAGGTTTTTGGGATGAAGAACTTGTGGGCTCCGTGGCGCATGCAGTACATTCTCGGGCCGAAGTGTCACGACGGCTGCGTGCTCTGCGCGCCGGAAAATCCGGCGGAAGACGAGGAGCGGCTCATCGTGTACCGCGGCAGGCATGTGTTCGTCATGCTCAACCGCTATCCCTACGCCTCCGGCCACCTCATGGTGATACCCTACCGCCATGTGAGCGACATTACGGAACTTTCCGCCGAAGAGTCGGCAGACCTCATGGCCGTCACGCAGCTTGCCTGCCGCGTGCTGCGCAAGGTGAGCCGTCCTCAGGGCCTCAACGTGGGGCTGAACCTCGGCGAGGCCGCGGGAGCGGGCATCGGCATGCACATGCATCTGCACGTCGTGCCCCGCTGGAGCGGCGATTCGAATTTCATGGCGGTGCTTGACGACGTGAGAGTCATTCCCGAGGCTCTTGCCGAAACCTGCCGCCGACTGGCCCCTGTGTTCGCCGAACTGGCGACCTGCTCCGCCTGAACCTTTTTCCCGCGTGAACTGCCGCAAAAGGAGACGTCATGCGCTATATCAAAGTTTTCATTCTGGTGTTGCTTTTCTTCGTGGTCATGATGCTCTTCGTGCAGAACCAGGCGTCGTTCTCCGACATGGTGACGCTGAAGTTCGACCCCATGTTCGCGCCTGCGCTGACTTCCGCGCCGCTGCCGCGCTACTCGCTGCTGCTCATCAGCTTCGCGCTCGGCGCCGCGGTGGTGCTTCTCATGCTCATCTGGGACAGAATCACCCTGTCCGGCCGCGCCTCTTCCGCCCGTCGCCGCGCCTCCTCCCTGCAGAAGCAGCTTGACCGCATGACCGCCGAAAAGCAGAAGCTCGACGCCGCTCTCAAGGAGAAGGAAGCCGCCTTCAAGGAAAAGGAAACCGCGCTCAAGGAAGCCGAAGCCACCCTGAAGGGAAAGGAAGCCGCCCTCAAGGCCGCCGAAGAGCGCGCCGAGAAGGCCGAAGCCAGACTTGCCGAAGCCGAATAACCCGACATGACAAGGGCGCGCGGTTCACCGCGCGCCTTCCTTTTGTTCCGCGGTCTGACCCGCGCCTGTTCCCGCCGCCTGTCCTGCCTCGAGCCGGGCGGCTTTCCGCGTCTTTTTTCCCCGGCGGCTTTTCGGGGCGCGTCCGCCTTTTCCAGAATGCGTATGAGTCAATCCACCCCCAAGCTCACCCCCATGTACCGGCAGTATCTGGACATCAAGAAGGATTATCCGGACGATTTGCTCTTCTACCGCATGGGCGACTTTTACGAGCTGTTCTTCGAGGACGCCGAAGTGGCGGCCCGGGAGCTTCAGCTCGCCCTGACGAGCCGCAGCCGCGACGAGGGCGGCGTGCCCATGTGCGGCGTGCCGTGGCACGCCATGGAAGGCTATGCGGCCCAGCTTCTGGAAAAGGGGTTCAAAATCGCCGTCTGCGACCAGATGGAGGACCCGAAGCAGGCCAGGGGGCTGGTGAAGCGGGCGGTGACGCGCGTTCTGACGAGCGGCACCACGCTGGAGGACGCCAACCTTGAGGCCAAGTCGCACAACTACCTCGGCGCCCTTTACTGGAACGACGAGCGCAGCGCGGGCGGCTTCGCCTGGCTTGACGCCTCCACCGGGGACTGGACGGGCATTCAGGCCTCGAAGCTGGAGGAGCTTCGGCAGTGGGCCTGCAAGATGCTGCCGCGCGAGCTGCTGGTGCCGGAAAACTGGGAAATGCCGTTCTTCTTTTCCTCCGCGCCGGGCATGCATCCGGTGAGGGTGCCGTTTCGAAGCCACTTCGCCCCGGACAAGGCGAAGGAGCGCGTGCTTGCGGCCCAGCACGTGCAGGAGGCCGCGGCCCTCGGCCTTGAGAAGAGCCCGGAGCTCATGCAGGCCTGCGGCGCGCTGGTGGCCTACCTTGAGCAGACGCAGAAGTGCGACGCGGCGCAGCTTCGTCCCTTCCGTCCGCTGCAGAAGGGCGGCTTTCTCATTCTGGACGAAGTGACCGAGCGCAACCTCGAGCTTTTCCGCCGCATCGACGGGCGTCGCGGTCCGGGCACGCTGTGGCACGTCATGGACAACACGCGCACGCCCATGGGCGGACGACTGCTTGAGGAGCGCATGCGCTGCCCCTGGCGCAGGCTGGAGCCCGTGCTGAAGACGCAGGAGGCCGTGGAGTTTCTGGTGCGTCGGCCGGACGTGCGCGCCGCTCTTCGCGCGGCGCTCGACCGCGTGTACGACCTTGAGCGCCTTTCCACGCGCATTTTTCTGAACCGCTGCCTGCCGCGGGACTTTGCGGCGCTGAAGGAAAGCCTGCTTGCGCTGCCGGACGTGCTTTCCGCGCTGCTTCTGCCCGAAAACGAGCGGGAGATTCTTTCGGCCGACGAGCGGCAGGGCAAGCTGCTGCCTGCGGAGATGTACCGCATCGTGAAGGACTGGGACGGGCTCGACGCCGCGACCGGGCTTCTGCAGCGGGCCCTCAGGGACAATCTGCCCGCGCAGGTGACGGAAGGCGGCCTGTTCCGGCCCGGCTACAGCGCCGAGCTCGACGAGCTGCTCGACCTCGTGGAGCACGGCGAGGCCCGCCTTCAGGAGCTTCTGCGCGAGGAGCAGGAAAAGAACGACCTGCCCAAGCTGAAGATGGGCTACAATCACGTCTTCGGCTACTATTTCGAGCTTTCGCGCTCCATGCAGGACGCCGTGCCCGATTATTTCCAGCGCCGCCAGAGCCTTGCAAACAGCGAGCGCTTCACCACGCAGGCCCTGCGCGAGCTCGAGGACAGAATGCTCACCGCCGCCGAGCGGAGAAAGAGCCTCGAATACCGCCTGTATCAGGAACTGCGCGAGACCGTGGCCGGCGAGCGCACCCGCCTCGTGGAGGCGGCGCGGCGCATAGCGCTTCTGGACTACTGGCAGTCCCTGGCGGAAGGCGCGGCGCGTCACGGCTGGACGAAGCCGACGCTCGGCGAGGGGCTGGACATCGAAATCCGGCAGGGCCGCCACCCTGCCGTGGAAGCCGTGCTCGGCCGCTCCTCCTTCATTCCCAACGACCTCGTGATGGACGAAGAGCGCCGCCTCATTCTCATCACCGGGCCGAACATGGCGGGCAAGTCCACCGTGCTGCGGCAGACGGCCATCATCCTCATCATGGCGCAGATGGGCTCCTTCGTGCCCGCGGAAAAGGCGCGCCTCGGCATGGCGGACCGCATCTTCTCCCGCGTGGGCGCGTCCGACAACCTCGCGCAGGGGCAGAGCACCTTCATGGTGGAAATGATGGAGACCGCCCGCATCCTGCGTCAGGCGGGCAGGCACAGCCTGGTCATTCTCGACGAAATAGGCAGGGGCACGAGCACCTTCGACGGGCTGGCCCTGGCCTGGGCCGTGGTGGAGGAGCTTTCCCGCCGCGCGGGCGGCGGCGTGCGCACCCTTTTCGCCACGCACTATCACGAGCTCACCTCCCTTGCCGGAACCCTGCCCGGGGTGTGCAACATGAACATCGCCGTGCGGGAATGGAACGGGGACATCGTGTTCCTTCGCCGCCTCATTCCCGGCCCGGCGGCCAGAAGCTACGGCATCGAGGTGGCGCGCCTTGCGGGCGTGCCCGGGCCCGTGGTGCAGCGCGCGAGGGATATTCTCGCGAAGCTCGAGGCCTCGCGCGGCAAAAGCCGCGTGGTGAAGATGGAAGCCACCCTGCTGCCCGGCATGAGCGCGCCCGAAGAGAAGGCCGCCGCGCCGGAACAGGAGCACCCCCTTGTTGCCGCGCTTCGCGCCGTGAACCCCGACGCCATGACGCCCATGGACGCCCTGAAGCTCCTCTCCGACTGGAAGGCTTTGTGGGGCGCTTCTTCGACACGCTCTTGACTAAACGGCCGCGAAAGCCGAAAACGCGGCTGAGAGCGGCTTGCCGTCTCTTCCGGGGCCTCCCCGAAAAGACAACAAAGGATGACAGATGGAACGTTCTTCTGTTTGCTGGAAGATTCTTGGCGCGACAGTGCTGCTGTGCGCCGCGCTCATGCTCTTTGGATGCGGCCGCAAGGGCGCTCCCGTTCCCGACTACTCGCGCGACGCCTTCGCCTTTGCCGACCTTCAGGCCGAAGCCGCGGCCGACGGGGCCGTCACCTTCAGCGGCCGCGTGACCGGCGCCTCCCAGAATCTGGAATATCTGGTGCTGGAAATGCAGGCCGTGGACGGGGAACTCTGCGAAGGCTGCCCCTTCCTCGCGCAGGAGCAGCAGCGCGTGGACTCGCGCGACGCCTGGGAGAACGAGACGGGCTCCTCCTTCAGCTTCGTGTATCGCCCCGTGTTTCCGGGGCAGGCATGGCGCTGGCGCGTGGTGGGGCATAACCTCTATTCGGGCCTGCCCGACGTGACGAGCCCCATGCAGACGGTGTTCGCCGCGTCCGCCCCCGTTTCCCTGTTCACGGACGGAGAGTGACCATGAGCGTGCTCAAGCGTGCCCTGCGTTCGGCTGCCGTCGCGTTCTGCGTCGTCTGCGCTCCTTCCTGCGCCATGGCTTCCGCCTACGCCGATTTCCGTGCCGACATCCAGTTCCAGCGTGAAGGGCGCGAGGTGCGCACCTGCGGCGCCGCCATTTCCTCCGGCCCCTTCGCCCGCATGGATTTGGACCTCGGCAGGGCCGGGGAATTCTCCCTCATCGTCGATACCCGCGAGCACATGCTCCGCGTGCTTTCCCACCGCCTGCGCGCCTACGTGGAAATTCCCGTCTCCGGCGACCCGCGCGACTGGCGCACCCTGGTGAAGAGCGCCGCCGCGGCCGTCATGCCCCAGAGCATGGGCATGATTTCCCTTCAGGAAAAGGAGACGGTTTCCCTCGGCAAGGACAGCTGGCAGGGCTATGCCGTGCAGAAGAGCAGAAGCGTGTTCGAGGCGGGCTTCATGGGCTCGGTCCACCGCTTCACCATCGAAGTGTGGGAGAACGAGGTCTTCGCACCCTTCCCCATGCGCGCCTCTTCTGCCGAAACCAGCGCCACCCACGCGGGAAGCGCCTGGCTCATGAACATCGCGGCCGAGCAGTCCTCCCACAACATGTTCAGCATTCCCGAAAACTTCACCCGCTACACCTCCGTCATGGACCTGCTGCTCTACGCCCTCACCGCCTTCTAGCGTGACGGCCGAAACGGACCTTTGCCCCGGGCTTTCCCGGGGCTTTTTTTTGCCCGCCGTGTCCTTCGCCGTGCGGGGCGTTCTTGCCCGGAGGGAAGTCTGAACGGGCCGGGGCACCCGGAACGGGCGTTTTTCTTTGCGTTCCTTGCGGTTTTCTGGCCGACGTTGCAGGGCGCGGGCGCGTCCTTTGTACCCGCGCCGTCCCGGAGGCAGGGGCGCGTTTTTCCGTCCTCCGTGCGGTGCACAGGAAAGGCCGGACCGGGGGAGCAGATGCCGGGAAGAGAAGGGCGGAGTCATCCGGCATGGCCGGGGCTTGGCCGTATTCCCGGTCCGGGGTCCGGGCAAACAAGCACGCCTTCTCCCCGTTCCCCGCAGGCTTCGGTCCTGGGTACCCGGAACGGGCGTTTTTCTTTGCGTTCCTCGCGGTTTTCAGGCCGACGTTGCAGGGCGCGGGCGCGTTC
>CALUPQ010000128.1 GCA_944322695.1 uncultured Mailhella sp. | reverse complement strand
GAGCACGGCCTTCCGTATTTCGGCCACCATCTCCGGTCTCTTCGCCGCGTCGATTTTCTGCCCGATAAGCTCGGGCTGAAGCGCCTTGTCCAGTTCACGGACGGTAATCATGTCACCGTTGACGACCGCGGCGATACGGGAAACCGGCGCCGAAACAGCAGGCTGCGCGGACAGGATGGACGCCGCACAGACAAGGGATATGAAAAGGGTACGCAAAACAGCACACTCCTGATATTCGTTATGATGTTTGCTTATAGCCTGTTTTTCCGGCACTGGCAACGCCGTTAACAGCGGATTTCCGTTACGGAAAACGCCGTTTTCTCTTTGCAGTACAGGCAGAAACGACGGCTTCGCCCAGCTGACGGAGCGGGAAAAAGGAAAGCCGCACGCCCCGCTACGCCTTCAGCCTGCCCAGAAGAACGGCAGCCTCCTCCAGCCTTGCCGCCAGAGAAAGATTCTGCTCCAGAGCCACTTCCAGCGTGGCCGGAGGCTGGAGCCGGATGCGGTTTCTGTTGGCCAGCACCAGCTGGACGATGGCTTCCGGCTGCACGCTCTTCTGTCCGTCCGCCCAGGTCACGCGCACGCGCTCCGGCAGAAGGTCCGCTCTCGCCACGCCGAGCTCGTTCACGCGGGCCTTGAAAGACAATACGGCAAGGAACGTCTCCAACGCCTCGGGGAAGGGTCCGAAGCGGTCCCGGATTTCCAGCTCCACGTTCTCCCTCGTCGCGGCGTCGGCGGCGGAGGAAAGCATCTTGTAATACTTGAGCCTTTCGTGGGCGTCCTCGATGTAGGAATCGGGAATATGCGCCGGCAGACCGAGGTTGATTTCCGTCTCCGTGCGCAGAAGCTCCTCTTCGCCCTTGAGCTTCGCCACGGCGTCTTCCAGCATTTCCAGGTACAAATCCAGTCCCACGCGGGCCATGTGCCCGGACTGCGCCTCCCCGAGGATGTTGCCCGCGCCGCGCAGGCGCAAATCCTCCATGGCCACCTGAAAGCCCGCGCCGAGATAGTCCATTTCCAGAATGATGCGCAGCCTCTCGCGGGCAAGGGAAGGAAGATGCTCCACGTCCGACACCACGAACACCGCATAGGCCTGTCTGTCGGAGCGGCCCACCCTGCCCCGGAGCTGATAGAGCTGCCCGAGGCCGAACATCTGCGCCTGGTCCACGATGAGCGTGTTGGCCCGGGGAAAATCCAGCCCGGATTCCACGATGGCCGTGCACACAAGCACGTCCAGCTCGCCGTGCCAGAAGCGGTGCATGGTCTCTTCCAGCTCCTTTTCCGCCATCTGCCCGTGGGCCATGCCCACCCGTGCGCCGGGCACGAGCTCCTTCACCATGGCCGTGGTCTGCGGCAGCGTCTGCACGCGGTTGTGCACGAAAAACACCTGCCCCTGCCGGGCGAGTTCCCGCTCCATGACCTGCCTGAGCGCGCCCCTGTCCCTGTCGATGATGGCCGTGGCCACGGGCTTGCGCTCGGCCGGAGCCGTCTCCAGCACGGAAAGCTCGCGTATGCCGGACATGGAAAGCTGAAGCGTGCGGGGAATGGGGGTCGCCGTCAGGGTCAGCGCGTCCACGTTCTTGCGCAGTTCCTTCAGCTTTTCCTTGTGACGCACGCCGAAGCGCTGCTCCTCATCAAGAATGAGAAGCCCGAGGTTCGGCAGTTCCACGTCCTTGGAGAGCAGACGGTGCGTACCGATGAGAATGTCTATCTGCCCTCTGGCCGCGGCCTTCAGCGTTTCCGTCTGCTTTGCCCGCGGCACGAAGCGGCTGAGCAGCCCCACATTGATGGGGAACCCCGCCATGCGGGAGCGGAAGGTCTGATAATGCTGCTCCGCCAGCACGGTGGTGGGACATAAAAGCGCCACCTGCCGCCCGTCGCAGGCCGCGCGGAACGCCGCGCGAAGGGCCACCTCCGTCTTGCCGAAGCCCACGTCGCCGCAGACGAGGCGGTCCATGGGCACGGGCCTGTCCATGTCCTGAAACACTTCCTGAATGGCGCGGGCCTGGTCCGGCGTTTCCTCAAAGCCGAAGGTGGCCTCGAATTCGTGGTACATCTCGCCCACGGGAGAATAGGAAAAGCCCTTGGCCACCTTGCGCCACGCATACATCTGCATGAGGTCGGCGGCCACCTTTTCCACGGCCTTGCGCGCCTTTTCGCGGCTGCTCGTCCATGCCGTGCCGCCGAGGCGGTCCAGCGCGGGCGGCGGGCCGTCGGCCTTGAACTTCTGCACCACGGAAAGCCTGTCCACGGGCAGATACAGCCTTGCGCCGTCGGCATATTCCAGAAGAAGATAATCGTTGTCCACTCCGGTGCCGCCGGGACTCATGCGGTGCAGACCGCCGAAGCGTCCCACGCCGTAATCGCGGTGCACCAGAAGGTCGCCCACCTGCAAATCGTCGTACCGGTCAAGGCCGCGGAAAGCGCCGGAAGCCACGCGACGGGAGCTTTCCGCCTTGGGCTGAAGCAGCTCCTCGCCGAGCACGAGGCAGCCGTCCCACACAAGTTCCGCGCCCTGACGGTAAGGGGCGACTACGGCGTAAAGCCCGCGCCCGGCCGCATCGTAGCGAAGCGAAGGAAGAATGCCGTCCTGTTCCGCCAGCTTGAGGAACTTGCGCCGACCCCGCTCCGAAGCAAAGGCCAGCACCACCTGCCTGTGCGAGGCCGTCCATTCCTTCAGACCAGCGGAAAGCTGCTGCCACGGCCTGTCCTGCTCGGTACGACCCGGAAAAAGCTCGGCAAAGCTGTGCAGGCTGCGCTCAAGCATGTCCTCCCCGGTCTGCTCCGTCCCCATGGTCAAAGGTTCGGCATACAGGCGGGGCCGCGTCTCCAGCGCCTTCTGCGCTCCGTCGGCATCGCGCAGAGCCAGATGAACGGGCTGAACGAGACTGGTCTCTTCCGACTGCACGCGCACATGCTCCCGCCACGTGCGCTCCGCCTCCTCCAAATCCTCACGAAGCTCATGACGCCCGGGAAGAAAACACATGGTATCCGGGGAGAACCAGTCGTCCAGAGCCGTGGCGTCGGCGTACACTCCGCCGGGCAGAAGACGCATGTCGTCCTGTTCCAGCGCATGTTCCAGGGCATTTCTCGACGCCTGACTGAGTCGTCCGCCCTGAACCATGGCCTTCCAGTGAGCGCGTATGCCCTTTTTCCATGCATCGCCGTACCCGAGCGGCGTCACGGGAAGCAGCGTCACTTCATCCAGATGCCCCACGGAGCGCTGAGTAGCGAAGTCGAACACGCGCATCTCGTCCACGGTGTCGCCGAAGAATTCCAGGCGCAGAGGCTTCTCGTAGCCCGGAGGCAAAATGTCGAAAATATCGCCGCGCCGCGCCATGTCGCCGGCATGAGCCACCATGGGAACACGCTGATAGCCCCACTGGACAAGCTGTTCCATGAGAAGTTCCGGCGCCACGTCTTCGCCGCGGCGCACCGTCATGGCACGCCTGTCCAGAAAATCGTGGGGCGGCAGCAGGGGAATCATGTTGTCCACCGTAAACACCACGCCCCGGGCCGAGCCCGTGCGCAGAGCATACAGCACGGCAAAGCGCTCCGCCCATCCCTCCCGGCTGAGTGAGCGAGGCGTGAACGGCGGCAGAAACACCCACGACCTTTCCCACAAAGGCGTGACCAGCGGCGCGGAAGACGCACCCGCCCCCTGCCCTGCGGCATGACCGACGGAAAGCTCCGGGGTAAACAGCGTGGTCAGGGCGCGCATGACGCCGAGGGCGTCCCGGCCGCGCACGGCAACGGCGGCAGACCTTCCGGCGCGTACGGCATCCACGGCAAGACGGGCCAGCGTGGCGGAACCCGCACGGCAGACCGTCAGTCCCGCCCTTTCTTCCATCCTACGGAACAGCGATTCTCTATCCATGGCAGTGAGTATGCATGATGTTCGGCAGATATAAAAAAAGCCCCCCATCAAAGGGAACCTTTTCCGGTGATATCAGCAAGCCGCCCGGGGTGCAAGGCAACCGGAATGAGAGTTTGCCTCCCGCCCTTCTCCCGCGCGGTGACGCGCCTCTTGCTAAGCAAAAAAATCCCCTTTATATTACGGGCATGAGTCTTCATCAGAACGCACTCTTCCGCCTCTCCTTCGCAGGCATGGCGGAACGCCACTGGCGCAGCCATCTCTAAAAAAGCTCCGGCATGGACATGGCCGGGCGTCTTTTGCATCGTCCTCTTTCCATGAGAGGGCCCCTGTCACTTTCCGGGGCGACAGGGAGCGGACCAGTTCCCTCCCGCTCGGAAAATCCGCTTCGCCCAGCTCCATGCCATGAATGATTCCGTCGGCATCGCCCGCGGCCCGATGCTGTTCACGGGCCGCCAAACCGTCTCTTTTTCATTCACAGGAGCTCTTCATGCCTTTCTCCGTCCATTCCTGCCTTCTCAATCTTGCGGGCAGCGCCATTCTCGCCTTCGGCCTCTACCATGTCCATTCCCTTTCCGGGGTTACGGAAGGCGGCATTCTCGGAGCCACGCTGCTGCTTCAGCACTGGTTTCACATCTCTCCCGCATGGTCCGGCCTTGTCATGAACGCCGCCTGCTACCTCCTCGGCTGGAAGCTCATGGGAAGAGATTTCGTGCTCTGCTCCATCGTGGCCGGCGGCGGATTCTCCCTGTTCTACGCCCTGTTCGAGCAGTTCCCCCATCTGTGGCCGCAGCTTGCGGGCATGCCTCTTCTCGCGGCACTGGTCGGCGCGCTCTTCGTGGGCATCGGCGTGGGACTCTGCGTCCGGGCCGGAGGCGCTCCCGGCGGGGATGACGCCCTTGCCATGAGCATTTCCCACATCACGGGCTGGAACATCCGCTGGCCCTATCTTCTCAGCGACCTTATCGTCCTTGTTCTTTCCCTTACCTATATTCCTCTGGAACGCATCGGCTATTCCCTGCTTACCGTCATTCTCTCCGGTCAGCTTATAGGCCTGATGCAGCGCATTCCCGCTTCCGAAGCAAGGGTCGAAGAGCGTTGACGCACAACCGACGTCATCCTCTGTCCGGCCGACGGGGCCGACTTTAAAAGAAAACCGGACGACCGCGAAGTTCCTCCCAAACGCTCTTGTCCGCAACATACGCGCAAGCTCTGTCAGCTTTTTTCGACGCCTGCCGGAATGTGGTCGCCTGCAGCTTCCTCCCATGCCGGCAGGCGTCACGGCATATTCCCCTCACTACCGGTTGAAAAACGCCGGTGTGCACAGGCAGCGCATGGGGAACGCCGCATACCGCCTTTTATACATGCCATTCATGCATCATGATAAAATCCCACGCAGTCATATCATAACAACGCTACACAACGATATAAATACATTTTAATAACTATAAAGAGTTTTATGTGTACAACATGGTAAAATAATAACCCCCGTACACTTTGTCTTAATACCGGCTCTCGTTCCTGCAAAGCAATCCGACCTGTCTCCATAGCGCTTTTTTCCATCCCTTCCCCTGCCGCAGGTCATCCAGTGACGGCAGATTCGGAGCTCTGCCGAAAGAAAATACGCCCCATTCCGTAGAATCGACGCTCAATGGCTTGACGCGGCGCACAAAAATCATT
>CALUPQ010000127.1 GCA_944322695.1 uncultured Mailhella sp. | reverse complement strand
GCTTGAACCGCTGAAAAAGAACGGGGCGTCGACCTGAGAAGTTCAAGCCGGCGCCCTTAAGGCGCGAGTAAGTAACAAGCCCTTACAGGGCTGAACAAGCCACCCGTTTTACGGGTGGTCCTGACTTTCGCCGTGTTCGTAACTTTGGAAAGGCGGCGTTTATGGGGCACGGACGGAATGTGCTCTGTTCTGAAGACGGGTACTTTTTCTGCTTCAGTACGTCAGTATAATTTTGTTTTTTGCATTCAGTACAAAAGTTTTCGGAAGGAGGATGGGGGTGCGGGGGAAGGAGGAAAGCCCTTTTTCAAAAGGGTTTCCTCCTTCCCCCGCATGCTTCCCCTACTTCTTCTTCGAAACGACGATGGCGGCGCGCAGGGAGTCGTAAACCGGGGGACAGCGGAGGGCGTTTGCAGTCCATGAGGCGATGAAGGAGACGATGAGGACTCCGGGCAGGCAGGACAGGGCGCCGGACATTTCCAGCACCAGGGCGGTTCCCGTCAGGGGAACGCGGACCATGGAGACGAAGAAGCCTGCCATGCCGTAGAGGATGAAGGCTTCCCATTCGTCGGGCGCCAGGAGGCCGACTGCAAGCATGGTCTGACCGCACAGAGCGCCGAGAAGAGCGCCTATGCAGAGCATGGGCATGAGTATGCCGCCGGGAACGTTGCCGGTATAGCTGAACAGGGAAAAGGCGATTTTCAGGACGGTGAGGAGCAGCAGGATGGAGAGCACGTCGGAAGGTTCTCCGGCCATGCGGATGATGCTTCCGGCAAGCTCTTCGCCTCCGCCGAGGACGGCGGGGCAGGCAAAGGTCAGCACGAAGGCGGCCAGCATGGGCGGGAGAATGCGCCAGTTCTGGGAAAGGGGCGTATGAAGGGCTTCGGCGTTTTTGGTGCCGAGCAGCGCCCTGTTGTAGAAGACTCCTGCCGCGCCCATGACGAGTCCCATAAGAGGAAGAATCCAGAAGGAAGACAGGGGCAGGGGCCGTATGTGCTCGAAGGGAAAGACGAGGCCGAAGCCGAAGATATGCCGTGTGGCGAGGGCGGCCGTTGTCACGGCGCAGCCTACGGCGATGAAGCCGCCCCACGTGAAGCGGCTTTTCATTTCCTCGAAAACGAAGAGAAGCCCGGCGACGGGAGAGCCGAAGGCGGCCGTCATGCCTGCCGCCGCTCCTGCGGCGATGTGGACATGGCCTGAAAAGGCGAATCGTTCCCACAGGCCGGTCAGAAGAGCCGCAGTGGCCGCCCCCATCTGTATGCAGGGGCCTTCGCGTCCGAGGGAGAGGCCGCCCAGCGTGGATACGAGGCAGCCTGTGAACTTGGCGGGCAGAATTCTCAGCCAGTCATGTCTTGATATGTGGAGTCTGCCGCTGACGATGAGCTCGGTCTGCGGAATGCCGCTGCCGGAAATAAGCGGCACCTTTCCGACCAGCCAGCCCAGAAAACGGGCGGAGAGCACGAGAATCAGCAGCCAGAGCGGCGCGACCCACCATGCGTCCTTCCATGTGGCCAGCCATGCCGAGAGCACGGGCGCCGCAGTGTCGCGGCAGAGGCGGAAAGTGCAGATGACGGCGGCGCAGGCCAGGCCTGTGGCGATTCCTTCCAGTGCGAGCAGCCCTCTGTTTGCCCAGCGTGTCCAGCGTTTGTGGTGTCGTTCGTCCATGTTCGTTCCATGTGAGAAAGAATGCGGAGAAAATGGCGAAGCCGCTTTTTTCGAAGCGTCTCCCTTCCCCGTCATGCTGTTCCGAAAGATTTTTTTTCAAAAATGAAAGAGATTGGTGTGCACCCAAGGTGTAGTACAGCCAATGGCGGCGTGCAAGCGTGTCTCAAAAATAACAAGAGTGGCATTTTAGGTTGCCGTTTCAGGAGTTTTCTGCCTATAGCTAAAGGAAATCATTTGAGGAGAATGGTCCATGAGTCAACGTGAACAGCTCGCCAGCAGGCTGGGGTTCGTCCTTCTTTCCGCCGGCTGCGCCATAGGTCTTGGTAATGTGTGGCGTTTTCCCTATATCACCGGCAAGTATGGCGGCGCTGTATTTCTGGTTGTCTATCTGCTTTTTCTGCTGTTCGTGGGCCTGCCCGTGCTCATCATGGAATTTTCCGTGGGACGCGCTTCGCGGCGCAACATGGCTCATGCTCTGAAAAAACTGGAGCCCGCGGGGACGTGGTGGCACAGGTTCGGGATTATGAGTCCCATAGGCAACTATCTCCTCATGATGTTCTACATTCCCATTGCGGGCTGGATGCTCTGTTTCTGCTGGTACATGCTGAACGGCACTCTCGCTGTTCCCACCGACCAGGTGCCCGCCGTGTTCGGGGGCATGCTGGCCAGTCCATGGCTCATGCTTTTCTGGACCGTGGTGGTATCCGCGTCCTGCTTCGCCATCTGCGGTCAGGGGCTTCAGAAGGGCGTGGAACGCGTGGTCAAAATCATGATGCTGGGACTTCTGTTCATCATGGTGGGGCTGGCCGTCCATTCCTGCTTCCTTGAGGGCGGCGAAAAGGGCATGGAATTCTACCTCAAGCCGGACTTCGGCCGCGCCATGGAAGCCGGCTTCATGGCGCTTGTCAACGACGCCATGAATCAGGCCTTCTTCACCCTGAGCATAGGCATGGGCAGCATGTGCATCTTCGGCAGCTATCTGAAGAAGGAACGTTCGCTCACGCAGGAATCCGTCATCATCGTGGCGCTGGATACGTTCGTGGCGCTTACCGCGGGCCTCATCATCTTTCCGGCCTGCTTCGCCTTCAACGTCACGCCGGATGCGGGGCCCGGGCTCATCTTCATCACCCTGCCCAACATCTTCAACAACATGGCCGGGGGACGCTTCTGGGGATTTTTGTTCTTCGTGTTCATGAGTGCGGCGGCGCTCACCACGGTCATCGCGGTGCTGGAGAACATCATAGCCTTTTTCATGGACGGCTACGGCTGGTCCCGCAGAAAGGCCACCATCATCAATTTCGTGGTGCTTACGCTGCTTACGCTCCCCTGCATCCTGGGCTTCAACGTCTGGTCGGATTTCCAGCCCTTCGGCCCCGGAAGCGCCGTGCTCGATTTGGAAGACTTCATCATCAGCAACAACATTCTGCCGCTGGGTTCCTTCCTCTTCATGCTCTTCTGCTGCCATCGCTACGGCTGGGGATGGGACAACTTTGTGGCCGAGGCCGATGAGGGCCGCGGACTGAAGTTTCCGAAGTTCCTCAGATTTTATCTTACTTGGATTCTTCCTGCGGTGTTCCTCTTTATCTTTGCCCAGGGATACATCCAGAAATTCCTGTAATATTCAGAGAAGAGGCTTTGCATGCCGTCCGTCCGCGTTTCTGAGCGTCGGACAGGCGGTGAACATATGAAGGTACGGCGGCCGGAAAAAGGGGAATTTCCGGTTGCCGTTCCGCAAGGTTTCGGCATATACCGGAAAAAATATTTCCGCCAAGGAGAAATAGAATATGGCTCAACGAGAACAGCTCGCCAGCCGACTGGGTTTTCTTTTCCTTTCTGCAGGGTGTGCCATCGGACTCGGCAATGTGTGGCGTTTTCCTTTTATTACAGGTAAATATGGCGGTGCGGTCTTTCTTGTCGCGTACCTGATATTTCTTCTTGGCATGGGTCTGCCCATACTCATCATGGAGTTTACCGTGGGACGCGCTTCGCGCAGGAACATGTCCCGCGCGTTCCGGGAGCTTACGCCCGGCTCCAAATGGAAATATTTCGGCTGCTTCAGCATCGTGGGCTCCTATGCCCTCATGATGTTCTACATTCCCGTGGCAGGCTGGATGATGTACTACTGCTGGGCCACGGTGACGGGCGGACTCTCCGTTCCCGTGGACAAGGTTCCCGAAGTGTTCACCGGTCTTCTCGCCAGCCCCGGCACCATGCTCTTCTGGACGCTGATTGCCTCGCTCGGCTGTTTCGGCGTCTGCGCCATGGGATTGCAGAAGGGCGTGGAGCGCGTGGTGAAGTTCATGATGGGCGGGCTTCTCATCATCGTCATCGGTCTTGCCGTTCACTCCATAACCCTGCCCGGCAGCCTTGAGGGCGTGGCCTTCTACCTTGTTCCCGATTTGCAGCGCGCCATGGATGCGGGCATCATGTCCCTCATCAACGATGCCATGAACCAGGCCTCCTTCACCCTGAACATCGGCATCGGCGCCATGTGCATTTTCGGCAGCTATCTCAACAGGGAAAATACGCTGACCAAGGAGTCGGTGTTCATCGTATCTCTCGACACTTTCGTGGCCTTCATGTCCGGCCTCATCATTTTCCCGGCCTGCTTTGCCTTCGGCGTGCAGCCTGATGCCGGTCCCGGGCTCGTCTTCATCACCCTGCCCAACATCTTCAACAACATGGCCTGGGGACAGTTCTGGGGGGCGCTGTTCTTCGTGTTCATGAGCGCTGCCGCGCTCACCACGGTCATCGCCGTGCTTGAGAACATCATCTCCCACTTCATGGATACCTATGAATGGTCCAGAAAAAAGGCCGTGAAGGTGAACTGCGTGGTGCTTACGCTCTGCACCCTGCCCTGCATCCTCGGCTTCAACGTCTGGTCCGACATCCAGCCGCTGGGAGCCGGGTCCACCATCATGGACCTTGAGGACTTCATCATCAGCAACAACCTGCTGCCTCTGGGCTCGCTCATCTTCTGCCTGTTCTGCTGCCAGCGCTACGGCTGGGGCTGGGACAAGTTCATTGCCGAGGCAGACATGGGCCAGGGTTTGAAGTTCCCCAAGTTCCTGCGTTTCTACCTGACGTGGATACTGCCCGTGGTGCTTCTGGTCATTTTTGTGGAAGGCTACATTCAGAAGTTCTTTTAAAATGTCCGGGGCTGCTTTCCTGCGGGGGAGCGGCCCCTTCCGACGTTGTTTCCGCCCGCTTTTCCGAGGGAGCGGAAAACATACACCTCCGGCGCATGTTTCTTTTGGGAAGAGCCGTGCGTCGGAGTTTTTCTTTTCGGGGTTTGAAGTATGCAGCGTGAAAAAATGGCCAGCCGCATCGGCTTTCTGTTCGTTTCCGCAGGATGTGCCATCGGGCTCGGCAATGTGTGGAGGTTTCCCTACATCACGGGAAAATACGGCGGGGCGGTCTTTGTGGTCGCCTATCTCTTTTTTCTGTTCATGCTGGCGTTGCCGCTGCTCATCATGGAGTTTTCCGTCGGCCGCGCCTCGCAGCAGAATCTCGGCAACGCGCTGCGCGTTCTGGAGCCGAAGGGGTCGTCCTGGCATCGCATGGGCTGGATAAGCATCGTGGGCAGCTACCTGCTCATGATGTTTTACATTCCCGTGGCGGGCTGGATGCTTTTTTATGTGTGGAGAACGGCGACGGGCGGCCTGGCCATTCCGGCTGCGGACATGCCCGCGGCCTTCGGCTCCATGCTGGCCGACCCCGTCGGCATGACGTTCTGGGCTTTTCTGACCTCCGTGCTTTGTTTTCTTGTGTGCAGCTTCGGCCTTCGCAGAGGCATAGAACGCGTGGTTAAAATCATGATGGCCGGGCTTCTCGTCATCATGCTCGGTCTGGCCCTTCGTGCGGTCACGCTTCCGGGCGCTCTGGCGGGCCTGTCCTTCTATCTTGCGCCGGACTGGCAGCGTGCCGTGGATGCTGGCATCTGGAGCCTCCTGAACGATGCCATGAATCAGGCCTTCTTCACGCTGGGGCTTGGGGTCGGCTCCATGTGCATCTTCGGCAGCTACCTCGGGCGTGAGTACACCATCACGCAGGAATCTCTGTGGATTGTCTGCCTCGATACCTTTGTGGCCATGATGTCCGGCTTCATCATCTTCCCGGCCTGCTTCGCCTTCGGAGTGCAGCCGGACGCCGGCCCGGGACTTATTTTCATCACGCTGCCCAACGTGTTCAATTCCATGTCGGGCGGACGCTTCTGGGGTACGCTGTTTTTCGTGTTCATGAGCGTGGCCGCCCTTACCACGGTCATCACCGTCATAGAGAACATCATTTCCTACAGCATGGACGTATGGAAATGGTCGCGGCGTAAATCCACGCTGGTGAACGGCGTGGCGCTCACGCTGCTCACCCTGCCCTGCGTTCTCGGCTTCAACGTGTTGTCCTGGATGCAGCCTCTCGGCGAGGGCAGCACGCTTATGGACCTTGAGGACTTCATTCTCAGCAACAATCTTCTGTCCATAGGCGCCATTACCTTCATGCTGTTCTGCTGCCACAAGTTCGGCTGGGGCTGGGACAACTTCATTGCGGAAACCGATGTCGGCCGCGGCGTGAAATTCCCCCGCATCCTGCGCTTTTATCTGACCTGGATTCTTCCGCTCATTGTGGGACTGGTGTTCGTGCAGGGATATGTTCAGAAGTTCTTCTCCTGAAAAGACGGTGCCAAAGAACTTTTGCGTCAGAAGAAGCGTTTCCTCTTCCCGAAAAGCCCTGCTCCATTGACGCACGACAATGCGGCGGAGCTTTCCGGATTATACCTGTAATGCGTTATGTTTTTTGTGGAGCGGGCATGAAACATGTCCGCTCCTTCGTTTATGCGGAAAAGGGAACTCTGCAGAAATGTCGCGTAAAAAGGGAATCCGGCAGGTGTTCCGTCCTGCCTGCAGATATTCGTTCTTTCCGCGCAATTGGTTGAAGAACCTGCCGGAAATGTCCCTCGTTGCGAGGCTATGCCTCGTTTTGTTATTTAAAGAATAAAATGCAATAGTTGCGTGTGATTTATTGACATGGACATACCCGTATGATACCGAAAAGCATTATACTCTGAAATGGAGCATATTCTTCCGGCCGGAGGATATGTTTTTCAGTTTCCGCGGCTTCATGTTGAAGTTCGACACCGTTCACATGCAACAGCAAGGAGTGGTACCATGAATCTTAATCTGGGTATCGAACCTCGGGACGAATACCTTTCCTTTGAGCTTGCCAAAGGTGCGAGAATGCTGCTTGAAGGGCAGATGCTCGTCAAACCCGGGGAGACCGTTCTCATTACCGGGGACACCTCTTCCGACAGGCGCGTGATGGAGGCCATAGCTCAGGCCGCCTATGCCATGAACGCCGTTCCGGTGGTGCTCTACTACCACACCATGCCCAATGCCTGCACCGAACCGCCGGCGCCGGTTGCGGCCGCTGCGCAGGCCTCCGATGTGTGGGTTGAGCTGTCCTATGCCTACGTGATGCATTCTCCGGGCTATCAGAAGGCTCTCGCCAACGGCGTACGCTATACCTGCCTGACGGGTATGGATGTGGAAATGATGGTCAAGTGCGTTTCCCGCGTGGACTTCGATGCGCTCATGGAGCTCGGCAATCACCTGAAGGAATGCATTGCTGCGGCCGATGAAGTCATCATCCAGTGTGCCAACGGCACCAACCTCAAGGCCTACAACCGCGGTCGCCGCGTGCGTCAGTCCGGCTCCAAGGCTCTGAACAAGGGCGACTCCGTGATGATGGGCGGCCAGATAAGCTGGTGCCCGGTTGAGGAAACCATCAACGGCACCATCGTGTTCGACGGCGCCGTGTATCCGCCTTCCGACATCTGCGCCCTGAGCGGACAGATTAAGCTGGAATTCGAGGAAGGTCGCCTGGTCAAGATTGAAGGCGGTCGCGAGGCCAAAATCTACGAAGACTGGTTCGCTTCGTTCAACGACCCGAACATGTACCGTCTGGCCCACTACTCTCTGGGCTTCAACCCCGGCGTGACCAAGATTACGGGCCGCATCGTGGAAGATGAACGCGTGTTCGGCTGCATTGAGTTCGGCATCGGCAGCCAGGGCAAGGTCATCGGCGGCTCCTTCTGGAGCGCGGCCTCCCATACCGACGGCACCGTGCTCAAGCCCACCATCATTCTCGACGGCAAGGTCTTTGAGGAAAACGGCGTCTACATGGAACCGCGTACGCGCGAACTGTGCAGGAAACTCGGTGTGACCGGGTATTGATATTCTCTTTTGCCTTTCCAAGGATGAGCTATGTCTTCAGAAAGTAACGACGCCCGCATGGACGACACGGCAAGAATGATAGAGGAACTGGCCCGCCAGCCTCACCCGAAGACCTTCGAGATGTCGACCCTCGTGGTCATCATCATTACCGGTATTCTGGGTGCCATCATAGGTATGGAACTCATGGTGGCTCTGGGCATTACCGCCAACACCTCCATCATCGGCGCGCTGGTGGCCGTTCTCATCGGGCTTGCTCCGGTCAAGGGTCTTCAGAAGTTCAGGAGCATCCATCGCCAGAACATCATAGAGACGTCCATTTCCGTGGCCACGTTTGCCGCGGGCAACATGATGCTCTTTGCTCTGGCCATTGCCTGGCTCATGGACAAGTCGCTGATTGTTCCCATGGCCATAGGTGGAGGCATAGCCATCCTTCTGGACGTTCTCATGATGTACTGGATGTTCGACACCCCCACGTTCCCCGCGAGGGGAACCTGGGGGCCGGGCGTTGCCACCAGCGAGACCATCCTTTCCGCCGCGCAGGGCGGCAAAAGGGCCATTCTCATGCTGGTCAGCGGCATCGTGGGAGCTGTGGGACAGGCGTTCAAGATTCCCATGGACGTTTTCGGGGTGTGCTTCCTCGGCAATCCCTGGGCTCTGTTCATGTTCGGTACCGGCCTTCTTCTGAGGGCCTACTCCACGCAGATTTTCGGCTTTGACCTCGCGGCCAAATACATTCCCCACGGCATCATGATAGGTGCGGGCATGGTGGCCATCGGCCAGGTCGTTGCCGCCGTGAGCCGCAAGAGCGGCTCCGGCGATGCGAAGCCCGGTCAGGGCAGGAAGGCCGGAATCCTCGCCCGTCTTGCGGACAAAGAGGATGTGGAGACCTTCAAGACCACCCGCGATGAGAGACGTGTTCTGCTCTCGGGCTCCCTGCTCTACATTCTGGCGACGGTGTTTCTCGCCGTCATCAGCGGTCTCTATCTTGAAATGAGCACTTCCGAGCTGGTGCTCTGGGTGCTTTATACGGCGCTCACCACCGTGGCTGCGGAGCTTCTCATAGGCAATGCGGCCATGAACGCGGGCTGGTTCCCCTCCTCCGCCATTGCCATGCTGTTCGTCATCATCGGTCTTCTGCTCGGCTTTGACGTCAAGGCGCTTATCTTCCTTGCCGGCTTCAAGACCTGCGGCGGTCCCGCCTTTGCGGATATGGGCTACGACCTCAAGACCGGCTGGATTCTGCGCGGCGAAGGACGCCATAAGGAGTTTGAGCTCGAAGGCCGCAGGCAGCAGCTGTATGCGGAAATCATCGGTCTTGCCATAGGCATTGCCATGGCCGTGCTTCTGTACGCCAACTACTTCATGAAGGACCTCATTCCGCCGATTGCCCGCGTGTTCGCCACCACCATCGAGGCCGGTTCCAATCCCGAGATTATCCGCGCCCTGCTCACCTGGAGCCTGGCGGGCGCCGTCATCCAGTTCATCGGCGGGCCTCATCGTCAGATGGGCGTGCTTTTCGGCACCGGCCTTCTCATGCTGAACACCACCGGCGGATTTGCCGTGTACGCCGCACTGGCCATACGCTGGATACTGCATAAGATATACAAGGGTAAGGAAGACAATATCCTGTATATCACGGCGGCGGGCTTCATCGCCGGAGCTTCTCTGTTCAGCTTCTTCAAGGGAACGCTCGGAGCGTTCTTTACCAAGAAGTAGAATGCTGCATCGGAACGTATGTAAAAAGGCCGTGCCCTTCGGGGCACGGCCTTTTACGGTTCATTCAGATGGGGCGCTTCAGGCGGATTCACCCATGCGGCGCAGCACGTCCAGAAGCAGCTTCCAGGTGTTTTCCGCAGAGGAGAGGCTGAGCGTCTCCTTGGTGGAGTGCGCTCCGGTGACGTTGGGACCGAAGGCTATGAAGTCCATGTCGTGACCGAGCTTCTTGAACTTTTCGGCGAAGAGGCCGCATTCGAGACCTGCGTGTATGCCTTCCACTTTGGCCGTTTTATGGAACAGCTCCTCATACGCGCGGCAGAATACGGTCTGGAGGCGGGAATCGGGATTGTATTCCCAGGCCGGGTAGTCGCCGAAGTATTCCACCCTTCCGCCGACCATGCTTCCCAGGACTGCTATCTGGCGGCAGATGGCGTCCTTTTTGCTGGATACGGAGCTTCTGGTCTGGCAGTGCAGGACGATTTCCCCTTCTTCCATGCGTATCATGGCGAAGTTGTTGGAGCTTTCCACAAGGCGCTGCGTGGTGATGTTCATGTCCATGGAAACTATGCCGTCGGGCATGAGCAGGGAAGCCGCAAGCACGTTTGCTTCGGTCTGGGAGGAAAGCATGACGGAAGAGACGGGAGCCTCTTCGAGGGCGATGGTCAGGCCCGCACCGTCGGCTCCGCGCAGCTCGTGACGGAACACGGCGGTCCAGGCGTCCAGCTCCCGGCGGATGTCCTCGTCCGCGGCCTTGATGAGCACCACGGCCGAGCTTTCCTTGGGGATGGCGTTGGTGGCCGTTCCGCCGTTCAGGGAAACCAGGCGGCACGGGAACTTCTGTCTGATGTCGTCCAGAACTCTTGCCAGCAGCCTGTTGCTGTTTCCGCGCTCCTTGATGATTTCCAGACCCGAATGACCTCCGGCGAGGCCTCCGACGGTAATGGTTCTGAAGGAGTATGCGTCGTGGTCTTCCAGCGTGGCCACGTCGGCGGTGACGGCCGGGATGTGCATCTGGCTTCTTCTGCCGCCGGCGCAGCTTACGCAGAATACGCCTTCATCCTCGGAATCCATGTTGATGAAGGAGGAGGCCGTCAGCAGGGAGGCATCGAAGGCATGCGCTCCGCCCATGCCCACTTCTTCCTGTACGGTGACCACGACTTCCAGCGGGGGATGAGGGATGTCGCTGGAATCGAGCACGGCCAGAATGTAGGCGAGCGCGATGCCGTTGTCCGCACCCAGAGTGGTTCCTTCGGCATACAGACGGTCGCCGTCGGACACGAGCCTGAGCGCGTCACTGGCAAAGTCGAAGTCCACGCCTTCGTCTTTGACGCACACCATGTCCATGTGTCCCTGAAGGATGACGGCCGGGGCGTTCTCCATGCCTTTGGTTCCCGGCTTTTTGATGAGAACGCTGCCGAGTTCGTCCTGCGTCACGTCAAGACCGCGCTCCCTGGCGAAGGAGACCAGAAAATCGCTGAGCTTTTTTTCGTTTCTGGATTCATGGGGAATGCGGCTGAGTTCGACAAACCATTTGAGATATTCCGTATCGGGGGAAAAAGCGTTGCTCACGGCATAACTCCTGTTTTTTCGCAGTGTTTTGAAATATATCCGAATGATGCGGCTCGTTTTTGCTGCGACGGATGCCATAGTATATGGTAAAGGCTTCCGCTGTACAGCCCCGCTTTGCCTGTCGGAACGGGGCAGGGCCATGCCGTGAGGGGAGGAGAATTGCCGCCCGACGTACGCGTCGGTCGGTTCGTGAGGGAACTTGTTTTTTCTTCCATGCACGTGAAAGGGCATGGAAGTGCGTTTTTTGCGCCGTGCGCGTGAGCGGCAGGTACGGCCCGGGCATGCCGTGGCATTGCTTGACCTTGTGAATCGGCACGGGTTATCCCGAAAAAAAAGAGGGATATTCCCGCAGGGGGGCGGCAATGTGCAGAAGTGTCGTTGACAGACTGTTTCATCTGGAAAAACATGATACCAATATAAGAACGGAAGTGACGGCAGGTGTGACCACTTTTGTGGCCATGGCCTACATCATTTTCGTTAATCCTTCCATGCTGGCGGACGCGGGAATGCCCCGCGAGGCCGCTTTCGCGGCCACGGTCTGGGGAGCCGCCCTGACGACCCTGTTCATGGGGCTGTGGGCGAATCTGCCCATAGCGCTGGCCCCGGGCATGGGCATAAACGCCTTCTTCGCCTATACCGTCGTGCTGGGCATGGGGCTTCCGTGGCAGACTGCGCTGGGGGCGGTGTTCATCTCCGGCGTGGTTTTTCTTCTGCTTTCCGTCACGAATCTTCGGGAATACATCATTCAGGCCGTGCCGCTTAATCTCAAGCTCGCGACGTCCGTCGGCGTAGGCATGTTCATCGCCTTCATCGGGCTCAAAAGCGCGGGCATCATCGTGGATGACCCGGTCACCTTCGTCACCATGGGCAATGTCAGGGAACCGGCCACCCTGCTTTCCTTTTTCGGGCTTCTGGTGACGGTTTCCCTCATGGTGCTGCACGTGCGCGGAGCCGTTTTCCTGGGAATTCTCGTCACTACGGCGGCGGGCATGGTTTCAGGCGTCGGCCCCGTTCCCCACAGCGTGGGGGAAGTGCTGAGCTTCAACGTTCCGAGCTTTCTTCCCACCTTTCTGCAGCTCGACATACTGGCCGCGCTGGAGTACGGCCTCTTTTCCGTGCTCTTCACCATGACCATGGTGGACCTCTTCGATACCATGGGAACGGTCATCGGTCTTTCCAGCAAAATGGGAATTATGAAGGAGGACGGTTCCATAGAAGGGCTGAGCCGGCCTCTGATAGTGGACTCCTGCGGAACCATGCTGTCCGGGCTTCTGGGCACTCCCGCCGTTACGAGCTATCTGGAAAGCTCTGCCGGAATCGTTGACGGCGGTCGTACCGGACTTACCTCCGTGACGGTGGCGCTGCTTTTTCTTGTCAGCCTTATCTTCGCTCCTCTTGTCGGCATCGTGCAAAGCTATGCCACGGCGCCGGCGCTCATTGTCGTGGGAACGCTCATGGCGCAGGAGACCCGCCATATCGACTTCGACGACATGGCTGATGCTCTGCCCGCCTTTCTGACCATCATTACCATGCCGCTTACCAGCAGCGTCGCCACCGGCCTGGGCCTGGGCTTCATCAGCTATGTGCTCATCAGGCTCTGCACCGGACGAGCCCGGGAAGTGAATCCTGTCCTGTGGGTGATAGCGGCGTGCTTTGTCGTGAATTTCGTTTTGCGATAGATGAGGGACGTTTAAGAGCGGACAGGCTTCGGAAGACGCTTTTCTGCGGTCGAGTCGGAGAAAGGGACGTACCTGAGCGCCGGAGAAGAAGCTGCGGAGAGGGTGGAGTCTTTTCTCTGTATTCTCTTCATTGATTGACATAATGTTCTATTAATCACATAGTGGGCGCACATGACCTTTTCAGACAGAAGGTTGTGGCAGTGTGTCATTTTTCTACCTCGGAGAACGTTATGGATTACAGCAGAAGAGCTATATTGGGTGCCATGGGTGGCCTGGCTGTCGGCGGTTCCCTTGCCGCCATGTCTGGTACTGTTATTGCGGCTCCCGCCGCTCCCGCCATGTCCGGCGGAAAGAACGGACACTTCGCCCAGATGGGAGGAGAGTTCGGCTGGACCCCGAAAAAAATCGACGACATCGCGGCCGCCAGCGCCGTAGCCTATCAGGGCTACTGGTACAAGGGCTACGGCTGCGGGTACGGCGTGTTTTACAGCATCGTCGGCACCATGGCCGAAAAGTACGGGGCTCCCTACAATACGTTCCCCTTTACCATGATGGAAGGCTTCAAGGGCGGCATGTCCGACTGGGGCACCATCTGCGGCGCTCTCGCCGGTGCGGCCATGGCCTTTGCCGTATTCTATCCCCGCAGCGAAGCTACGCCCATGGTGAATGAGCTGTTCCGCTGGTATGAACAGACGGCCTTCCCGATTTACAATCCCGGTGACGCCGCGCAGGGCGTGAAGGGTGACCTGCCCACCAGCGTGGCCAACTCCGTGCTCTGCCATGTTTCCGTGTCCCGCTGGTCCTACGCCACCAAGCTCGCGGCCAACAGCACGGAGCGCAGTGAACGCTGCGGCCGTATTACCGCCGACGTAAGCCGTAAGGCCATCGAAATTCTGAATGCCAAGATTGAAGCCGGCAAGGAATGGAAGGGAGCTCTTTCCAAGCAGGAATCCGTGACCGCCTGCACCACCTGCCATGGCAAGGGCAAGATGTCTGATATCCAGAAGGGTAACATGGACTGCACTCCCTGCCATAGCGGCTCCGAGGCTATGGCCGACAAGTTCCATAACCATCCGTAGCATTCCGAGCCTCATACGCTGGGAAATATTCGGTAAGGGAGGGCCATCGCCCTCCCTTACTTTTTTCTGCGGCGCTGAAGAAAAAAAGATGCAGGGGGCTGATGGCCCTTCCTGGCGGCAGAATTGCTTCAGAACCGCAGAAAACGGGAAAGAAATATAATAAATAATATCAAATATAATCAATATATTATATATAATTTGCCGATTTTTCTTCAAAAAACCGAAAAAAGTGTTTGACAGGACGGGGAAAAATGGGCATAACCCGAAAACGCGCTGAGGCACGGCGGCTCAAACGAGTGCCCCGCCGAAAGCGCCGCCTGAAAAAAACTTGAAAAAAGTTGTTGACAGGCGAAACGAAAAGTTGCATAACGCAACACCGCCGCGAGTGAGCGGCACGGTTCTTTGACAAG
>CALUPQ010000126.1 GCA_944322695.1 uncultured Mailhella sp. | reverse complement strand
TCGCCATCATCAACCGCGACCCCACCCACCTCGACCGCTACGCCTGCTGGCTGGGGCGGGACTTGAAAAAGGAAATGGAAGAGCTCGCCATCTGACGGGTTCTGAAAAAGGACGGAGCGCCACGCTTCGTCCTTTTTTCTATGCCCTGCCAGAAAACGTCCGTGAGCGAGGCGGGCCTCTTTCCGAAACGACCGGAACCTTCCCCGTGGCAAGCCTCTTTCCCAGCCCGAGCAAGGGCGAACGGCAAAATCCCTGCCCGCCATTTCCGAAGCTCCGGCCCAATCTCCCCGCGCGTGCCGGGCTGAGTGTCCTGCCCGGCCACATCGTGAAGCGGAGCGGGGCCAATCCCCCTCCGAGCCAGCCTCACCAGCGAAGGGGTGCGCGTGGTCACCAATCTCCCTGCACGTGCAGCGCCGGGCCAATGCCCGACAACACCTGAGGGCAGGCTTTTCCCCCGGTCCGTCTCATTCCTTTAAAAAGGAGGCCGCACGCACGCCGCCTCTTTGTCTTCACGCACAGCCTCCGCAAAAAATTTTTAATTTATTCTGCCGCGGAATTCATTCCCGGCAGCCTTTTTCGTCCGCCATCCCTTTTTGTGCAACGGAAGAAATGGGAAGAAAATACTTTACTGTTTGGCCTATTAGCCAAGTAAATAAACACCCCCTTCTTTTCCCCGTACGGGCATCAGGGAGCTATCATGGCGGCAAGCTGCGCCTGCCTTTCCTGCGCCTGCCTGTTCAGCAGCGTGGACGTGCCAGCAAGGAACTGACCGAGGCAGGAGAGCTTCAGCCGGTAGTAAACGTGCAGGCCGCGCTTTTCATCCGCAACGATGTCCGCGGCCTTCAATACGGCCAGGTGCCGGGAAACTGTGGACATATCCGCCCCGACGAGCTGCTGCAGCTCCGCCACGCAGAGCGGCCCCCGCGTCAGAGCCTCGGCCATGAGCAGGCGGCTCGGATGCCCCAGTGCCTTGAAAATCCTGGCCTGCCCTTCAAGATGTTTTCTGTTCACCGGAAGCCCGTGGGAAAGGGAGCTCATGGCGGACCGTCCTCCTTTGTATTTGTGCAATGTGCAAAATAGACAAGAAAACATCACTCTGTCAACGCCGTTTCTCTCTGTGATTTTTCCTTCCGGAAAGGGTCATGTTCACATTTTCGTGAATTCATCCCCTATTGCGCTTCGTCCGAAACCGTGACATTATCCGACCCTCAGGCTAAAGAAACAGAAGATTGCGCCTCTCGGCGTTTTTTTCGTCTCTTCTTTTGACAAAGCTGAAACATCTTGAAGGAGGCACTTCATGTTCAAGAGATTCTTCGCCGCGGCTCTCGGCACCGCCATGATTCTCACCGGCGCGCTTGCCACCGACGCCATGGCCGCCAAGTTCGTCACCATCGGCACCGGCGGCATCACCGGCGTGTACTATCCCACCGGCGGCGCCATCGCCAAAATCATCAATGCCAAGAAGGATGTTTATGACATCCGCGCCAGCGTAGAGTCCACCGGCGCCTCCAAGTTCAACATCAACGCCATCAACAACGGCGATTTGGAATTCGGCATCGCCCAGGCCGACACCCAGTATCAGGCCTACAAGGGGCTCGGCGACTGGGAAGGCAAGCCCGTCACCAAGCTGCGCTTCGTCTTCGCCCTCGCCCCCGAAGCCGTCACCTTCGTGGCCGCCGAAGACTCCGGCATCAAAAGCGTGAAGGACGTGAAGGGCAAAATCATCAACCTCGGCGACCCCGGTTCCGGCAACCGCATCAACGCTCTTCAGGTCTTCAAGGAAGTGGGCGTCGAACCCGGCAAGGACTTCCGTGTCGAAGGCCTCAATCCCGCCGACGCCCCCCACTCCCTGCAGGACGGCCGCATAGACGGCTTCTTCTACACGCTGGGCCATCCCAACGGCAACATCAAGGAAGCCACCGCCGGCAAGCGCAAGTGCCGCATCGTGCCCATCACCGGCATGGAAAACCTGCTCAAGGAATGCCCCTACTACTCCAAGACCACCATTGACTTGAGCCAGTACCCCGACGCCACCAACGCCGCCGACGGCACCGTGGAAACCATCGGCATGCTCGCCACCTTCGTCACCTCCGCCGACACTCCCGACGACATCGTGTATGCCATCACCAAGGAAGTGGTGGAAAACCTCGACGAATTCAAGAAGCTGCATCCTGCGCTCGCCAGCATCACCAAGGAAAGCCTGCTTGAAGGCCGCACCGCGCCCTTCCATCCCGGCGCTGAAAAGTACTTCAAGGAAGCCGGCCTGCTCAAGTAGAGCGTCCCGGGGCCTGCGAAGCCGTCGCAAACCGGACGGGCAGCGCCCCGTGAAGCCTGAAGGCAGGCTTCGGACGGCTATCATGTAACCTGCCTTTGCGGGGGCAAGCCATGGCTCGCCCCCGCCTTCTGTTTTTCTGTTCTCCCCTCCAACCCTGCGGGAAACCTTCATGCCTCAGAAACACATCCAGTCCACTCCTGCCGGAGACAAGTACAAAGAAGACATCGCCAGGGCCGAACACGGCATGCGCGGCGACACCATGGGCATCACGGCGAAAATCACCTTCGTCATAGCCCTGTGCTGGTCGCTCTTTCAGATGGCCAGCGCGAGCGTTCTTCTCATCGACTCCATCTATGTGAAGTCCATCCATCTGGCCTTCGCCATCACCCTCGTCTATTTCAACATTCCCATGCTCAAGCCCTCGGCCTCCTCCCGCTGGGACTTGCGCATCCTGCTGGCCATGAACCGCGTGACCGTCATGGACTACATCCTCGGCATCATGGCAGCCGTGGCCGCGCTCTACATTTTCCTCGACTACGCCGGCCTCTCCTCCCGTCCCGGCTCTCCCAACGACCGCGACATTCTCATGGGCATCATGCTCGTGGTGCTTCTGCTTGAAGCAACGCGCCGCGTCCTCGGTCCGGCGCTGCCCATCATCAGCAGCGTGTTCATTCTCTACGTCTTCACCGGGCCCTATCTGCCCGACTTTCTCGCCTTCAAGGGCGCTTCGCTTTCCCGCTTCATCTCCCAGATAACCATGGATACGCAGGGCGTGTACGGCATTCCGCTGCAGGTTTCGGCCACGGTGGTGTTCCTGTTCGTGCTCTTCGGCACCATGCTCGACCGCGCGGGCGGCGGCACCTTCTTCACCCAGCTCGCCATCAGCGGCCTCGGCCGTTACCGCGGCGGCGCCGCCAAGGCCGCGGTGTTCAGCTCCGCGCTTTCCGGCATGGTCTCCGGCTCCAGCATCGCCAACGTGGTGACCACGGGCACCTTCACCATCCCGCTCATGAAAAAGGTCGGCTACCCTGCCGTGAAGGCCGCGGCCATCGAAGTGGCCTCCTCGGTCAACGGTCAGCTTGCGCCGCCCGTCATGGGCGCAGCCGCCTTCATCATCGCCGAATATGTGAACGTGCCCTACATCGAAGTGGCCAAGGCGGCCGCCATCCCGGCCTTCGCCTCCTACGCCGCCCTTTTGTGGATTACCCACGTGGAAGCCTGCAAGCTCGGTCTGAAAGGGCTTTCCAAGGACGAACTGCCCCGCACCTGGGACATCCTGCGCGGCGGCCTTCACTTCCTCTTCCCGCTGGCCATGCTGCTCTATGAACTCATAGCCCTGCAGCATTCCGCCGAACTTTCCGTGTTCCGCGCCATCGTGGTGCTCGCCGTCATCATGGTGTTCCAGCCGGTGTGCGTCGCCGTCGTGCGCAAGACTTCCAAGTGGGAAGCCTTCAAGCAGGGCGTGGCGCTCACCCTCTCCTCCATGGCCGCAGGCGCCACCAACATGGCCGGCGTGGCGCTCGCCACGGCTTCGGCCGGCATCATCGTGGGCTGCGTGTCTCTCGGTCTCGGACAGCAGATTACCTCGTTCGTGGAAATCCTTTCCATGGGCAACATCTTCCTGCTGCTCATCATCACCGCTGCGGCCAGCCTGCTGCTCGGCATGGGTCTGCCCACCACGGCAAACTACATCATCATGGCCTCGCTCACCGCTCCCGTGCTCGTGGAACTGGCTTCCGGCTTCACCATTCACGGCATGCAGCTGGCCGTGCCGCTCATGGCCGCGCACCTCTACTGCTTCTACTTCGGCATTCTGGCCGACGATACCCCGCCCGTGGGTCTCGCCGCCTATGCCGGCGCCGCCATCGCCAACGCCTCTCCCATCGCGGTGGGCATACAGGGCTTCTTCTACGACATCCGCACCGCCCTTCTGCCGCTCGTCTTCATCTTCAACCACGACATCATACTCTGGAACATCAACAGCCTGCCCGAGGCCATCATGATTTTCTGCATGACCTCTCTCGGCATGGTCTGCTTCTCCTCCTTCGTTCAGGGCTGGTTCGTCATCAGGACCAACATCGTGGACAGACTGCTGCTGCTTGCCGCCACCGTGGTGCTCATGTACCCCGCCCTGCTCACCGGCTTCTTCCTGCCGCATGAGCAGCGCCACCTCGGCTACATCGCCGGTCTCGCCCTCATGCTCCTCGCCTATCTGCGCCAGAAGACGAGCGCAAAACTCGCCGCGTCCAGGGAGGTTACGGCATGAAAAGAAGAAAAGGCATCATCGCCCGGCGCTCCCTGCGCCCCGTCCATGAAAAGAAGGCTCCGGAAATCGCCGTGCAGCAGGAGCTGCAGTGCGCCCACTGCAAGACCATCTTCCCCGACTATCTCGGCCGCTGCCCCGAATGCGGCAGCGACGAATGGACCGCTCTCGTGGAAGTGAACCCCTATGCCAGAGTGCCCATGGAAAGCATCATCAAGGGCTGCGCCCATCTGCTCTGGATGCTCGGCATACTCGGCTTCTTCATCTTCATCTGGCAGATGGACGACCCGGAAACCGAGGTCAACCTGCTGTACCTGTACAGCGGCATCGCCACGCTGGTGGTATGCATCCTCATCTCCGCGGCGTTCTTCAGCCTGAGCGAGGTCATGCGTCGCATACTGCGCATACAGCGCCGCCTCAAGTTCTTCCACGAGCACTACAACGAAACCCATCCCGTGAAGCACATCCATAAGCCTCACGCCCGCCAGTAGGCTTTCAGGAAAAGTTCCCGCAAATCTCCCGCGTCATGCCTTCATGACGCGGGAGATTTTTCATTCCCTTCTGCTTTCGCCGGGCTTCCGCTTTACAGAAAAAGGGCACAAAAAAGCGCAGCAAAAAAGCAACACTCTCTCCTGTTGAGGACGCATGGCCTCCTTCCCTGCCAGGGCTGCGTTACGGGTTCCCCGCAGCGGAGGCGCTGGCAGCACGCGCTCATCAAAATCCCGGTCAGCCGACAAGGCGCCGTTCACGGCACTGCCCTCCAGCCGCAAGGCGGCCTCCTCTCTTACGCGGCACTTCCGGCAGGCCGTCCCCCCCTGCGCTGCCGCGCCCATGTCCGCGCTCCCCCCGGCATGAAGCAGCCCTTCTCCGGCGGCGCACAGGGGAACATCATTTCGCCCGTCCCCTGGACTGAGGCACCGGCCGCTCCCGCCGGCGGACGACCAACCTCGGCAAAACGTTTCCCGTAGGTGCCGGGAACGGACATTTCAAAACCGGAGGACATGGCATTCCTCCGGCAGGAATCGCCGATGTTCCGCAAGCATCTCAGGAGGATACAGTCTCCGTCCCTGCCGTTCTCCCCCACAGCGCCCGGCGAAAGAACGCTTCCTCCCCTCTTTTCCACCCGGCAAAGCTGCTTGCTCGCAAAGATTCCGACGCAGGCGGCACGGCAAAGAGCATTTTCCGCCATGGGCATTTTCCCGCTCGCATAGGGAGAGCTTCCGCTTTTCCGGAAGCCCCGCATCCCTGCCGCGACCGAAAACGCCACAAAAAAAGGGCGGCGGATATTCCGTCGCCCTTCCAAGGTTTCACGTCAGCCTTTCCGTCGGCCAGCCTTCCAGCCGCACTAATTTTTCGGCAAATAGTCCGTCAGCGGCTTTTGGCCCGGCACGGAGCTGAAAGACACAGGCAGCTCGTCCGAGGCTTCCATAATCATGGAAAACAGCGTCAGAAGGGTCATGGGCTTTGCCGGAACAAGGGCCATGCCGAATTCGCCGGGCATGGTGAGCTGTTCGGCAAGCGCGGAACCGAGCTGCTGCGCCGCCCTGTTCGGGAACTGGCCGATGACGCTCAGATTCTGGAACAGCATGCTCAGAAGCGCTTCTGGAGTCTGCCCCTCCTCTCTGGCAACAAGCTCAAGGGCCATGGGCAGCAGACCGGAATCCTCATAGTTCATGTTCAGGCGCTCAAGATTGACGCTCTGCATCACCGCAAAGGGGTCGACCGCCGTGGAATCCACGGACAGGCGCTCAAGCGCTCCCATGTCCCCGGACAGGGCAAGCTCAAGAGACAGTTCGCCGAGGCCCTTCAGTTCATACCGGACATGGCCCGACATTTTTTCCTCTCCCGTCACGCTCTCGCCCTCGGCGTTCAGGACAAAGCCTTCCGGCGCGTAGCGCTTCAGGATGGCGTCGCTGCGGAGCTCAGGCATATCCAGCGAAAGCCCGTCAAGCTCCACCGCCGTTTTGTAATCGCCTGCGCCCACAAGCGCGAGCGCATAGTCGAGACTGTTCATGGCGACCGTGACGAGAGGCTCCTTGTCCTGAGAGGCAGGGCTCTTCTCCGCCGTGGTGACGCGAAGGCCGGTTTCCTTCATGGAAAAACCGGAGAGGGGCGGCTTCTTTTCATAGTTCTTCTGAAGCAGCTCCATCATCTTCACATACTGCGCATCAAACGCGTCCATCCCTTCTTCGGTGTCCAGGTCGGCCGCATCCATCGCCCTGTTGACGGCAATGAGCTCCACCATGACGGCAGGCTCGTGCAGCAGCAAATCCCGGTCGGTCTCGCTCTTCAGTTCGCCGGAGACGCTGATGTCGGAAAAATCCGTTCCGGTAAAACGAATGCCGTCGAGAGTCAGACTCATGGGCGACACCTTCTCGCCGCCCTGCGGGGCGCGTACGCCCTCGACCAGCCTGGCGGCGTCCACGTCGAACGCCATGGAGAGCACGTCCTTCTCGGTCAGAGAAAGCGTCAGCCTGTCCGCATCCATGCCGTCCAGACGATAGCGGTACAATTCCTCATAGCAGGACGCCTCGTTGCGGTGCAGCCTGTACTGTTCCAGAACGACACCGAGACGCTGATGCCAGCCGCGCAGCTGCAGCGAGGCGAGCTTCTGCTCCACCTGCATGCCTGCGCCCTCCTGCCTGTCGCTGACGCCGGTGATGACGACGGATTCCGCCACCAGGGGAAGGCTCACGGCATCATAGGCGGCCGCGTCGGCCCCGGCGGCCAGACAGCCGCGGTTGAAGCCCTTCACTTCCACGCTTTCGACCGAGCCTTTGCGCGTGCCGTCCTTATCGGTCAGCTCGTATTCCAGGCCTTTCAGAAAAAGCGTGTTGTTCAGCAGGGAATAGCGCACTTCCGCCGTCTGTACGGATGCGCCCGCAAGAGCCTCACGCACGGCCTGCGCCGTCTGATTCTCAAAAAAGCGGACGCCCATGAAACCGGCAATTCCGGCAAGAAGGATGACGCCTCCCGCCACGTATTTCCTATTCATTCGTCTTTCCCTCCGGCAGATAGTCCGTCAGGGGCTTCGTTCCGGGCTTCGACGTGACGCTCAGGGGAACGGCAGCCGGATTCATCAAAAGCCTGTTGGCAACATCCATAAGGCTCACCGGCTGGGCGGACGTGAACGTCACGCCGACCTCTCCGGGCATCGTGCACTGTTCTTTCAGCATGACGCCGACTTCGCGGACCAGCCTGTCGGGCGCCTGCTCCATGGCGTTGCCCGTTTCAAGCATCATGGCCAGGTAGTCTTCGGGAGTCTCAAAATCGTGCCAGGCCGCAAGCTCAAGCACCATCGGCAGCAGGCCCGAATCCTTATAGGTGCAGGCAAACGACTTCAGGCTCAGCTTCTGCAGCATTTCGAGGGCGGACACGGCGGGGTCGGCAAAAGCCGTGGTGCCGAGCGCGGCGATGTCGCCGGAAATCGCGCCCTCAGCCTCGAGCACGCCCAGTCCTTCCACCTCATAGCGGGCGGTGCCGGAAATTTCGTTCCTGCCGGTCAGCGTTTCCGCCTTGACGTTCAGGCCGAGCCCCTCCGGGGCATAGCGGGAAATGATGGTGAAAGTCTTGTCCCCTTTTTCAGGCAGCCTTACGCGAAGGCCGGACAGGTCCGTTCCAGCCTTGACCGTGTCCTTGTCGACCATGGAGCGGGTGCAGGCAAGCCCGTTGAGGGAAAGGGACACCGGGAAGGGCTGCCCCCGGAAAGCAACGTTCATCCCCTGCATGCCGAACAGCGTGTAGGGCAGACGATGCGCATAGTCCGCATACAGCCGGTCAAGCGCATCATTAAGAAGCTCCTCCTGCGAAGGCGGGGGCGTCTGCTCCGTCTTCTTTTCCGCATCCGCCTTGTCGTCGGGCTGTCCGTACAGACGGACGAGCGCGGCCATGGTCTCCGGCTGGGGAAGAAGCAGGTCCCTGACATCCATGCGCTGCAGCGCGCCGGAAACATCCTTGCCGGTAAAGCGGAAGCCTGACAGGTACAGGCTGACGGGCGAGACCTTCTCCGCGCCGCGCGGCGCACGAATGCCCTGGGCCAGGGCGACCTTGTCGAGAACCATCGTCACGGGAGAGGAAAGCTCCGGTTCGGTAAGCACGCTGTTCACGCCGTTGACTTCCAGACCGTCCAGACGGATGCGGTACAGCTCCTCATAGTAGGACGCCTCGCCGCGGTGTCGGCTGCGCTGGTCCAGAAGCATGCCGAGACGCTGGTACCAGCCGCGAATCTGCACATCGGCAATCTTCTGCTCCAGCTGCGTGTTGCCGAAATGAATCCTGTCCGCAATGCCCGTGGCGCTGACGGACTCCGCCACGATGGGAAGCGTGTCGGCATCATAGGCGGGCATGTTCGGCTTGACGAACATGCACTTGCGGTTGAAGCCCTGCACCTCCACCTTTTCAATGCTGCCCTTGTGCATGACCTTCTCGTCCGGCAGCTCGTATTCCACGCCTTTCAGAGTAAGCGTGTTCCTCAGAAAGGAATAACGGATTTCCTGAGCCTGCGCAGGAATGACGGAAAGCGCGGCGAACACGGCATCCTCGGTGTAGCTTTCCAGAATGCGCAGTCCCATGTAGCCGGAAAGCCCGGCCCAGAAAATGAGGCCTCCGACAATGTATTTCTTGTTCATCATACGTCCTTGTAGAGCGTGTTAACCGAAAAATCCCATCGGAACGGACAGCTCCCGGAGGCTCCTGCCCGCACCCTTTGGCGGCGCGGAAAGGCTCCTTTCGGCGGAGATGTCCGAAGGCATGGGAAAACAAGGCTTCAGCAGAATCAGAAGGCTTCGGCCATGCCGGCCGGAGCCCTGTCAACGCCGACGAAGCGGAAAATCCGCTCCCTCCGGCAACGCAAAGCCCCTGCCGCGCTTTCGATACGGCAGAGGCGGCACCTTTCTCAGTTCAGGCCCAGCAGCCTCTTCACGGCCTTCTCCCGGAAGCCCGCCACGCTGCGCCCGTCCGGCGTGACCAGCGTGGGGTAGGAAGCCCGGGAATTGTACGATTCAAGCCTGCTTACGAGCTCTTCTCTGGCCGGAGACGAAAAGTCGTCCACATGGACCACTTCGTACTTCACGCCGTTCCGGTCGAGAAAGTCCCTGAGATGCACGCAGTGCGGGCAGGGGTGTATGCTGTACATGACGGGCACTTCGCTCAGGGACGGATTCATGCCCAGCCGGTACGCCTCTTCCATGCCTGCGGGAATGCCCGTTTCGGAGACGGCCCCGGCAGCCTGTGCCGGCACCACCGAAAACACCGCAGGCACGAACTGCCGCGCCGCTTCTTCCGCAGCGGGCAGGCAGGCGCCGCCGAAAAGCAGAACCGCCGTCACAAGACCGCCCGCAACAGATACGTTTTTCATCCGAACTTCTGCGCGGCTCACTTGAGGCCGAGCATTTCCTTCACGGCCTCTTCGCGGAACCCCACCACGCTGCGCCCTTCCGGCGTGACCAGCGTGGGGAAGGAACCCCGGGGATTATAGGAGCGCAGCGTGTTCATGAGCTCCTTTCTGGCAGGGTCGGCAAAGTCGTCCACGAACACCAGAGTGTGACGCACATGACGTTTGTCGAGAAAGTCCTTGAGGCGCACGCAGTGACGGCAGGTGTGCAGCGTGTACATGACCGGCACGTCACCGGAACAGGGGTCGACGCCGACCTGATACAGCTCTTCCATGCCTGCGGGAATGCCGGTTCCCGGGGCCGGCTGCGGCCTCTTTTCAGGAGTTTTCTTCTTTCTGTAAAGAAGCACGACGACCAGACAGAAAAATACCAGAACAACCGCCACAACCATGGGCCCGAGGCCTGAACCTGCTCCTGTATCCACGAAATGCTCCTGAAACCGGCCCGTCACCGGGCCGCCTGCCCGTACATCATCATACGGAAGACAAAAAGAGCCGGAAATCCGGCTCTTCGCCATGAACGGCTATTCAAAACGGCTGACGCGGGTGATGACGACCATGTCCAGCGGAACGGCCTCATGTTCACCCTGCGGCTTCACCTTCAGCTTCGCAATCTTGTCCACCACGTCCATGCCGTCTTCCACGCGGCCGAACACGCAGTAGCCGTAGCCTTCCGGCGTGTCGTCCCTGTGGTCGAGTTCCTCGTTGTCCACGACGTTGATGAAGAACTGCGCCGCCGCGGAATGAGGTTCCGACGTGCGGGCCATGGCCAGCGTGCCGCGCTTGTTGGACAGACCGTTGCCGGCCTCGTTCATCACGGGTTCGTGCGTGGGCTTTTCGTCCATGCGCACGCCGAGGCCGCCGCCCTGAATCATGAAGTCCTTGATGACGCGGTGGAAGATGGTATTTTCGTAGAAGCCCTCGTCCACATAGCGCAGGAAGTTGGCCACGGTGGCGGGAGCCTTGTCTTCGAAAAGTTCCAGCAGAATGTCGCCGGAAGAGGTTTCCATGAGAATAATAGGATTGCTCATCGTTGTCTCCGCAAACGTAATTTTTTCTTTTGTGACGCAAAAAGGGGGAAAAGGCAAGGCGGGAAGCGGCCGCTACACGGGCCTTTCCATGAACTCGCGCACGCCTTCCGCGTCCGGACAGTGATGCAGCGCCTGCATGAGCCGCACGGCCAGGGTCTCCACGGTCTTGTCCCCTCCGGAAAGCGCTCCCAGCCGTGCGGCGAGAACCCCGATGGGGTAACGGGACAAATCCACGCCGTCGAACACGCACTGCGACGCGCACACGATGACCACGCCCTTTTTCACCGCCCTTTCTATGGAAGGCAGAAAGCTCCCGCGCCTGTCGTTGGGCACGCCGCCCGCGCCGAACCCTTCGATGATGACGCCGCGGTAGCCCGCATCCACCAGCATGTCCAGAAGCTCGGGCCGGGTGCCGGGAATGAGCTTGAGCACGCAGACCCTTTTCTCAAGACCGGTGACGAGCCTGAAGCCCTCTTCCGGAAGCGGACGCTTCTCTCTCCACAGCACTCCCCCGGGAGTGATGCGGGCAAGCGGCGCGTTCACGCTGGCATAGGCGGCAAAACTTTCCGTGTGCATCTTCTTGGCCCTTGCGCCGTCGATGACGTCACCGTGGAACACCACATACACGCCGGGCACGCCCTCACAGGCCACGAAAAAGGCGTCGCGCAGATTGCGCGGCCCGTCGGAGCCTTCCGCCGCAAGCGGAAGCTGCGCCCCTGTGATGACCACGCTCTTGCCCAGGTTGCGGAGCATCTGATGCAGGGCCGCCGCCGTATAGGCCAGCGTGTCCGTACCGTGGGCGATGACGAAGCCGTCGTAGGCGTCGTAGGCGTCGGCCACGGCGCGGGCCATGGTCTCCCAGTCCTCGGGCTGAAGGTTGCTGCTGTCGAGATTCATGAGCTCCAGCACGTCGGCCTCGCAGGGGAGCGGGCCGAGCCTCTCCAGCATGGCCTCTCCCGAGAGCTTCGGGACAAGCCCGTCCTCCGAAGGCTCGCAGGCGATGGTTCCGCCCGTGGCGAGCATAAGTATCTTTTTCATGTCTTCCCCTCCCGGGAAACGACGAAGTTCTCATCCATTATGAAGGAATGACCGCGGACGGCAGAGGCCCCGCGGAAAAACGCGCCTCTCAGGCGTCGCCCTGCTCCCTGACCGGCATGAGCTCGCTGGCCCCGTCCGTGGCCTCGCGAAGGGCGAGCGAGCACGCCTCCAGCATGTCCGCCGGAAGCTCCAGCGTGAAAAGCGCCCTGGCTCCGAAATCCTCTTCCACGACGCGGGCCTGAAAACGGGGAATCAGCCGGTAGAACCTGTCGGCATGGGCGTACTCCACTTCCGCCAGAGCCTGCACGAACACCTGCTTTTCCGTAACGGGCAGAAGCGCCAGCGCCTCCTTCACCCCGTTCTGGTAGGCACGGGTCAGTCCTCCCGTGCCCAGCTTGATGCCCCCGAAGTAGCGCGTCGTCACGGCTGCGACCTCCCCCACTCCGCCGTAGAGAAGCTGCGTGAGCATGGGCCTGCCCGCCGTACCGTGGGGTTCGCCGTCGTCGCTCTGCCCAACCCGTGCCGTATCGCCCGGGCCTCCCACGGCGTAGGCCCAGCAGTGATGCCGCGCATCGGGAAATTCCCTGCGCACGCACTCCACCAGGGCAAGGGCCCTCTCGCGGCTGTCGGCATGGGCGAGAGTGGTGATGAAACGGCTGCGCTTTATCTCCTCTTCAAAGCGGACGATGAGCCCTCCGCCTTCCTTTTCGCGCGAAAACAGGTTTCCATCGAACAGCACAAGTGCCGGCACGCAATAGCCTGACGCCATAAAAACCTTTTATTACAACAAGTTAAATGATTCCGTAAAAAAATATTCTCCCCAGCGTAAAAAAACTCTTTACAAATGGGGAAGCATGCACTAAATAAGAATCGTTCCTGTTAGGAACCAAGTTCAAAAAAAACAAACGCAACGTCAACGTTTTTTCGCACAAGGAGCTGTTATGAGCAAGACCTACGACAACCTGATGGAAGCTTTCGCCGGTGAATCCCAGGCCAACCGCAAGTACCTCGCCTTTGCCGCCCAGGCCGAAAAGGAAGGCTGCAAGCAGGCCGCCAAGATGTTCCGCGCCGCCGCCGAAGCCGAAACCATCCATGCTCTGGCCCACTTCCGCAACGCCAAGGAAGTGAAGAGCACCGCCGAAAACATTCAGGCCGCCATTGCCGGTGAAACCCACGAATGCGTGAACATGTACCCCGGCATGATTCTCGACGCCAAGAACGAAGAGGAAATGGCCATCGCCAAGTACCTCGACATGGTCTGCAAGGTGGAAGGCGTGCACGCCGAACTGTACAAGGACGTGGCCCTCGACCCCACCACCGACGCCGAAGACTACTACATCTGCCCCGTGTGCGGCTTCATCAGCAAGGGCAAGTTTGAAGGCAAGTGCCCCGTGTGCGGCGCTTCCGGTGAAAAGTTCTACACCGTGAAATAAGCTCTGCCCGCAGAGACAGTGCCTCTTTCAGGCCGCCGGAAACGGCGGCCTTTCTTTTCTCCGTCCTTCATCCGTCCTCCGCTCCTTCCCCTCTTTTTCCGCGATGTCCCGCCGTCTTTACAAAGTGCCCTTACAGGCATAACAATATTGCCTCACCTCTTTCCCCGGGGCAGCCATGGACACCGACATTCTCATCACCGCCGCAGCCTGGTTCATAGGCGCGTTCATCAACGGACTGACCGGCATGGGCGGCGCGCTCATCGCCCTTCCGCTGATATCCCTCTTCGCCTCCTCCAAGGACGCCATCGTCGTCAGCATGCTGTCGGGCTTCATGGTGAGCCTCATGTGCCTGCTGCTCTACTGGCGCTACATCAACATCAGGGAAGTGCTCGGCTTCTGGCTGGCCGCGATTCCGGGAATACTGCTCGGGGTCTGGACGCTGAAGGTCGTCAACATCGCATGGCTGGAGCTTCTGCTCTGCATACTGCTCGTCATTCACATCATCGTGCAGCTCATCCAGGACTGGCTCGGCACCTGCATGGCTCCCAGGGCCGTCATGAAATACATCTGCGGTTTCGGCGCCGGCTTCTTCAGCGGTTCGCTCGGCGTCAACGGCCCCATCATGGCCATATACACCTCGCTCATGTGCATGGAAAAAAAACAGGGCCAGAGGCTTCTTCACCAGTGCGACGGGAGCCTCCTGCATCAGCCTCTCCGTCCTCGTCTGCAACGGACTGGTGACGGAAGAGGTTTTTCACGCCGTCTCCTTTGTAGCTCCCGCGGCGGTGGCGGGGTTCGTCTGCGCCTGGCCTCTGGCAAAGCGCATCCGACAGGAAACCTTCCATCACGCGCTGCTCATCCTGCTCGGCGTAGCCGCAGCCTCCATGCTTTTCCAGCTTCTGCCCTACTTCCTCTGATACGCCGAAAACGTTCCCTTTTGCGTTCCGGCGTTCCGCCGGTCGCGTTTCCCATGCGTCCCGTCAGGCCTCCGCATCTCCGCGGAGGCTTTTCCTTTCACCTCTTCCCCGGACAACCTCATGAACGACCTGTTCATCATCTGCGCCGCATGGTTCATAGGCGCCTTCATCAACGGACTGACCGGCATGGGCGGAACGCTCATCGCCCTTCCGCTCATCACGCTGTTCGTCTCCGCCAAGTCCGTCATACTGATAAGCCTCATTTCCGGCACGCTGGTCGGCACGCTTACGTTTCTGCTCTACTGGCGCTACATCGACGTGCGGGACGTGCTGGGCTTCTGGCTTCCCGCCCTGCCCGGCATAGCCCTCGGCGTATGGACGCTGAAGGTCGTGGACATCGAACTTCTGGAACTGCTGCTTTGCGGCATCATCGTCATGCATATCACCGTGCAGCTCGTGCAGGACTGGCTCGGCACCTGCATGGCTCCCCGGGCCATCATGAAGTACACCTGCGGATTCTTCGCGGGTTTCTTCGGCGGCTCCATCGGCATCAACGGTCCCGTCATGGCCATGTACGCCTCGCTCATGTGCCTGGAAAAGAACAAGGCCAGAGGCTTTTTCACCAGCGCGACCGCAACATCCTACATCAGTCTCGCCGTTGTGGCCTGCAACGGACTGTTCACGGAGGAAGTGGTGCAGTCCGCCTCCTTTGTGGCTCCTGCCGCGGTGGCCGGTTTTCTGTGCGCCTGCCCTCTGGCGAAACGCATCCGGCAGGAAACCTTCCATGTCGCGCTGCTCGTTCTGCTCGGATTCGCCGCGTTTTCCCTGTTCATCCGGGCGATGCCCTACATCTCCAGCCGTTTCTAGCGGCTCCGGCGCGCAAAAAAAGCCGCACGAGCTCCGGCTTTCGGAGTTCATGCGGCTTTTTTTCATCTCTTTGAAACGCCGGCGACGCTCGGACGGCTTCACCCTTTCACGGCCTGCGCGGAAGGCTTCGGGCTGCCGGAGGCGTCGGAACCTTCCACGGCGTCTGCTTGCGCAGCGCCCGCAAGGCTAGTCCTTGCGGTAATGGCACCCGAGGCTCTGCTTGTTGCGCAGGGCGGCCTGAGTGATGAGATAGGCCGTCTGGCAGCCGTGGAAGAGATGCACGAGCGACTGGGAGAGCGGCGTGTGCTTGTAGAAGTCGTGCAGGTGGCTGGTCAAGTCGCGCAAATCGGCAAAGGCGCGGCGGAGCCGGCTTTCGGTACGGATGATGCCCACGTAGTTCCACATGATGTGGCGTATGGTGGCCCAGTCCTGCGCGATGAGCGCCGGGTCGTCGTTGTGCTCGTTGCCGGGATGCTTCCAGTCGGCGATTTCCTCGAAAATGCGCGTGTCGAGCGGCTCGGAGCCGAGACGAGACGCAATGTCGCTGCCTGCGGAAATGCCCCACAAAAGCGCCTCCAGCAGCGACGTGCTGGCAAGACGGTTGGCCCCGTGTATGCCCGTGCAGCTGCATTCGCCCACGGCATAGAGCCTGTCGAGCGTGGTTCTGCCGCGCAAGTCCACAAGAATGCCGCCGCAGAAATAATGTGCCACAGGCACGATGGGCAGAGGCTGGGTACGCATGTCTATGCCGATTTTCCGGCAGCTCTCGAACACGGTGGGGAAACGGCGCGTCACGTCGCACTCCAGCGTGGTGCAGTCGAGCAGCATGTGGTTTTCACCCGTGGAGAGCATTTCGCTCACGATGGCCTGGGAAACCACGTCGCGCGGAGCAAGGTCTCCGCGGGAATCGTAGCGGCTCACGAAGCGCTCGCCCTGCCTGTTGACGACATGGGCGCCTTCGCCGCGGAGCGCCTCGGTAAGCAGCGGAATCTGCTGGGCGTGGTTGAACAGCCCCGTGGGGTGGAACTGCATGAATTCCATGTTGGCAAGGCGCACGCCCGCGCGGTGGGCCATGCTGATGCCGGAGCCCGTGGCCCACGGATTATTGGTGGAATACAGATAGACCTGCCCCACGCCGCCCGTGGCGAGCACCGTCATTTCGGCAAGATGCAGCTCCACTTCGTGCGTCGCGTCGTTGAAGGCGTAGGCGCCGAGGCAGCGGTTGGTGAGCTGATAATGCCATGCGGCGGAACGGGCATGATGCTCCGTGGTCACAAGGTCCACCGCAGAACGGCCGCCCAGCACGGTGATGCCAGGATGCGCCGCCACGGCGGCATGGATGTGCTCGATGATGCTTCTGCCCGTGTAGTCCGCACAGTGGGCGATGCGGGGAACGGCGTGGCCGCCTTCCAGCGTCATGTCCAGAGCGCCGGAATCCCTGCGGTCGAAGGGAACGCCGAGCTTGTCGATGAGCATGCTCTGCACGGCCTCGCCGCCGTGTTCGGCAAGAAAACGCACGGCCTCGCCGTAGTTGTAGTCGTGCCCGGCGACGAACATGTCGTGCTGAAGGGATTTCTGGTCTTCAGGGTCGGTGGTGAAAACGATGCCGCCCTGGGCCATGATGGAGTTGCCGCCGTCGAGCTCCTCCGTGGGCATGAGCAGATGCACCTCGAAGCCTTTGTCGGCCATGGTGAGCGCGGCGGCACAGCCGGCAAGACCGGAACCTATGACAAGAACCTGGGAACGATAACGCAATGCATTCATAAAGGTACGCCTGTACTGCGGCAGGGGCCGCAGCAGCGGATGGATACGGCAACGTATCCGTTTCAGGGCAGAAACGCCCCGTCAAATCTCGCTCCCCGGCGGAACCACTCCGGAAGGGAGTATCCCGACCGGAAACTAGCGGCAGTTTTCAAGCATGCGCACCAGAGAGTCGCGCGCAGGGGCCTTCAGGGCCTCGTCCACCAGCACTTCGCCACGACCTTCCTCCAGCCCTTCCAGGGTGGCGAGCAGCCTTTCGGCCGTCACCTTTTCCATGTCGGCACAGGATGCCTGCGCCAGAGGAATGACGTTGAGCCGTCCGGCGAACTTTTCCATGAGACGATGAACGAGATGGAATTCCGTGCCTATGCACAGGGTGCTTTCCTTCCCCTCGGCGGCTGCCTTCTCCACTTCCTTGATGAGATAGGCCGTGGAGCCTGCGCCGTCGCACCTGTCCACCACTTCCGGCGTGCACTCGGGGTGCACGAGCACCCGGCAGCCGGGGAAATGGCTGTGGAAGGCGTCCACCATCTCGGGCTTCATGAGCCTGTCATGGATGGGGCAGCAGCCCGGCCAGAGAATCAGCCTCGCCCTTCTCACCTCTTCGCTGTCCAGGTTGTCCCCGGCAAGGTCGAGAAGCGCCTGCTCCCCGGCGGCAATGCCGAGCGTGCGCGCCGTGTTGCGGCCGAGGTTGCGGTCGGGCAGAAAAAGCACGGCCTCGCCCTGCCCAAGCGCCCATTCCAGCATGACCTTCGCGTTGGAGGAGGTGCACACGGCGCCGCCGAAGCGGCCCACCACGGCCTTCACGGCCAGAGAGGAATTGACGTAGGCAAGCGGCACGACTTTGCGGCCGGAGGCGGCGAGGCGCTCAAGCACCCTTTCCACATCCTCGGCGCGGGCCATGCGGGCCATGGCGCAGTCGGCTTCATGGTCGGGCAGAAACACCTTCTGCCCCGGACGGGCCAGAAGGCAGGCGGATTCCGCCATGAAATACACGCCGCAGAACACGATGTTGCGGGCTTCAATTTCGGGAATGCGGCGGGCAAGCTCCAGAGAGTCGCCCACGATATCCACATGGCGGATGACGTCATCGGACTGATAGTGATGGCCGAGGATGACAAGGTCCCCGCCGTGGCGCTTCTTCAGTTCCTCGATGCGGGCGGCCACGCCCCCCGTTTCACAGGTACGTTCCATAAGTAAAACCTCTGACCCTTTTTCCGGAGCCTTCCGCCCCGGTACACATTCAGATATTGCGCTCCATCTTCATGCTGAAATCGGCCGAAGGCGCGGAGTGGGTGATGCGCCCCACGGAAATGAAGTCGGCCGGACGCTCCCGGCTGGACAGCGCCAGCTCGCGGATGGTTTCCAGCGTGACGCCGCCGCTGATTTCCGCCTCCATCTCCCGCGGAATGAGGGGCAGGACCACGGAAAGCTGCTCAACGCCCATGTTGTCGAGCATGATGCGCTCGGGACGGCAGGCCACGGCTTCGCGCACCTCGGCCTCGTCCCGGCACTCCACCTCGATGGGCGGACAGGGAGAATAGCGGCCGCGCAGCGCTTCCACCGCCCTGGTGATGGAGCCTGCGGCGTCGATGTGATTGTCCTTTATCATCAGCATGTCGGCAAGGTTCATGCGATGGTTGACGCCCCCCGCCACGCGGACGGCGTACTTTTCCAGATAGCGGTGACCGGGCAGCGTCTTGCGGGTGTCCAGCAGGCGCACGCCGGTGCCTTCCAGCCGCTCCACATAGGAGCGCGTCAGGTTGGCCACGCCCGAAAGATGCGTCATCAGGTTGAGAATCACCCTCTCGGCCTTAAGGAGTTCCATGGTGCGTCCGTGCAGGCGCGCCACCACGGTGCCCTTTTCCACAAGGCTGCCTTCCTTCACTTCCGCCGTCCAGGAATCGGGCTTCATGCCGATGACGGCAAGCACAAGGCTGATGAGCGGAAGCCCCACCACCAGCGTGCGCTCCTTGGCCACGATGTATGCCCGGGACTCCTCTTCCGGAGGAAAGATGCCGAGACTCGTCAAGTCCGGCCCGTCTTCGTCGAGCGCCATGCCTATGAGCCTGACGGCGAATTCGCAGGCCGTATCGGAAAAGACCGCCGCAGTGTCGGCGGGAACGACGAAGGGCAGCCCGGCATGCTGTTCAGGACGGGACTCTCCGCCCATATTGGAGCTTGCCCCAGCGGCCCGAGCGTGATATTCAAAATCGTCTTTGGACATGTCCGCCTCTTTACTTCTTCCTTCCCGGGACTTCCGGGGAAAGTGAACTTGCCATATAACGGAGTGAAGCAACAGGCTAGGCGACCTCTCTCGATTCGTCAAGAGTGTTTGGGGAGAATGCAGGATATGAGTAAAAAAACACAATCGAACATGGAACAAGAGTCCTATTCCTCCATCCTCCCGGCCCCCGAGAACCGACCTCTTTCCTCCGAGGAAAATGTCCGTGAGGCATCCTCCCCGGCTGCTCCCATGGAGAGCGAAGCCGACCGCAGGCCCGCGTCTTCCGGCGTGCGAACCCTCGCCCAGAGGCAGGAGGAGGAAGGAGCCGCCGAATTTTACGCCTCCGCTCCCCGGAAAGCCGCTTCGGAGCTGGCAAGGGAACACGGCGCCGACAGAAGAGCACCTACGGCCGACGACGGCCGCGCCTCCCTTTCCTCCTCCGGGAACGATTCCCCGAAAGAGGAAGAAGACCTTTCCCTTTACGAAACCAGCGCGCAGGAGGCGGGCCTTGAACTGTGCGGGAGCGACATCGACAGCGACGATTTCGTCCACCCCGCAGACCGCGCGGAACACCTTGAGCAGCTGCCCCTGAACAAGCAGCTGTGCGTGCTCACGCACCTTCCCACCGAGGAAGCGGCCGAAGCCCTCGCCGAACTCGACGAGGAAGTGGCCGGCGACGTTCTGGAAAACATGGACGCCGACGACGCGGCCCGCCTGATTGCGGAAATGGACCCCGACGACGCCGTGGACATCCTCGACGAGGTGGAGGAAGGTCACCGCGACATTCTGCTGAGCAACCTGCCCGCCGACGACGCCGAAGAGCTGCGCATGCTGCTCAGCTTCGACCCGGACACCGCCGCGGGCGTGATGAACACCGACATCATCATGGTCTCCGTAAGTTCCACGGTGGATGAGGCCATACAGCTCATCCGCAGCGAGCTGGAAGAAAAGGAAATGCCCTACTACGTCTATGTGGTGGACAGCCAGGAGACCCTGGAAGGCGTGATTTCCCTGCGCGACCTCATGCTGGCGAAACCCGGCACGCTGCTTGCCAGCATGGTGAACAAGCAGGACGTCATTTCCGTGCAGTACGACACCGACAAGGCGGAAGTGGCCCGTCAGCTCGGGCACTACAACTTCCTCTGCCTGCCCGTGGTGGACAGGGAAGAGCACCTCATGGGCGTGGTCACGCACGACGACGTTCTGGACATCATTCAGGACGAGGCAAGCTCCGACATGCTGGGCATGGTGGGCGCAGGTCAGGACGAAAACGTGGATACGCCCTGGACGCGCTCGGTGCGCATCCGGTTGCCGTGGCTCATCATCAACATGGGCACGTCCTCCCTTTCGGCCTTCATCGTCTCGCTGTTCGAAGGCTCCATCGCGCAGATGGCGCTGCTGGCCGTGCTCATGCCCATGGTGGCAAACCAGGCGGGCAACACCGGTCAGCAGGCGCTCGCCGTCATGATTCGCCAGCTCGCCACGGAAAGTTTCGACGCCAAGCGCTCCTGGGGCGCGGTGTTCCGCGAAAGCAAAATCGGCCTCGGCACGGGCGTGTTCATGGCGCTTCTCGCCTACATCGGCGTCATGTCCCTGAGCCACAACAGCATGCTCGCCTCGGTCATGGGCGTGGCCCTTCTGCTTGACATGCTCCTCGGAGCCGTCGCGGGCGGCGCCATTCCCCTCATTCTCCGCGCCCTCGGCCGCGACCCGGCACAGGCTTCGAGCATCTTCCTCACCGCGCTTACCGACTCCGGCGGCTTCTTCATCTTCCTCGGGCTCGCCACGGCGTTCCTTCTGTAAAGGGGCCGGCTTCGAAGCGCCCGCACAAAAACAGCTATGAGTTTTCGGGAACCCCCAGCCTGACTGGGGGTTTTCTTTTAACCAAAAAGGCGGACGGCGCGTCATGACCGCCCTGTCCGCCCGGAGTCTTTTCCGTCGCCTGAAAAAGCTGAAACTTCCCGGAAAGTTCAAGAAACTTTCGTGAGTTCGAGCACCTTCTCCCGCACCATGTCAAGATAGGCGGGAAAGGCGGAGCGTACCGGAGAAGACAGGTCCATGCTCCAGTCCCGCCAGCGCGCGGGCTCCATGCCCGCCACGTGAAGGACCGGGTGCCTGCCGCGCAGGGCGGCAATGTCCAGCGCTTCCAGAAGGTCGCCGCCGTGCAGCGTCAGGCGGTCGGAGAGCGCCTGCTCAAACGCCTCCCGGGGCAGCCAGTACAGGGAGCCGGGCGCCCCGCCTGCGACCACGGCGTCCAGCGCCACGATGTGCGCGTAGCCTTCCAGCACGGAAAAGCAGTCGGCAAGGGACGTGCCGAGCTCCAGCGTGTCCGCGCCTTCAAGTCCCTCTTCCGCAAGACGCCTCAGCGCATACACGCCGAGTCCGTCATCTCCACGCAGAACATTCCCCATGCCGAGCAGCAGCACCGAAGCCATGGCCTTTCCTCCTTCCCTGCATGGTGCCCGGCGGAACGATGAAAGGCCATGATAAAAAAGGTTCCTGCAACTTTTGAAGGTGGCACGTTCAGGCAGAGGCTGCACGCAAGGACATGCGCTTTCTCATAAAAAACGCCGCCGCCCTCAGCCGCCTTTTCGTGCGGACGGCGTTTGGGCAAGCGCGCCGTGCAAACAAAAAGCGGAGCTTCGAAGGATAACGCTCCGCCTGCGTTTCGGCCATGTTTCCCTTCCCGGATGTACCTCAACGCCTCTTCGCGCCCGGCCCTCCGGCCCCCGCTTCCGGCCGGGGCGAGGCCTCCGTGGAACTTCCGCACGCCCCTTTGACTGCGTTCGCGCCCTCATGAACGGCGTTGCCGCGGCTGCCCCAGGCGCCCCTTCCGCCTGCCGTGCTTCATCGTCATTTCTCCCGACCCTGCCCGTCATCCCTCAGAAAAAGCCTCTTCCGCGTCGGGCTGCGCCGCGGGACGCGCCGGATGGAGCGCATACTGGGCAATGACGCTTCCGTATAAGTCCTGCTCCACGCCGCCCCTCCCCTTTTCCGTAGCGCCCAACAGCAGTCCGGCTCTTCTTTTTCCTGCCATGCCCGCCACGCTCCTTCCCGACATTTTCCCGCAAAAAGCCCTCAAAACGCTGCGCCCGCCCTTTGACTGCGAAAAGGGCGGCCCCCGCAGGGACCGCCCTCAACGCATCGACAGAACAAAAAGATTTCGTCTCCGAAAAAACGGCGCCGACGCGGCCCGCTTTTCCGAAACATGCTTAGTAGAAGAAGCTCTCCCCTTCAGGCGTGATTTCGATATCCTGCGTGATGGGGTCGATGATGCGGCAGTAGCCGTAGTTCAGCCATTCGTCCAGCGCGTTGAGGAGCTCCTCGCGAAGAAAGCCCTCCTGCACGGACTGCTCCAGAATCCGCGGAAAGAAGCCCGCGGGCAGAGGGCGCGGCGCGGAATGAACGGCCTTCTTCAGCCAGTCCCGCGTGTCCTCCGGCGTGACGGACGAATGCTTCTTTCTGCGCGGCATGACTAGTCCTCAAGCCAGCCGGAAATCTTCTCAAGCTGGCGGGCCACGGACTGCGGACCGGTGCCGCCGGGAACGTTGCGGCGGGCCACGGCGGTGTCGTAGTCAAGGGCGATGAACACGTCCTCGTCAATGAGGTCGCTCAGGGAGCGGAGCTCTTCCAGCGTGAGGTTTTCAAGGCCCACGCCCTTTTCCTCGGCCATGGCCACGGCGCGGCCGGAAACGTGATGCGCTTCACGGAAGGGCATGCCCTTCGTGACGAGGTAGTCGGCAAGCTCGGTGGCATTCAGGAAGCCCGCGGCAAGGGCCTTGCGCATGCGCTCGGGGTGGAAGGTGATGCCTTCCAGCATGTCCGCCATGAGGGACAGGGAGTGGCGCACGGTCTTGTCGGTGTCGATGAAGGGAATCTTGTCTTCCTGCAGGTCGCGGTTGTAGGTAAGCGGAATGCCCTTCATGATGGTCATGAGATTGATGAGGTTGCCGTAGGCGCGGCCGGTCTTGCCGCGCATGATTTCGGCCACGTCGGGGTTCTTCTTCTGAGGCATGATGGAAGAGCCCGTGGAGTGTTTGTCCGAAAGGGTGATGTAGCCGAAAAGCGGGTTGGCCCACCAGATGATTTCCTCGCAGAAGCGGGAAAGGTGGCCCATGCAGGTGCTGCCGCAGAACAGGGCCTCAAGGGCGAAGTCGCGGTCGGCCACGGCGTCCATGCTGTTGTCGAAGGTGCCGTACATGCCGAGCTCTTCGGCCACCATGGCGGGATTGAGCCTGTAGGTGGTGCCGGCAAGAGCCGCCGCCCCCAGAGGGCTCACGCGCACGCGGCGCTCGCAGTCGGCCATGCGCTCGGCGTCGCGCTTCAGCATCCAGGCATAGGCCAGAAGATGCTGGGCAAGGCTCACGGGCTGGGCGGGCTGCATATGGGTGCAGCCGGGCAGGAGCACGTCGCGGTTTTCTTCGGCGCGGCGCACGAACATGCGGATGAGCGCGCGGGTGAGGCGAATCCATTCGCGCAGCTGGTCGGAAACGAAAAGGCGGAAGTCGAGGCACACCTGGTCGTTGCGGCTGCGGCCGGTGTGCAGCTTCTTGCCCACCTCGCCCACAATCTGAGTGAGACGGGTTTCGATGTTCATGTGCACGTCTTCCAGCTCCTGCTTCCAGGGGAAGGAGCCTTCCTCGATTTCGCGCTTCACCTTGTCGAGCCCGTCGATGAGCACGGCGGCCTCTTCACGGGTGATGACGCCCTGCTCGCCCAGCATGTGGGCATGGGCTTTGGACCCGGCGATATCCTGCGCATAGAGCGCGCTGTCGAAGGAAATGGATTCCGTATAGGCTTCCACGGCAAGGCTGGTGCTTTCTTTGAAGCGGCCGCCCCAAGGCTTGTCGGACATGGTAACTCCAGAAATGTTGTATGACCCGCTCGGAGCGGAAACAGAAAAAAGCGCGCCGCCGGAATGTCCGGACGGCTTTTGCGGCACGACGATGCGGCCCACCCTTCCGGGAACCTGCGGCCATGCCTTTGTAAGGGCATCCGCCGGAAAAGACGGCCGGAAGAAACTCTCTGAGCGCTTACGGCACGGGGTCTCCGCAAGGGTGCAGAAAAATTCGGGCGGGAGCGGAGGGGCCGCCGGCTGGCGCCGGACGAACCGCCCTTCCCCGCTCCGTCTGAAAACGGGCCGGGAAAAACTCCCCGGCCCGGATGACTACTTCAGAAAGCGGCTCACGCGGTCGGCATAGCCGCGGATGCGCAGACCCTGCAGGCGGATGAAGCCCGCGGCGTCCTTGTGGTCGTAGGTGGCGCACTCTTCGAAGGTGGCGAGGTCCTGGCAGTACAGGCTGTGGGGAGAATAGCGACCCACGGGCCAGGCGTTGCCCTTGTAGAGCTTGAG
>CALUPQ010000125.1 GCA_944322695.1 uncultured Mailhella sp. | reverse complement strand
GAAGGTGACGTCCTTGCGGGGCTGAATGATGCAGGGCAGAAAAAAGGTTTCCAGCGTGCTCATGTGGTTTGCTTCGAACACGCAGGGGCCTTCCGCATCGAGCTGTTCTATGCCTTCCACGATGATGTTCGTCCCTATGTTTTCCATGAGGCGACCGACCAGAAAACTGTCATAGACCCAGCGTTCGGCGCTGTAGTCCCCGCGCGAGGCCACGCGTCCCGCCTGATACATGATGCGGACAAGAGAGGCGTAGAAGCGCAGGGAGGGAAAACAGACGGGCTTTTTCTGCTCAGAACGGTAATTGCATGAAAAGTGTCGTTCCATAAGATCTTCCGGGGTTATTTCTTTTCCTGGGGAACGCTCCGGCGGTGGCGCTTATGCCATGCGTTGAGCCTGGGTTCGTCCCCCTGGTCCTTGCTTTGATAGTAGCGACGTGCAACAACGGTTTCCGGCAGATAGTCCTGGTCCACCCAGGCGCCGGGAAAATTGTGCGGATACTGGTAATCCTTTCCGTAGCCCCATTGTTTCTGCATCTTGGTCACGGCGTTGCGCAGATGCAGGGGAACGGGCTGTATGCCGGTGTTTTTTATCTCTCTCGTCACGTTATGGTAGGCGGCGTAGGTGGAATTGCTCTTCGGCGCCAGCGCCAGATAGATGACGGTTTCGGAAAGGGGAATGTATCCTTCCGGCATGCCGACGAATTCCACGGCCTGCTGGCAGGCCACGGCCATGGGAAGGGCGTGGGGGTCGGCCAGACCTACGTCTTCCGATGCGGAAAGGATGAGGCGGCGGCAGATGAAGCGCGGGTCTTCTCCTCCTTCCAGCAGACAGGCCAGGTAGTAGAGCGCCGCGTCCGGGTCGCTGCCGCGGATGGACTTTATCATGGCGGAAGCCAGTTCGTAGTGACTGTCGCCGTCCTTGTCGTGGCGGGCCACGATGTCCGGCATGACTTTCTGCACGCCTGCGAGAGTGCGTTCCTCCTCCGGCAGGGAGGAGACGTATTCAATCAGGTTGAGCAGGGAGCGTGCGTCGCCGTTGGACAGGGCGGAAAGAAACTCCAGCACTTCGTCCGGAAAGACGGCGCCGGTCTTTTCCATGCCCCGCCGGGCCAGGGCCAGCAGGTCGTCCCGGCCGAGAGGCTTCAGCCGCAGAACATGAAGCCTTGAAAGAAGCTGCCTTGTCACGCTGAAGGAGGGGTTCTCCGTCGTTGTGGCAATCATGGTGATTTCGCCGCTTTCAAGGATGGGCAGAAAGAAGTCCTGCTGCGCCTTGGAAAAACGGTGCAGCTCGTCGAGCACCAGCACGTCCACGCCGGAGAGCTGGCGGCGCATCTGCTGAATGCCTGCCTCCGGTGCGGAAATCCGCAGGAATTTTCCGCCGGTGGCACGGGCGAGAATGAGCGCCAGCGTGGATTTTCCGCAGCCGGGCGGGCCGAAGAGAAGCAGGCTCGGCATCTGCCGGCCGTTGAGCAGCGCCTGTATCTGAGAGCGAAGGTGAGGCTGTCCCACGAAGTGCTCAAGGTCTTCGGGGCGCAGACTTTCCGGAAGAGGGCGACTCATAGGGATGCTCCGGGATGTTGACGCTTCCACCAGTGCAGGCCGAGGGCCATCATGGCCGCGGTTTCCCAGCGCAGAACCCTTGTTCCCATGCTCAGCGCCTGAAAGCCGGCCTGAATGAGCTTGTCCGCCTCATCGGGCGTGAAGCCTCCTTCGGGACCGATGACGCAGAGCGTCCTTCCCGGGAGACCGAGGAATTCTTCGGACATGAAGGCCTGACTGGGCAGTCCGCTTTCCAGAAGCACCTGGCGATGCTCGAACGCCGCCCCTTCTCTTATGAGTTCATCCACGCCGCCGGACAGCGTGCGCAGCTCGGGCAGCCACGGATTGCGGCACTGTTTGGCCCCCGCGACAAGGGAGGCGTGCCAGGAATCCTTTGCATCCGCGGGCACGGGAAACTGGCTGCGCTTTGCCTGCCAGAACCACAGGCCGGCAGCTTCGAGCTCCACCGACTTTTCCAGAATCCAGCCCCGGCGGGCTTCCTTTCCCCAGCCTACGGCAAGCACCACGCCGGAAGCGGGCTTCGAATGCCTTTTTTCCCTGACGACGTCCAGAAGGGCGGTCTGGCGACCAATCTGAAGAATCCGGCAGAGCGCTTCCCGGCCTTCGCCGTCGAGCACGAGCACCTCGTCTCCGGGGTGCAGACGCAGAACGCGCCCCATGTGATGCGCTTCCGCACCGGAAAGTTCAAGTTTTCCGCTCCATTGCTCAGGGGGGAGGTAAAACGTATGCATGAATGATGGTCTCCTGAAGTAACCGCGTATCTTCTTCATCATACCTGCTGCGCGGCGTTTTGAAAAGTCCGGCAAGGGCGCTATTTCCGGCTGACCGGCTGCTTTGCCGCTGAGGGGAGAACACGACTTGTCGGTATGGCCGAGTGCTTCATCCGGTGGAGGAATTTGAAGAAAATCAACGTCATGCCTTGCGATGAACGTGGTCCTGAGTGAAGGCTGGTGCAAAAGGGCGACTTGTGTCGTGCAGGCTCCGGCAAGCCGTCATGCGCTTGCGGCTGCCGGATGCTTTTCGTGAGTTTTCTAGGCCTGACCGAAAAAGTGAAGCCAGAGGAGGGAGAGAGGCATGGAGTAGAGCATGGCCGGAAGCATGCTCAGAATGGGAAACTGCATGATGCCGCAGGTGCGGAGCCCCGTGGCCAGCATGATGAACCCGCCGCATCCGGAAAAGTTGTCCAGCAGAAAAGGCGTCGTGTACTGGCCGACGAATCCCGCCGACAGCAGCACGATGGCCTGCATCAGAAACTGGGGGAAGCAGAGGATGCCGATGATGGCGCCGGTGTTGGCGGCGATGAAGAGTGCGGTGGGAAAATCCAGCAGAGCCTTGATGATGAGCAGAGACGGGTCTTTCGTGAGACCTTCCTGCATGGCGCCGAAGAATCCCAGTCCGCTGAAGGCGAAGACGACAAGAAAAATGGAAAACTGTTCCTGCATGTATTCCAGAGAACTTCGCTGTCTTTTTCCTATCTTGCTGAAGCATACGGATATTTTTTGAGCAAGAAGCATGATGAGGTATTCGAGGCGCAGGATTTCTCCGGTCAGTGTTCCGAGCAGCAGGGAACAGACGACTGGCGGCAGCGTCTGGGTTTTGCTTATCATGAAAACGCCCATGCGCCGATATTGATGCAGCCGAAAACCAGCAGCAGATGTTTGCGGAAGGACTCCCCGAGAAGCCTTCCAATGGAGCTGCCGATAACGGCGCCGACAAGAATGCACAGCGAGTTGATTTCCGGACCGAGCATGTTTTCTCCTTTTTTACGCGGGAAACCAATTATGCGGATGCACAGGTATTTGTGGTGTTGCCTTTCGGGGATGGGAGCAGACACCGGAAGCGGGCGCAGAGCAACAAAGCGGAACGGCCTGCCGCTGAATGCAGTAGGGCGAAAAGTCCTTTGGGCTCGGGGAAGGACGTGAGTATCGCGTGTTCGGCAGGGGTCCTGCACGGCGGGAGGAAAATCCGCGCTTCGTGAAGCTCTCAGTGGCAGAACGTGAGCGGTACGGCGGGTGAGGTCGCCGTTCGTGCGGAGTTCCAAGGTGCTGAAGATGAGGGGTATCCTCAAAAGGCGGGTTCACCTTTGGGAAATAAGGTATTTTTGTGACAGCGGAAAAGGTTTTGCAAGATTTCGGCAAGAGTTTTCAACTTGATATTTTTTTGAGTCGGCGGGATTCTTGAAGCAGGGATTCAACCATGTTCAAGGAGTCCTGCTATGGAACTTTACGATGGAATAAGAAATGCCCTGAGAAGAAGAGGCTGTCCCTGGATAGAAGAACATGTTTTTGAATTCATGGGACAGAAGCTCCACTTCGACATTCATGAGCTCGGTCAGAACTATATTTTGAAGATTGTCCACCATGCTTCGGACGACTCCGGAGCGGACAAGTCCGAGCCCTACATCCGGAAGGCCTTTTCTCTCGAAAAGACCGTGGCCAAGAGTGTCCTGCGCACCGGAAGCCTGAAGAAGACCTGTGAGACTCTGGCGGATGGTTTTCTTTTCTGGCTTGAGGGAATGTGTTTTACTCCAACGGCCGCGAAGGAACTCGTACCTGTGCGGAAGACAAATCAGACGCGCCGTCCGCGGTAACGGAAGGAGGTTTTCTTTCCGGTAAAGGATGAACGTCCGATGTCATCGGCGTCAATCAGATTGAGCAAGACAAGCATACGGGGCCCGGCATACCGCCGGGCCTTCTTTTTTCCTGAAGTCGATTTACGAACGCATGGCGGTTCTTTTCTGGCAGCCTTCTTGAATTTTCTGTGAGATACGTTTTCGGTTCCTGCAGTTTTCAGAAAACGGGCATGACCTTTTCCGTGCCAGTATTTTACAGGGAATTTTTTCGGACATACGGCGGACGGCTTGAAGTGCCGTATGAAACCTTCAAGTTTCACTGGAAGGAAACACTTGCCCCCGTGGCAGGCTGCTGCTACTATGCACTCATCCATTTTTCCCCGTTAACCGCATGTGCGCCATGATAGTCAAGAATCCTGTCGAATCCATACTCGCGCTGGCAGCCAGCGTTTTTGATGCCTATTCCGTCGTGTTGTTCGAAGCACCCCGTAACGGACAGGGGGCTCCGATTATGGCTGCCTACAGCCAGGGTGACCATATCGACCAGAACGCGGTCATCTATCCCGGAAAAGGACTGGCAGGGTGGATACTGCGTAACAGGTCTCCCATCGTCGTGGGCTCCATTGACGAGAATCAGGCCTATCTGGGCTATTACAAGGAAGACTGGGAACCGGACATCTGCTCTTTTCTGGGCTGTCCTTTGCCGGACGGCGGCCTGCTCTGCATCGACAGCTGCCAGCGTCATGCCTTTTCACCGGAAAAACAGAAGCTCATTGCTGTTTTTGCGGACATGCTCTCCCAGGTACAGGGGATGGAAGGAAAGGCGGACGGAGGAGAATCCTGGAAGTATCTTACGGCGCTGGACCGGCTTGTGGAGCTTCGCCGGAATTATCCCGGCTGGAAGAGCTATCTCGGCAGAATATTTCCCGTGCTTCTTGAAGCTACGGGCTTTACGTATGCGGCATTTGCCTCCCGCGTGGAAGGCAGTTCCACGTATATTATGGAAGGGGAGTTTCCGCCCCTTCTGCTGTCCGGGCAGCAGAGTGCGGAATTTTCCATCCACAATGACATCATAGGCTGGGTGTTCCGTAACGAGGAGGCCGTGTACAGCGACGGATTTTCCGGTCCGGCTCCGGTGTTCGGCAAACGTGAGGGGGTTCCTCCGTTCAGCAGCACGGTATGTATTCCCGTAACCGTCAGCAAAAGTACCTGCGGAGTCCTCTGCCTCGCCATGGAAGAGGCAAGGCCCATTCCTG
>CALUPQ010000124.1 GCA_944322695.1 uncultured Mailhella sp. | reverse complement strand
TTTAGCAGCTTTTCATTGCCCCATCTCCCGGTTTTACTCGTACGTCTTTCCTCTTTTTTCGTGTATACGAGGGCAGGCAGGAAAGCCGGGAGAAGTTTTTTTGATGGGGGAGAGGGCCGTTGACGGTACCAGTCTCTTCCTGAAATTTCCGCCCTGTATGGCTCGCAGAGGCTTCCTCTGGAGGGAAGAAGGTAAATCCGTGACGGACAGCGCGTCCGGTAGAAGGGCGTCTGGCAGTCGGCCTGACTGCATGACTTTTACTCTGGGGGGATGGGATTTCTCCTGCTGGAGGATATGGGCCGTCCTTCGTTCATGATGCAGCGCCGGGGCAGGCCATGAACTCCACGAATCCGTAACACTCCCGCGAAAGAGCGACCTCCCGGAGCGCAGAAGCGGCATTATGGAAGAGGGATGCCGCGTAGTTTGCTCTGAGTACTCCTCTTGCGCGCGATATACCCCGGGCAGGGAACACCCAAGCCTTTGCCTCCATCGTGCAACGCAGAGCGAAAACAAAGCAATGTGGAAATAACGGAGGTCTCTTCCTTTTTGGGGAAGGGGCGGATATTTCCTGAGGGCGGCTTTCCTCAAATATCCAGACGGCAGTGCCGGAGAGTCGCTCAAGTTCGCTGTCTTGGGGTTCGTGTGTTTTTTTCGATGGACGGGTTATCCACGGACGGGGGGCTCCGTTTCTTGTTCAGACTGTGTAACTTATCAACCCCCTTTAGCGGAAGCGGAAGAGGCGCTTCCTGCGGTGCTCACGTCTATCCCGGCCGTGTCTGCTGTTGTGCCGAGGCGTGTCTTGTTCGGGCGGTTTTGGAATTAGAAAGTATTTTGTGAATTTGGTCGGATGGGCATTGAATGGCCCAGGAGAACGATATCTCGTATGTTTCAGCAGAAAAGGCGTTGTTGTCCTTTTTTGAGGGCTTGCGTTTTGAACAGGAGAGGGAAGAGCATGGCGAGGCCTCAATCTTGCGTTTTTCCTTATAATCAATTAAGCTATTCAATTGAATAAAAAATAAATATTCCGTGTCGTTACAAGTGCACAGGAGGAAAGATGCTTGCCTACTTCGAAGGGCGGGTGCTGGAACGCACCGAGAACAGCTGCGTGCTGGTGACGGCCGGAGGCATCGGCTATGAGATTTTTCTGCCGGAGCACGCGCTCTCTGAGCTTCCTGCTCAGGGTGGCACCGCCGCCTTCTATACCAGCTTTATCGTGCGCGAGGATGCGCAGGAACTGTTCGGCTTTCCTTCCTGGGATGAACGGCAGACCTTCAATGTGCTGACGGGCATCAACCGTGTGGGGGCGCGTACGGCGCTGGCCATCCTTTCACGGTATCGGCCTGACGATTTGCGTCGGATTGTGGCAGAGGATGATGCCGCCGCTCTCACGCAGGTTTCGGGCATAGGCAAGAAAACGGCGCAGCAGATTTTTCTGGAGCTGAAATACAAGCTGAAAGGGGATGCGCCTGTTGCGCTTTCTTCCGCTGTGCCGGGGAAAACGTCGGTATATCGTGACGCGCTTACCGGGCTTGCCAATCTCGGTTATGATGAAGACACGGCCGGGCAGGTGCTCAGAAAGGTGCTGGAGAACGAACCTGACCTTGAAGTAGGCGAAGCCCTGCGCGCCGCGCTGAAGGCGCTGGCCAGAGGAAAGAACTAAATGGCGGAATTTGTACCCAAGAGCATGGCGCCCGACAGCGGCGACGAAAATATCCGGCCGCAGCGGCTGGAAGAATTCATCGGTCAGGAAGAACTGCGGGCCAATCTGCGCGTCTATCTGAATGCGGCGAAAGAGCGCGGGCAGTCCATGGACCACGTGCTGTTCTATGGCAACCCCGGTCTCGGCAAGACGACGCTTGCCCGTATCATGGCGGCGGAACTGGGCGTGAACCTTGTCACCACGTCCGGCCCGGTTCTGGAGCGCAGCGGCGATTTGGCGGCCATCCTGACCAACCTTTCCCGGCATGACATTCTGTTTGTGGATGAAATCCACCGCATGCCCATCAGCGTGGAAGAAGTGCTGTATCCGGCCATGGAGGATTTTACGCTCGACCTCATCATCGGACAGGGGCCGGCGGCCCGTACGGTGAAGCTGGATATCGAGCCGTTTACGCTGGTAGGCGCCACGACAAGACTTGGCCTGCTTTCCTCGCCGCTGAGGGACCGTTTCGGCATCATCAGCCGTCTGGAATTTTACTCTCCCGAAGAGCTGTCCCGTGTGGTGCAGCGTTCGGCCCGCATTCTCGGGGTGGAGGTGACGGAAGAAGGCGCGTTGGAAATCGGGCGGCGTTCCAGAGGGACACCGCGTATCGCCAACCGTCTGCTTCGTCGTGTGCGCGATTTTGCCGCCGTGTACGGTCAGGGCGTGGTGGACGGCGAGCAGGCCCGCGCCGCGCTTGTCCGCCTTGACGTGGACGAAGCCGGTCTGGACGAGATGGACCGCAAGATTCTTACCGTGCTTATCGACCATTTCAACGGCGGTCCTGTGGGCGTGAAGACGCTTGCCGTGGCCTGCTCCGAGGAGATACGCACCATCGAGGATATTTATGAGCCGTATCTCATCCAGTGCGGCTTTCTGAACCGCACGCCCAGAGGCCGTGTGGCCACGCCCAAGGCATACCGGCATCTCAATAGACTGTACGGCGGAAGCTCTCAGGGCAGCCTGCTGTAGGTCGGGCCGAAAGGGCGTTTTTCTATCTGTACCATGATATTTCGTGTGCCTTCAGGCACACTTCATTCGCCGTGTCCGGCGGATGACGAGGAGGAGAGCATGTCTGAAGTCAAAGCGCGCGTAGAGCTTCTGGCGCACACGCCGGAGCCTTTATCCCTCATTTATGCGGCGTTCCGGCAGTGCTATCACGCCGGAGACGTGGCGGATATGTGGCCGCAGCTGCTTGCGGGCGAGATTACCCGTGAAAAGCAGGCCGCCTTTGTGGAAAAGATTATGGCTTCCGGGCATGCCAGTCCCATTGAGCACGTGAGCTTTACCTTTGCCCTGTCCGGCGTGTCGCGGGCGCTTACGCATCAGCTCGTGCGGCATCGCATCGCCAGCTATTCCCAGCAGAGCCAGCGCTATGTGGACGCCTCGGACATGGATTTCATCATGCCTCCGGTCATTGCGGCCAATCCGCGTGCCCGTGCCCGTTTTCTGAGTTTCATGGAAGAGGTGGGCAGTGCGTACCGTGATTTGAAGCAGCTGCTGGAGGAGGACGGGCGCGGGGCTTCTTCCTGTGAAGACGCCCGTTTTGTGCTTCCGCAGGCCGCGTCTTCCAGCATTGTGGTGACCATGAACTGCCGGACGCTGCTCAATTTTTTTGAGCACCGCTGCTGCACCCGCGCGCAGTGGGAAATACGGGGAGTGGCGCGTACCATGCTGGGCCTGTGCCGGGAAGTGCTGCCCGAGGTGTTCCGCCATGCCGGAGCCCGATGCGAGAGGCTGGGGTTCTGCCCGGAAGGTGAAAAGTTTACCTGCGGGCGTTATCCGTTGCCGGAAAAGCGATAGTGCGGCAGGAATGTTGCCGAGAGAACCGTGCCGCTGCCATACGGCCGTTTGAAAGGAGGGGGATGTCCCCTCCTTTTTTGTATACGGGACGGAACGGGAACTTCTGCGTGAGGCGGCAGTTCGACCTGATAACGGCCGTTGCTTTCTTTGGCATCCGCACGCGACTGGCAGAGCTTCTGTGTTTAAGCCATTGCTGAGGGGCATGTCATGGGAGAGATGACCGGTAGTGAAGGACCATCTCGCCGGAGTGCATGTGAGAGAGGACGTTATGGAATGAGACGTTCCTTTACCGGAAAGCTGTTTTCATGACGCTGCTCGGAAGGTCGGGGCGCTGTGCCGGTACGTACGCCCTGTATCCGTAAGGGAAGGGGCTTGCTTCATCACGAAGCGTCCTGCCCTTGGTGGGAGAAAAGAGGGAACAGGCAGATAAGGGGAAGGCCTGCTCGGCAAAAGGAACGGGGTTCGGAAGACTGCCAGGTGTCTTTCCGAAATGCAGAACCTCCTGGAATCTTGAGGAAAGGGGAGGTTTTTACCCCATCTGTTTTCGGAAGAGGCATGAGCGGAGACTTCTCCTTGTACCCGGAACAAGCCTGAAGCGTCAGGCAGGCCGTGCCTTTTGCGTTGTCGTAAAGCATGGCTGCGTTCATGTCGCTCGGCATGGAGAGCGCTTCTTCAAAAAATCCGATGCGATGGCCATGCGGCGTCGCCATACGGAAGGAAACGAAGCGGGTCGGCATCTGTTTCTGCGGCAGCGGGAACGATGAAGAGCCGGGCACTGTGAACGGCAGTCAATTGCAGGGATACTGCAACATTAAATATGGCATCATTTCGTTATTTTTTTATGTATCCCTGTAAAAAATAAAATTATTTTGTGCTGCTGCCGTCAGGATACTGTACCGGGCAAGGTGGGCTTCACACATATTCCGGCATGACTTTCGTGTTTTTTTGAAAAGACTATGGAGGAAGCTCCATCCGGCATGGAGAATTTTCTTTTTTTTAAAAGTGTGCCATGGAACGGAAGGCGTATCTTCTCGCATTTCATTGCGGCACTAAGAAAGGGAGGCCTGTCTCCTTTATGTCAGAGAGCCTATTTTTTATTTCCTTGTATTTGACAGAAAGACTGATTGCGTTTACATAGGATATATTACTTTTTCAAAAGGAGGCCTTTTATGGAAGATTATCTCAAGCACGCTATAGAATTGGTTAAAGCACAGGCTTCTGTCCGCGTCATGTCTGAAGATGAAATGGCGGAAATGATTTCCTCCCTTTCCAGCAAGCTCAAGAAACTCGATTGCTGCGAAGAGCCCGAAGAAGTCTGCGCCAGCGCCGAAGCTCCTGTTGTGGACCCCAAGCGTTCCATCAAGGAAAAGAGCATCGTATGCCTTGAATGCGGCAAGACGTTCAAAGTCATCACCAAGAAGCATCTTATCCTCCATGGACTCGATGCGGCCTCCTATCGTGCGAAGTGGGGATTCAAGAAGGGAACGCCTCTTACCTGCAAGGAACTGCAGCGTGCGCGTCGTCAGAAGATGAAAGACATGAAGCTGTGGGAAAAGCGTGCCATGGCTCGCGAAGCGGCGGCGAAGTAGGGCTGCCGCCCCATGTATCCTTTTCATACTGTTCTTTCACAGGAAGGTCGGCTTTGTTGAGAAGTCGACCTTCTCCGTTATGAGCGTTTCTGCTCCGTTTTCCAGTAGAGACATGCAGTCCGCCTTTTTCGGGGCGCAGAAAGGCTTCTGCGACCGTTTTCCGGCATATGAAAGGCCGGCGCGGCCGTATGCCCGACCGGGAAGGAGCGGCGTCATTTTCCCTGTATGAGGTCCGCCGCCTGGTCCAGAAGGAAGGAAAGGGCGGCAGCCAGACCGCGTATGAGGTCGGCCGCAAGTTCCTGAAGCACGGGCAGAGCGTTCTGAGCTCCTTCAAGAGCGGCGTCCGCCGTGCGCTGTGCCAGACTTTTCTGGGAAAACGCTTCGGGGGCGACGGTTCGTGCGGCCTGTTCCACGGCGTCGCTGACCTTGCCGCCGAGGGCCCGGCCGATGGTATCCAGCCTGTCGAGAAGGTTGTCGATGTCCTCCTCGGTGAGGCCGCCCTTCTGATTGCGTTCTATGGTGGGCAGTACGTCCTTTTCGAAGATGACGGCGGGCAGACTTTTTTTCAGCTCCCGCAGGGCGGAGTCGTCCACGACCCGTGGGGCGGTCGCTGCCGCGGGGCTTTCCACCTGCTGTTTCTGGTACACATAGAAACCGCAGAGGCCGAGCAGGAAAAGGACTACGAGTGTTCTTAACATGGAGCCTCCTGAAAAAAGGCCCCGCCCCGAAGGGCAGGGCCTTTTTGTACGTACCGTACCGGTGACGACGCCTACTTCAGGCGTATTTCGATATGCATGCCGAACTTCTCCTCAAGCGCCGCGATGCGGTCGCGCTTGCGGTTGAGCAGGTACAGAGCCAGCTCCGTATCGCTCTCGTAGATGAAGGTGGAAGGTTCGGAGGATTTTTCGTTTTTCTTGTTCTTGCCGCTGTCCAGTGTCTTGCACAGCTTGCTCTGCAGGTCGCGCAGGGCCTGCAGGGCCTGCCATTCCATGTTGCGGCGCACGCCCGTGCCGTGACAGTGGGGGCAGGGCTCGCAGGAAATGGAGATGGCGGAAGTGCCGGTACGCTGGCGCACCAGCTCCAGCAGGCCGAAGGAGCTCATGTGGCCCACGTCGTGGCGGGCACGGTCCTTGCGCATGGCGTTTTTCAGCGTGCGCTCCACCTCGCGGCAGTGATTCTTGTCGCGCATTTCGATGAAGTCGATGACGACCTGACCGCCGATGTCGCGCAGGCGCAGGTGACGGGCGATGGCTTCGGCCGCCTCCATGTTGGTGCGGAAGACCATGGCTTCGAAGTTCGTCTTGCCCTGCGTCTTGCCGGAGTTGATGTCGATGGCCATGAGCGCTTCGGTCTGGTCGAAGACGAGGCGTCCGCCGGAAGGTAGCACCACTTCGCGGCTGGTCACGGTTTCAAGCTGCCTGAGCAGGTTGAAGCGCTCCCAGAGGGTCTGACGCTGGTCCTTGTGCAGCTTGACGATGTCCTTGGCCCTGTCGGGAAAGATGAGACCGGCGATGTCTTCCACGCGGGCCTTGGTGGCTTCGTCGTCCGTCCATATCTCCACGATGTCGTCGGAAAGATAGTCGCGCACGGAACGGGTGGCCAAATCGGCTTCCTGATAGATGAGGGAGGGCGACTTTTCCGTGGGGGCCTTTTTCTGAATGTCCTTCCAGAGCTTTTTGAGGTACTGCAAATCCTGCTGGATGCTGGCCTTGCTGGCTCCCTCGCTGGCCGTGCGGATGATGACGCCCATGTTTTCGCCGGGCTGGATGCCGTTCAGAAGGTCCTTGAGACGGGCGCGCTCTTCGGGGTCCTCCACCTTGCGGGACACGCCGATTTGCTCCTGACCGGGGGTAAGCACGAGGAAGCGTCCGGCAATGGAAATCCACGTGGTGAGGAAGGCACCCTTGGTGCCGGAAGGCTCCTTGACCACCTGAACCAGCACTTCCTGTCCCACCTTAAGCACTTTCTGGATGGGGGGATACTTGGGGCCGTGCGTAGCGTCGTGCGGCACGAGATAGTATTCCGGATGCACCTCGTCGATTTGCAGAAAACCGTTCTTGCCGTTGCCGAAGTTGACGAAGGCGGCCTGCAGGTTGGTATCGATGTTGTTGATGATGCCCTTGTAGATATTGCCGCGGATTTTGACCTGATGGGCCATTTCCACGAAATATTCGGTGACCTGTCCGTCTTCGGTGATGACCACTTCCACCTGTTCGTCGGGCACGACGCTCACGTACAGCACACGGCGTGCGTGCGGGGCTTCCTCGGCTTCGACCTTCTTTTCCGGTCGTGCGGGCTTTTCTTCCTTCTGGGGCTTCCTGTTCTTGCCTTTGCCGCGTCCTTCCTTCTGCGCGGAGGGCGCGGGCGCGTCGATGCGGTTGCCGTTCACGGCTGCGTCGAGCGCGGCGAGGTCCTCTTCCGCCATTTCGCCGGAGGCGAGGGGCAGCGCCACGGGCTGGCCGGGCAGAGCGGGCTGCGGGCCGTCCTCTTCGGGCAGAAACTCCTCTTCCCTGCGGCCGAGTGCCACGCCGAGCACGCTGTCGTTCAGCATGGCGGCATTGAAGTCGAAGTCCTCGGGAAGCGTGGGAACGCCCTGATTGCGGTTCTTGCGATTCCTGCGGTTCTTGCGGCTTCCGAAGGGATTGTCGGTGACGAGGGCCTGCGGCTGGTCGTAGAAATTCTGCTGATAGGAGGACGGCAGATAGGGCGAACCGTTGAACGCGGGCTGCGCATCGCGGTTTCTGCGGTTTCTGCGCGAACGGGAGTGGGGACGCGCGTCGTCGAATTCGCCGGGGTAGGGAAGGATGTTCGTCACCACGCCGTCGTCCTGCCAGAGCTGCTCCTGAACTTTCTGCTCTTCCGCCGGCTCGACCTTGTTGCCGATATTGTCGTCGGCTTCCTCGACGGCGACGTCGGCCTTCTGCACGGGCTGTCCGGGTTTCGTGCGCTGTCTGGCCGGGCGGCGCTGGCGGCGTCTTCTGTCGGCGCTTTCGTCCTCTTCTTCGAGAGGCGCGATGGAAGAAGGCGGAAGCATGTCGTCGAGTACCAGAGCGGAGCCGAGATGGATGATTTCCTCATCCGCCTCTTCCGTCTTCTCTTCGACAGCCGCTTCGACCTGTTCTTCCTTCACGACGGTTTTTCTGGCACGGCGCGCGGGCTTTTTCTTTTCATCCGCACTTTCGGGCGCATGCTCGGGTGCGTCGGCGGAATCCGCGGCAGCCGCCTTTTCAGTTTTCGCGGGCTTTCTGGCGCGGCGTTTTTTTGCGGGCACAGCAGCCTCGTCCTCTTCCTTTCGCATGGAGGAGGGCGGAAGAATGTCGTCGAGCACCAGGGCGGAGCCGAGATGAATGACCTCTTCGGCGGCTGCGGGAAGCGCTTCGGCTGCTTCCGTTTCGGTCTTCTGGCGGGAACGGGTCCTGCGCGCGGGCTTCTTTTCTTCGGCGGCGTCCTGCACGTCCTTCGCGGCGTCTTCTGTCGCTTTCTTCACCGTACGGCGGCGGGGTTTCTTTTCTTCCGCGCCTTCGACAGGAGCGTTCTCCTGTTCTGCGGCAGGAGCGCTTTTTCTGGTGCGGCGTGCGGGCTTTTTCTTTTCATCCGCACTTTCGGGCGCATGCTCGGGCGCGTCGACAGAATCCGCGGAAGCCGTATTTTCCGGCTTTGCGGTCTTTCTGGTGCGGCGGGTTCTGGTAATCTTGATTTCTTCGGTGTTCTCTTCAGGAAGAGAGGGGGTCTGACTCATGTGTTCCTCAAAAATAAGTGCGGCGTCAGCTTTCAAGTCTGCGAAGGGAGACTTTTATGCCTGACCTGGCAAGCGTGAACAGGGCGTAACCTCCGGTGGAAAAGGAGCCGGGGTTGACGACGAGGGTTCGTCCCACGCGCTGCACGCCTGCAGATTCGTGGATATGCCCGCACAGGCAGGCGGCGGGCTGATATTCCTCTATGAAATCCCGTATGGCGGTGGAGCCGACATGAAGGCCCCCGTCGGTACGGTCGCAGGCGGTATTGTACGGAGGATTGTGCGCCACCAGCACCATTTCCCTGTAGGGGGAAGCGCGACGGGCCAAATCCTCCAGCCATTCCGAAAAACGTGCCTCTGGAAATTCCGACGGCGTTCCGAAGGGGCTGAACGTGGAACCCCCTACGCCGAGGAGGGCGACTTCCGGGCTCAGTTCCCGCACGTTGCGGTGCATGTTGATGCCTTCGGCCTCAAGCCAGTCGTTTACTTCCGCGCGGTCCATATTGCCGATTTGGGCAAGGATGACGGGGTTGACGGCGTGAAAGGCCTCTATCACCGTGCGTGCGGCGGCAACTCCGCCCAGAGTGGTCAAATCTCCGGTGAGTATGACTCCGGCCGCCTTTTCCAGCTCCGGAATGTCCCTGACACGGCGGATGCAACCGTGGATGTCGCCAAGCACGACCCAGAGACTCCCGGATTCGGGCAGGTCTTCTGCGTCCACACTGTCGGCAAAGCGCGTAAAACGCACCGACGGAGAGGAACAGCTCGGAACATACGGAGCTGATTCCGGAACGGGGCTTGGCATGTAGGGAAAATCCTTTTCCGCTGGTGCGGACGAAAATACCCGCAGAAATTCTCTGCTGAAAACAACATAGACTATTTTTTTCCGTTTGACAAAGGGGGAAAGGCAGGCAAATCTACGGATAAAGGACATACGGGTGTTTTTTATGGATTTCTTTTGCAAAGCGGAACCATCGGCCGCTTCGTTGTCGAAGCTCTGCGAACAGGGGGACAAGAAGTCTCTTCGCCGTGCGCTTCTTGAAAGAAGAAAGGCGCTCGCTTCGGGGGAGAAGGGCGTGGAGCGGAGCCTGCGCGTGCAGCGGAGGCTGCTGGAGAGCGTGTTCTGGAAGCGGAGCTCCCGCGTAACGCTCTACATGGCCGTCAGAGGGGAAGTGGATACGGAGCTTCTTCTTGCCGAAGCGTGGAGGAGCGGGCGTGAGGTGTTTCTGCCGCGTTGCCGCAGCGGGGAGCCGGGGCTTATGGACATGGTGGCCTGCTCCGGGCCGGAGGAGCTTGAGCGCTCCGGCCTCGGCCTGCTTGAGCCGCGCCTTACAGAATCGTCCCGACTGCTTTCGGAAGCAGAGCTCTCGGCAGGGGAAAGAACGCTGGTTGTGGTGCCTGCTCTGGCCTTCGACGCCGAAGGGTACCGCCTGGGCTATGGCGGCGGCTATTACGACAGGCTGCTCGCGCGCGGAACCTGCGCCGTGGTGGGGCTGACCTATCATGACCTTCTTTTTCCGCGTCTGCCCCGCGAAGCGTGGGACAGGCCCGTTCATGCCGTATGCACCGAGGAGGAGATGTGTTGTTTCCGGCCATGATTCCGTTCAGTTTTCCCGGCGTTCCCGGCGTGGGCTGCGCCTTTTCCACGCGGGCCTTCGGCAGCGTTTCTCTTTCCGGAGGGGAGGAAAGCGCGTCCTCCCTGCAGCGGCGCGAGTTTCTTCCTTCTCTTTTCGGTGTGAAGGCCTTTGCCGAGGCGCATCAGGTGCACGGCGTGCGTACCGTCTTCGAGCCGGAAGCGCAGGACCCCGCCCGTACGCCTTCGGAGCAGGCGGACGGACTGGCCACGTCCCGCCCAGGCCTTGCGCTCATGATAAAGACCGCGGACTGTCAGCCCATTCTTCTGGCGCACGAGTCGGGGCGCTTTGTCATGGCCATCCATGCGGGCTGGCGGGGAAACAGGCAGGACTACCCGCGCGTGGCTGTGGAAGAATTCTGCGCGCATTACGGTCTTGAACCGGGGAAGCTGTGGGCCGTGCGCGGGCCGAGTCTCGGGCCTGTCGCCTCGGAATTCGTGAATTTCGATAAGGAGTGGGGACCGGAATATCTGCCGTGGTACGATGAGGCGTGCCGCAGTGTGGATTTGTGGCGGCTGACCCGCCATCAGCTTGAATCGGCGGGGCTTTTGCCGGGCCGGATTCTCGGGCTTGATATATGTACCTTCGATAATGCGGAGAGCTTTTTCTCCTATCGGCATGCCCGGCGCATGGGCAGCAGGGACGGCAGACAGGGCAGCTTCATCTGGATTCATGCCGTCTGAGGGGGCATGAACGATTTTTATAACGGTTGAAAAATTTTGCGTTCCCGTCCTTCTTCCGAACGTGCAGGAAGAGAAGGGCGGAACGTTTTTTCTATGCCGGCGTCCCTGTCGAGAGTGATGGCTGAAAAGTGTTGCGGCACATGGTAAAACCAGGCTTTTCGCTGCCTGCGTGAACGCCTGAAAATGGCGTCTTCGGTTAGAACTATCATATTTTTGATGAAAAAAATTAGCAATCCAGCATAAAATAAGAGTTTATTTTTTTTACAAACGGGCGTACTCATAGCCGGACGTGTTATTTTCCGATGCCGGAGAGAGGCCGGTTTCGGGGCTGCCCAGCCCTTTTCATCGGAAAAATGCCTTTCCGGCCAAGGCCGGGTAAAATCATTCCATATACCGGGGAATTTATGAACGTATCTCATCATGTGATGCGCGCTCTCTCTGCTGTTGCGCGCCGTCAGGTTAAAGGTGCCGCTTCCGTGCTGCTCGCCTTCGGGCTGGTGGCGGGCAGCGTTTCCGGCGCGAGCGCCGAAGGTTTCGCCATTACCGAATGGAGCGCGCGAGGCATGGCTCTCGGCGGCGGCGCCGGCGGCGGCATGGTGGCCCGTGCGGACGACCCTTCCGCCGTGGCCTACAACCCTGCGGGCATCACCCAGATTCCCGGCACCGCCACGCAGATGGGCCTTGCTGTTTCCATGCTGAATTTCGACATCAGTCGCGAACATACCGGTGAAACGGTGTCCACCTCCAATCAGGCATGGCCCATTCCGCATTTTTATCTGACCCATCAGCTGAACGACAAGTGGTGGTTCGGCATCGGCGCCTTCACCCGCTACGGCCTCGGCTCTCAGTTCCCGGACAACTGGACCAAGTACAGTGGTGAGTCCGGTATTTTGAGCAATGCTTTGCTTTCCAGCGGCATCAAGTCCGTGACGCTGCTCTCCAGCACCATCAACCCCAACATCGCGTATAAGATTAATGGTATCTTCTCCGTGAGCGCTGGCGTGAGCTATACTTGGGGTTACCTCAGTCTCAACGAGCAGTACAGCACAACGGACCGTTTCTCTGGACTTTATCATGTCGACGCTGCCCAGGCTGATGCGCGCATCCATTCCGAAAACGGCTACGCCTTCGGCTACAACTTCGGTCTGCATGCCCGCTTCAATGACCAGTGGAGCGCCGGCCTCACCTATCGTGCCAGTGAAGACATGACGTTCCATGGACAGACGCGCTTCCGTTTTTCGGGGGAGGCATCGGGAATTTACGCCCTGAAGCAGTACATGGAAACCTGCAATGCCGACGGCAAGGTTTCCATTCCCGACGTCATCACCCTGGGCGTAATGTACAAGCCTCTGCCCAACCTGAGCTTTGAAGGTGACGTGGCCTACACCGTGTGGAGCCGTTACCGCAACCTCACCATCAACATGCACAGCGATAAGACTCCGAAGTTCTTCGAGCAGAAGAACTGGCGCGATACCTGGGCCTTCACCTTCGGCGTGGAATATGCGCCTATCGACTGGCTGACCCTGCGCGCGGGCTTCACCTACGAAACTTCGCCTCTGCAGGATACCGGCTGCTACGACTATCTTGTGCCTTCCAACGGCCGCAACTACTACACCCTTGGTGCGGGCTTCAAGTACGAAAACTGGACCCTGGACCTCGCCTACATGTACATCGACGTGCGCGACATCAACTACAGTGACAAACTTGGTGAGCAGGGTGGTATTCCCATGACCGGCACCTATAACGGCCGGGCGCACAACAGCTACGCCCACAACTTCGGTCTGACCATAGGCTACAAGTTCTAATCACGACGTACTGCTTTCTTATTATTCGGCGGGCATGGTTCATAACAATGGGCCGTGCCCGCCTCTCCATTTTCAGGCCGGACGGAAAGAGACTTCCGGCGCTTTTTCCGCCTCTGGTCTTTTTCTTTTTTTCCGGTAAGATGGCCCGGTCATGGGGCAGAAAGGATTTTCGCCCGTCGTGGCCCGGAAGATGTTTACGGGGATTGCCGTCCTTCCCGTTTCGGCATCCCGCGTTTCCGGGGAATTTCAGAGATGAAGGAACCATTGATGAGAGAAAGCATACAGAGTCCGCAGGACAGACCTTCCGTCATCTGCCACATGGGCATGTCTCTGGATGGAAAGGTGACCGGCGATTTTCTGCGCCTGCCGCAAAGCGAGGCCGCCCTGCGGGCCTATTACCGCATTCACCGCGAATATGGGGCAAGCGCCTTTGCCTGCGGCCGCGTCACCATGGAGGAGAGCTTTACCCGCGGTTTCCGGCCCGACCTGTCCCGCTTTGCGGAATCGTTCATGCCGCCCATGGACCATGTGGCCGACGAGAACGCCGCCTTTTTTGCCGCGGCTTTCGACAGACACGGCTCTCTGGGCTGGAAAGGTTCGCACATCAGGGACGAGGACCCCGGCTACGATGGCGCGCATATTGTGGAAGTGCTTTGTGAAAGCACGCCGCAGGCCTGCCTTTCCTATCTGCATGAGCAGGGGGTGTCGTATATCTTTGCGGGCAAGGATGATATCGACCTTCCTCTGGCTCTGCGCAAGCTGAGGGATATTTTCGGCATACGCAGACTTCTGCTGGAGGGGGGAAGTCTGCTTGACGGTTCCTTTCTCCGCGCGGACCTCATAGACGAGCTGAGCCTTGTCGTTTTTCCCGTGACGGCAGGCGGCGGGGACAAGCCGCTGTTCGACAACGGCGTCATGAGCGAGTTCTGCCTTGAAGAGGCACAGACGCTTGAGGAAGGCGTTCTCTGGCTGCGTTACCGTCGAAGCCGCCGGACTCGATAGATAAGTCTTCTGCTTCGCGGCCCCGAAAAGGCGCTGGCATGGAGCAGAAGCGTACGGATACCGTAAGATTGTGTGCCCGACATGCCGGGACCGCGTCCTTTTTTGCGTCCTGCCGGAATCTGGGGGCAGGAACGCCATGCACGATATAACCCACGCCGGGGGGCGGTGATGATTCTGGAAATGGGACTTATTGCGGGAGGCGTTCCCGCAGGCTGGTTTTTACGGCACAGTCGGTCCGTTGTCGGGGCCGTGAACAGGGCTCTGGGCTGGACGGTGCGCATCATGCTCTTTCTTCTGGGCCTCTCGCTGGGCCTGGACGATACGCTCATCGGGCAGATTCGGAGCATCGGGCTGTATGCGGCGCTCGTGAGTTCCTTTTCCGTGGCGGGCTGCTTTGTGGCCGCACGGCTGCTCGGTCGCTTCGCCTTTCCCGAATACGCCGCCGGAGCATCCGCGGCTGCTTCCGGGCGGGCGTCGGCCAATGTTTCCTCCTTTGTGGCACTGGGCTGCTTTCTTGCCGGGGTTCTCATCGGCTGGTTGCGTCTTGTTCCGGTAGGTCCGGCTGCGGGCGTGGCCGCGGTATGGGTGCTCTACCTGCTTCTTGTGCTTGCAGGCATGACCGTGGGATTTGATTTGAAGGCTCTCGGCATCGTGCGGGAACTGAAGGCCCGCATTTTGCTTATTCCTCTCGGCGTGGTGGCGGGTACCTTCTGCGGCAGCGCCCTTGCCTGGCTCGTGCTTTCCGGATTCTCCCAGCTGTCCCTGCCGGAGGCCCTTTCCGTGGGGGCGGGCTTCGGGTACTACAGTCTCGCCACCGTCATCATCACCAGGCTCGGGGACCCGGCGCTTGGCTCCATGGCGCTGCTTTCCAACATGATTCACGAGGCGCTCGCTCTTCTTCTGCCGCCTTTTCTGGTACGCTTTTCGGGAAAGCTCGGGCCGGTTCTGGCCGGAGGGGCGGCCGCCATGGATACCTGCCTGCCCGTCATAGCGCAGGTCAGCGGCGAGCGCTGCGCCATACTGGCGGTGTTTTCCGGCATGTGCCTCACGCTTCTGGTACCGCTTCTCATTCCTCTGCTCATGGCGCTGCGGTAAAGCATGTTCCGGAGCTGAAGGGCCGTCCGCATATGCGGACGGCCTGTTTTTTGGTTAAAAGAACCCCCCCAGCTAGGCTGGGGGTTCCCGAAAACTTATAGTTATGCGTAAGTGATAAGGACTCCTTTTGATTTGCTAAAAAAGAGGTGCGGTCTGGCAACTGCGCCCATAGGCAAATCAAAAGGAGGTCACAATGGTGACACAAAGAAGTTAGCACAGAAGAAAAGGGCTATAGGAGAAATATAGCGGAAATTATGTGAATGGAAGGGGGTGAACATAGTAGAAGCGGAATGTTGTCCCGACCATATCCATATG
>CALUPQ010000123.1 GCA_944322695.1 uncultured Mailhella sp. | reverse complement strand
TTCTGAGGATTGAAGGAATGGAAGTTATTCAGGGAAGTTGTCTAGGGACAGGGAAAGGCAAATGAGGTCTTCAAAGTTTGAGCGAAACAGCGTGAAGCGAAATCAACCTTTTTCGAGAACAGAGCCTAAAATTTTTTAGGTGTAAAGTGATTTACGATGTTTCTGGCTATGCCTACAAGATTCCACCATTCAAGTCTAATGGAGCCATAGATAGGTCTTTTAGCATACTGGATTGAATATTTGTCTGTTTTTTCTTTAAGTTTGTCATAATATGAAAACATCGTATTCCTCCTTTTCCTAATGAAAATATACGCTTAAGGGATTGCTTGCAAGCGGGGATTTATGAAAGAGCTCTCCAGAATGACTTCTATTGACGATTTGGGTTGAAGTTGATTGAAGTAGCCTCCGACTCAAACCGGAGGCGCTTGTTGGTTAAGCGGAAAAAAACAGCCTAGCTGGAGGCGTTTAACCAAAAAACTGCGCCCCTTTACGGAATGTTCCGCAGGGGGCACAGTCGATGTTTTTCAGAAAAGCAGGGACTACTTTCCTTCAGCTTCCTGTCCGCCGGGGTGACAGGGACGGCAGCCTTTGAATTCGGCATACTTTTCACTCAGACTCTGGTGGCAGCCGAAACAGGAGCGTACGGAATCCCGGTCGTGGAAGGCCATGAAGCGGCTGTTCTCCTGATTGCTTCTGCCCTGAACGGTATGGCACCCTTCGGTGCTGCAGGACGCATAGGGAGATTTTTCCAGCGAGTGGCTGTAGTGACAGATGGCGCACCGCGGCTTGTGATGGCAGGTGTCGCAGGTGACATCCTTGTGGGTGCTGTGGTTGAAGGTCACCGCGAGACGGGGCGTATCACCGCCGCCGAGCACGATGGGGTTTTTAGGATACTTGACGCCCCCCTTGAAGTCCTGTGCATCCGCGGGGACACACCAGGCCAGGGAGATGAGGAGGGTAAGGATGAAAAGCGGTCTCATGCGCAGTCTCCCAGTCCATACGGGCAATGCCCGGATAGCTAGAATTGGTTCCAGAATGAAGGCTTGAGCGGCAGAAGTCCCTTTTGGGCGGCCACGATGTCGAGGTGCATCATGCCGAGCGCCATGGCGTCCATGTCGGGGACGGCATCGCGTTCCCGCAAGTCCACGGAAGGGCAGTAGCTTTTGCAGCTTGTGCACCAGTCTATGCGTTCACCACGGCTGCCGCTGCTTTCCCGCAGAAGTTCCATGGTTCCGGAGCCTTCCTTGCCGCAGGAGGGACAGGCCCCCCGGCGGAAATGCCATTCCGTGCCGCACAGCGAGCAGTGCAGGTGCTTTTTTCCGCCCCCGCCTGCCAGAAAGGCGTTCTTTTCATCAAAGACGCGCTTGTCCAGATAGGCGATGGAAGGAAAGGAGCCGCACACGGGGCAGAAGCCCTGCATCCAGGAGGAGGGGCGTTCGTCCCACGGAGCGCGGTACTTTGCCGCCACTACGTGAAGCACGGGGCCGAGGCACGTCTCGAGGGCAAAAAGCAGCACCGGCGCAGGAACGCCTGCCTCGGACGCAAGCGCGGCGATGCCGCTTTCGTTGCCGGCCAGCAGGGAATCTGCGCCCTGCATGACTTTTCCGTCCGGGGAGAGGAAGAACGTTTCCAGCGCGGCGGCATGGTCGGCCATGCCCGGCAGCGCCGTCAACAGAGGCAGAAGTTTTCGGGCCGAGGTCTTCACAAGGGAAGAGAGCCCGTCCAGAGCGACGCCGGAAAGCAGAGGCGCTCCCTGCTGCGCTCTTTCCTGCTGCCAGGAGGGCAGGGAAAAGCCGCTTTCTTCCAGCATGGGGGCGAGCGTTTCCGGCAGGGCCGCGCGGGCCTCGAGCAGAGGTGCGAAAGCATGAAGCACCGGTTGAAGCACAGGTCGGCACGCGGCGATGTCGGCAAGGGTTTCCGAAACGGTCTGGCGGGATTCGGCCATGATGACTCCTGAAATCTGAAAAAACGGCGTTGGTTGCCGTGAAAAGGCAAAAAGGCTTGTTCGTGCACACATGCCGGACGGTCCGTCACCGGGCCGCCGGCATGCCGGTTAACCGAAGCTCGCGAATTCGTGATAGAATTCGGGTTCTTCGGCCAGAAGATAGATGACGCTGACTTCTTTGGTGTCCACAAGGCGGGCCTTGGGGTGGCGTTCCTTCACGCGGGCAAGGCGTTTCTGCGCTTCCTCGAGGACTTCGGCGCGTTCGCCGAAGACCATGGCGCCCGTGGGGCAGGTCTTCACGCACATGGGCTGAAGTCCCGCCGAAATGCGGTCGATGCACATGTCGCACTTGGTCAGCATTTTCGTCTTTTCATCGTAGCGCGGGATGTTGTAGGGACAGGCCTTGATGATGGTCGCAATATCGGTCGAAGAGAGCTGCGTGCACTTTTCGGTGACGAGCACAGCGCCCGTGGCCTTGTCCTGAATCATGGAACCGGGGACGGCGAGATTGGCCATGTCCACGCAAATCGGGGTCAGGCAGTGACGGCACTGGTCGGGGAAAAAGTTCCACACGACGTTGTTCTGGTCGTCCAGATGTTCGTGGAAACGGACAATCTTGAGGTTATAGGGATTCAAATCCGGGGGATTCTGGTGGGAGCCCCGCTGTTTCGTGACATTGGCGGGCAGGTTGTGCCACTCCTTGCACGCTACCTGGCAGCCGCGGCATGCCGTACACCGGGTAGTGTCTATGAGAAATGTCTTGGGCATCGTGTACTCCTTGAGGGGAGCGCCCCCATGGACGCTCCCCAGCCTGGTCAGGCTATTTCTGTCAGCTTGCCGGCTTTGCGGATGTTCACACAGCAGGCTTTCGTTTCAGGAATGGTGGTGTTGGGGTCATAGGCGGTCACGGTAAGGCGATTGGTGGAATCGCCGCAACCGGGAGTCGTCCATCCGTAGGCGAACGGCATGCCTATGAGGTGTACCGTCTTGCCCATGATGGTGAAGGGCCGGAGCCTGATGGTGACCATGGCTATGGCCTCCACCTGACCGCGGGCGCTTTCGATGATGACGCCGTCACCGTTCTTGATGCCCTTTTCTCTGGCCAGTTCATGGCTCAGTTCCACGTAAAGCTGGGGTTCGGCCTCCAGCAGGTTGGGCACGTTGCGGGTTTCGCCGCCGCCGCACCAGTGTTCCGTCATGCTGTAGGTGGTCAGCACGATGGGGTAGCGCGGGTCGGCCGGAGCCGCGAACTTGTCGAACTCGCTTTCATGGAACTTGAAGCAGGGTGACGTGAGCTGACTGGAGAAGGGGTGCTCAGCCACCGGCGATTCAGCGGGCTCGTAATGTTCGGGGAAGGGGCCGTCGAGGCGCCCGGGGCCGAACAGCTGCGCCGCACCGTCGGTATTCATGATGAAGGGCTGACGCCCGTTTTCCTTGTCCGCCATGGGAGGCCACGGACCGTCGGGCACGTCGCCCACCCATGCGCCGTCCTTCCATTCGATAACCGCCTTGTCGGGATTCCAGGGCTTGCCCTCGAGGTCCACGGAGGCGCGGTTGTACAGAATGCGACGGTTGATGGGCCAGCACCACGACCAGTTCGGGTACAGGCCGATTTTAGCCTGCATTTCCGTCTGGCTCGGGTCGCGCCGCTTGGACTTGTTGCCGTCCTCTTCCGTCCCGCTGCCGGTGTACAGCCAGTTGAGGGAGGAGGTGGAGCCGTCGGCCTGCAGATTGCCGAAGGCCGGAACAAGCTGGCCGCGACGGTACAGCTTGCCGTTGACCTCGGTATCCTTGCAGAAGAAACCGTTGATGCGCCTGGCCCAGTCGGAGGCGTCGTATTTCTCCGCCCAGTTCAGGTTCAGAAGCGGTTCGGGGAAGACGCCTCCTTCCTTGCGGTACATCTCGCGGATGGTGTTGATGAGCGGCACGTAGATGTCGCCGAAGCAGCGGGCTTCACCCGCAGGTTCCACAGCCTTGTCGAACCACTGCAGCCAGCGGCCGCTGTTGCTGATGGTCCCTTCCTTTTCCACGCGATGTGCGGAAGGCAGCAGGAAGACTTCCGTCTTCTTGGTGGAGGGGTCCACGCCGGGACGGCGCCAGTTGTCCGAGGTTTCGGAGTTGTGCAGCTCCGCCACCACCAGCCAGTCCAGATGGTCCAGAGCGGCGCGCATCTTGTTGGTGTTGGGGAAGCTGTTCATGGGGTTGACGCCGAAGATGAAACCGCCGTGCATCTTGTCGTTGAGCATGCGGTCCATGGCGTACATATAGGAATAGTCCTCTCCGTCCTCACCCTTGGGAATCCAGCTGTAACAGAAGTCGTTTTCAGCGGTGGCAGCGTCACCGTACCAGGCCTTGAGCAGACTGACCACGTACTTGGGCCGGTTGCTCCACCAGTTGGCGCTGTCCTTGAAGTGCGTAACGGGAGTGTTCGCCTTGTTGTATTCCGCAAGCGTCTGCCACTGTGCCGTAGGCGCGTTGTGATAGCCCGGCAGGTTGTGGTAGAGCAGCGCGTGGTCCGTGGAGCCCTGAACGTTGGGCTCGCCGCGCAGGGCGTTGATGCCGCCGCCGGCCACGCCGATGTTGCCCAGCAGAAGCTGAATGATGGCCGACGCACGGAT
>CALUPQ010000122.1 GCA_944322695.1 uncultured Mailhella sp. | reverse complement strand
TTTTGTCACCGCTGCCCGAGGTCGTAGTCTGCACCGTGATGGTTCTTGAGGTCTGCAGCTTAGTGGCCGTGGCCGCGTTGCCGGTGATGTTGGACACCGAGGGCGCGGCGGGAAGCGTGACGGTTTTCGTGGAGGCCGCGGTAATCTTGCCCTTGGCGTTCACCGTGAAGTACGGCACCTGGAACGTGCCGCCGTGGGCGGGAGAGGCGTTGGCCGAAGGGCCGTAGCTTGCCGCGGAGACGCCGCTGTTGGCATTGGCGGCATTGGCCGTTTCCTGCGCCGCGTCCGCCGCGCTCTGGGCCGCGTCGGCCGCGCTCTTGGCCGCAGACGCGTTGGTGATGGCGGTGCTAGCCCTGTCGTAGGCGCTCTTCACGGCCTTGGAGCTGGCCGCCGTGGTGGTGGACGTGCTGGTGACGGAGTCGGAAAGCGCGGGCGAGTCGCCCTTCTCGCCCTTGATGTTCACGCTGGCGGGGTTGGAAAGGTCGCCGTCGTTGGTCCAGGAAAGCACGCCGGCGGCGCTGACGGAGGGCGTGAACGTCGTGCCCTTCACGCCCTGCTCGCCCTGTATGCCCTGCGGCCCCTGCTCGCCCTTCACGCCCTGCGGTCCTTCCGGTCCCTGTGCGCCGGGAGTACCGGGGTCGCCTTTCTCGCCCTTCTCGCCCCTGCCGCCGAAGACCCCCCACTGGTCAGGATGGGAGTCGGGCTGATAGCCCCCGGGAACATCGACAAGGGCTATATAAGCCATATTTTCATAAAGTACCCAATCATAGGCTTCATACGCCGTTTCAGCGTCATACAGTCCCTTATGGACCGGTCGCACTTTTCCAAGATTAAGCGTAGGCATGGCTTATACCTCCACCTCCAGTTCTCCTTTTTCATTGATGCTGAAGGACACGGCGTCCTCGGAGCCCACATAGTCCATTTTGAGATATCCTCCGTCGATGCGGAACTGCCCGAAGGCGGAACCGAACGGGGAATCTCCCATGGGGCCCTTGTCGCCCGTCATACCCTTGGGACCGGGCTCTCCCTGCGGCCCCCGCGGACCGGCCTCGCCCTTTTCCCCCTGCGGACCCTGAGGGCCGACGTCGCCCTTCTCGCCCTGAAGCCCCCGGGGCCCCTGTATGCCCTGCACGCCCTGCGGGCCTCGCTCGCCCCTGTCGCCCTGAGGACCGCGTTCTCCCTGCGGCCCCTGCGGACCGGGAGGAAGATGGAGGGTCAGCACCCCGGTGGACGCGTCGTAATCCGCGCTCGTGCCCTCCCCGTCCGAAGGCAGGGCCGTCACGACAAGCTCGTGCAGCCCGTCATGGATGGACAGGGCGCGCTCCGCCTCGCGGGCGGCCTCTTCGGCATAAGACGCGGCGGCCCCGGCCTGCTCCGCCGCCTCCTTTACGCTCGCCTCCGCGCTCTGCGCGGCAAGCCCGGCCTCGTCCCTTGCGGCGAAAAGCCGCTCCTGAAGCTCCTCGGGCGTCACGTCGCCGGTGACGGGAACCTTCACGGCGCGACCGGTCTCGTCGTGCAGCTGACGAATCATCTGCACATGGCGGTCGAGCTCCCTTTCCAGCGCCTCGGTGTCCACTTCGGCGGTGTGGGCAAGGTCGAGCTCCTGCGTTTCCGGCACGTCGGACTTCACGGCCAGCACGGCTCCCGCGGGCACGAGGCCTTCCACCAGCGTCACCATGCCGCCCGTGCCGTCCTCGGCCATGTTCACGACGTAGTCCGCATCCGGCGTCAGCGTGACTTCCTCGCCCCCGTCCAGACTCCACAGCACGGCGACGTCCGTACTCTCGTACAGGGGAAAGGGCACGGCATAGGTCAGCACGCCTTCCGTGACCGTGTATTTTATCTCGGTATCAATATCAGCAAGCATCGGCATTTCCTCCCTGTACGCGTTTTGCCGCCCCTTCCGGGACGCGCGCTCTTCCGGAAAAGCCGGGGCGGAGCCCTTCCCCGCTCCCGGCGCTCCGGCGGCTTGCGCTATCTGGCAAGGCAGGAGAGGTACACGTCCACCCCGGAGGGCCAGCCTCCGCCGAGTCTGGCCTTGACGTATCTTTTGCAGTTGGGAAGCACATAGACGGCGATGACGTCCCCCGCTTCGGGCGAGGCGGATTCCACGGTCAGCACGGGAGCGCCGGCCGGGGTCTCGAAGGGGCCGTCCTCCGAGTCGGATTCCGTGAAGGTCAGCGTGCCTGCGGCGACGGAGCCCGCCTCCGCGGCGGCCACGGTGATGGCGAGCGCGCCCTGATGGCTGCCCGCGGCGAGCGCGTTCTTCGTTTCCGTTTCGCCGGAAACGCTCATGCCCTTTTCAAAATACTGGTCGTACCAGCGGTTGTCCTGTCCGTATGCGAACATGTCTTCTCCTTCCGGTTGCAGTTGAGGCGTTTTTTTCACGGACGACGGGGGCGGCCGCAGGGGCCGCCCGCCTGCCCGGGTCAGGCCACGACCTTTTCCGTGCCGTCGGGCAGGTTGTAGGAGCCCACCACGCGGACGCCGTTGACGGCTCCCACCACGGTCTGAAGGTTGGTGTCGCCGTTGACGTACATGACGTCGGCCTGCTTGATGGCGGAAAAGGTCTTCTGCACGATTTTGTGATGGCCGAAGATGTAGGTGTTGGCGGCGGTGCCGTGCACGGCGGCGATGGCGTCCTCAATCTGGGAAAGCGTGGGCAGGTTGGAGGCGCTCACGTTCACGAAGGCGTGCACGGCGCGCTCGGGATGGATGAGCTGCCAGCCGAAGCGGCCGCGGTACTCCACGCCGTAGCCGAGCACGCCGGGCTGGGAGCGCAGATGGTAGAGCCCGCCCTTGTTGATGGGCGTAGGGTCGAGAAGACGGCCCTGATTGAACTGCGCGGGGTCGTAGATGCCGATGTTGTTTTCCTGGTCGAAGCGCACCACCATGATGGTGTAGGCGTCGGAAGAGGCTCCGCAGGAGGTGTAGAGCCTGTTCTTCAGCGCGGCCTTGCGCCAGTAGTCGCGCCAGATGGCGAGCTCGGTGTCCATGCCCGCCTGACGGAAGAAGGCGTTCTCGCGGCGGGCGAAGTACTTCTGCGCGCCGCCGAACTGGTCGGCCTTGTCCTTGGAAACCTCCACTTCGCCGCCGAGCAGGCTGACGAAGGTCTGCCTGAGCTGCGTTTCCGCCTTCATGGAAGGCAGGGGCGCGCCGAGCTCGGTGAAGGTGGCTCCGGAGATGGAATCGAGCACTTCCTCCACGTTCCACAGGCCGTGGGTGGCGGGAATCCATTTGAGAAGCGCGAGAATGGGCGACTCCTCGGTGAGAAAGTCCACAAGTTCCGGACGCTTGTTCGCCTTTTCCAGGGCGATTTCATGCAGAGTCTGTGCCACGGGCATAGGTTATTCCCCCCTGAACATGCCGTTATAGGTTTCTTCCGCGCTTTCCCTCAGGTCGGCCGCGCCGAAAAGCGCGCCGGTGGAAAGCCTGTCCTCGGAAATCATCCGGCCCACTTCGTAGAAGGCCCGCACGAAGGCCGGGTCGTTGGCCATGCCGCGCCCGGCCGAAGAGGCGGAAAGCGCGCCGCCCATACGCCTGTCCAGCGCGGAAAAGGCCCGAAGCGCCGTGCTTCTGTTTTCGGAAAAGCGGCTTCCCCACTCCTTCTTCAGGACGCGGGTGCCATCCTCCACGAGCTTTTCGCTCATCTGCCTGTCCGCACCGAGCTGCCAGTCGAGCAGCGCCTGCGCCTGCGAAGGGGTGATGCCCTCCCGGACGCAAAGCTCGCAGAAACCCTTCTGCACGCCTTCGTCCACGCGGCCCGTGAAGTTTTCGGGAAAGGTGAGGCTGATGTCCTCCGGGCTTGCGGCCGGTCTGTAGGCCAGGCCGCGCTCAAGGGCGGCCATGGCCTCCTCGCGGCTCTCCACTCCCCCGAGCCTGTCCGCCCAGTCTTCGGGCAGGGCGGCGCGCCAGTCGTCGGAAACGCCGGGGGCGGAAAAAGCCGCCCCTTCGCCGCTGCCCTGCGCGAGGACTTCGCCGCCTACGGGATTCTCGTTCATGCTTCCTCCTGAAACGTTTGCGCGGGCCCTCCCTTCCCGGAAGGGCGCGCGTCTAAATTCTCTTGAGCGTCCGCATGATGCGCAGGTAGACGTCCGGGTCCGCGTCGGCCATGCGGTCGAGTATCTGCTCGGCGATGTTCCTCATGCGCATGTCCTCTTCCGAGACCATGAGGCGGTTCACGCCCATGTCCGCAAGAAGCGAGACCCACACGCGGAAGGCCGCTTCGCTTCGCATCATCTCGAACCAGTCGCGCCGCTCGCGCTCCTCACGCTCCGCGCGCTCCTTTTCCGTTTCGCCCCTCGTCATGCCCGGCTCCCCGCGGCGCCAAGCAGAGCGCCGGCCAGCGTGCCCTCCGTCTTCATGCCGCCCATTTTCGCCATCTGCTCCACTTCGCTCTGCGCAAGGGCCTTCGCCTCGCGCTCGGCTTCGCGCTCCTCCCTTTCCTTCCGCAGGGCCGCCACCTGCTCGTCCGAGCGCACCACCGAGGCGGGAACGCCGAGGCGCTGCGCAAGCTCGTCCACGAGCTGGTCGGCGTCAATCTTGTCCAGCACCTCCGGCGAGACCTGCGCGAGCGGAAGCACCTGCTCCATGAACTGCCCGGCGGCCACGGCCCCGGACTGCTCGAGCATCTGCGCCATGGGCGACTGATAGGACACGTCGAGCGCGGCCCACTCCGAAAGCCCTTCCGGGGGCGGGGGCAGCAGCCCCTCCTCGTCGAGCAGCCCGTACACGCGCTCAATCACGGGCGAGAGCACGCGCGGCTCGTAGGCCGAAACCGTGGGCCCCATGAGCTCCGCGCTGCGGCGTCGCCTGTCCATGTACTCGGTCATGGTCATGCCCGCGGGTCGCGTCTCAAGGCTCATGTTGGCGAAAACGTTCGCCATCATCACGTCCTCAAGGCGCATGGCTATCTGGTTGACCTCCTCCTGCACGTAGCGCACGGCCGTGCCGAAATTCACCTCGTACAGCGGGCGCAGCGCGTTGGACTGGCCGAAGGCGGTATCGCTCACCACCTCGCCCGGCGCGGCCTTCACGTGACGCTTGAGCGTGCCGGGAGCGAGAAGCGGCGGGTCAATCATCTTCTCCATGCCCACGGCCTTGCGCATTTCCCAGGCCTCCAGGCCCTTCTGGTCGGCCAGCGCCTCGTCGCCCGGGCCGGTGCCGTACACGCCCCTCGCCTCCTCCCACACGGTGAAGAAGAACGGCATGGAGCGGAAGCCTCCCTCGTGCAGAAGCCCTTCCCCGCCTTCCTCGTACCAGCAGGAGGCGTAGGGCATGTTCCGAGCGTCAAGGAAGGTTTCGTCGTACTCCCCGCGCTTTTGCACCACGTGCACCACTTCCACGCTCTCGTAGGGCCTGGTCGAAAGAAGATTGCGCACGCGCGCGGAAAGCCGCTCCTCCCCGAAACGCTCCGCCATTTCCCGCGCCGTCATCCGCACGCGGCGGGCCACGCAGGAAAGACGCCTGTCCTCGTCGAGCGCCACGCTGTAGGTGCCGCAGGTCAGGCAGGAGAAGCGGGCCACCGTCACGGCGGAAGCCTCGCAGGACAAAAGCGCGCACCCGAAGGCGAGCAGCTCCTTGTTGAAGGCGTGTATGGCCTGATAGAACGACCCGGCGGAAAGCACGGCGCGGATTCTCGCATCCACCGTGTCCACGTATTCCCCGGCAAAGGTGACTTCCCTGTCCTTCCGAAGAAGGAAGGCGTGCCTGAACCACGGGTCCGAGGCGGGGGTGATGGCCTGCGTCATGCCTGCGGCCGCCTTTCTGAGCGCGCGCTGCGCCGCGGGGTTCAGCAGGTTCGCATTGCGCAGGCTTTCCGTTTCCTCTCCCTTGAACAGCCCGCGGGAGGGAAGGATGAGCCGCCCGAGCTCGTACTGCTGCGCGAGCCTCTTTTCCCTCAGCCCTTCAAGATGGGCCACAAGCTGCTTCAGTTCCCTGACATCCGCCGCCATGCCCTACCCCATGCGGCCGAGCAGGCCGGAGCCGGAGCTCGACACACTGCCCGAAGTGCCGAGCGGAGAGGTGAGCACCGTGCCGCCCATCTGCTGACGGCGCTTCAGCTTCCGCTGCTCCTCGTCGCGCACGGCCGTGCTTTCGGCCTCCTGTTCACGCTCCTTCGGAGCGTCCTCCGCCTCGTAGGTGATGACGGTGGGAGCCTTGCTGCTGCCGCCGCCGAAAATGTTTTCCACAAATCCGCCCATGCGTTCCTCCTGCTTTTTTCCGTACCCTACCCCGCCGCTTCACCGCGGCACAGCAGGGCGAGTTTCATGTCCGCACATTTTTCCGGGCGCGCCTTCGTGGGCATGGGGCAGGCCAGGGGCAGGCGCTCCTTCCACGGCGAAAAGCCGAGCGCCTCCACGAAGGCGTCAAGGTGCCGGTAAGGCGCGGGATAGGCGGCAAGCAGCGCGGCAAAGGGCCATGCGTCGAACAGAAAGCGCACGGCCTGCCGCCCGAGGTTCACCCTGTCGCTCCGCCACGCGCGGAACATGACGAAGTGCACCGTGCCGCAAAGCCCGGAAGGCAGGACCCAGACCGCTCCGGCAAGCGCGTCTCCGTCCCACGCGAGCGTGAGAAGCGCGCGCCTTTCATCCACCAGCGAAAGCCAGTCCGAAAGCTCCGGACGCAGGGAATTCCAGAGTATCGCCCGGGTGAGCCCCTCCCTTTCCATGACCTGCCACGGCAGAAGGCGCTGCTTCTGCGTGCGGGCCTTTTCGAAGCGGTACGTCCTCATGCCCGCCACCCGTAGAGAAAGCCGTGGCCGTCGCGCCGTCTGGCCTGCTCCTCCTGAGCGTGCCTGTCCGGCAGCGCCACGGGCACGGCGAAGGTAAGGGCGAGCGCGTCCGCGATGTCCGGCGAGAAGCCCAGCCTTTCGCGAATCCTGTCCTTGGGCTCAAGCACGATTCTGCCCGCGGCGTCGTACCAGTAGAGCGGCGCGGAAAGCTCGGCCTTCAGGCGCATGCCGTGCTCGCCGGAAGCGTCGAGGCATCCGCCCGCCTTCAGCCACTCGCGCAGGCCGTACCACATTTCCGAGCGGCGGTTCAGAAAGCGCCCTTCCCGAAGCGGCTTTCCGCCGAAGGGAATTTCCGCCACCTCGTGCCCGAGATGACGGAGCCTGTCGATGACGCCCTGACCCTGACCGGCGTCGATGAACACGGCCTCCGGCGAAAACCTCGCGATTTCCGAGGCGATGCGGTCGGCCAAATCCATGTTGTCCATCGAGCGCAGCACCACGGGCGGGTAGGCCTGAAGGCCCTGCCGCCTGTAAATCACCGAGCTGTCGGAGCCGAAGCGCGCCACGTCCACGCCCATGACCACGGGCAGGCCCTCCACGTCGGCATAGGACACGCGGCGGGCGCAGGCGTCGGTCACAAGGTCGATGGGAATGAGCGCGTCGTCCGCCGAGGCGGAGAAGTCGCACAGCATTTCCTGCCGCCAGGCGCTTTCGGAAAGCTCGCGCCGAAGCCGCGCCACCTCCTCCTCATCCAGCGCGTCGGTCTCGTCCACGCGAAAGCGCATGGCCACCCACGCCGGGTCGTACTTGTCCGAATCCACGTTCATGGCCTCGCAGGCATGGGTGAAGAGCTCGGAAAAGAGGTTCACGCCCTTGGGCGTGCCTATGAAGAGCGCGCTCCCCTTTCTGTCCGCAAGGGCAGGCTGCACGATTTCCTGCCACAGGCCGGGCTTCATCTGCGCCACCTCGTCGAGCACCACGCCGTCGAAGTACAGGCCGCGCAGGGCGTCCGGGTTGTCCGCCCCGAAAAGGCGCACCGTCGCGCCGCCGGGCAGCGTGACGGAAAGCTCCCCCTCGTTCACCCTGCGGCCGGGCAGGGGCGCGGAATAATGCTTGAGGTAACTCCAGGCAATCTGCTTGGCCTGGTTGCGAAAAGGCGCCACATAGGCAAAAAGCCCCCGCGTCCTGCGGCACAGCAGCGCCTTTTTCAGAAGATGGTTCACGGCAAGCACGGTCTTGCCGAAGCGCCGGTGCGCCACCAGCACGGCGAAGCGGTGCGTTTCGAGCGCCTCGTGCACCTGCGGGTAGCGCGGCGCGTAGGGTATGGTCACCTTCATGTTTCCTCCACCCCGCCTTCTTCCGACGGCGGGGACAACGCTGTCTTCTCCCCATCAGGGGCGGACAAAGCCTCCTCCCATGCCACGGCCACGGCCATGGAGCGCTCCTGCGCCGGACGGTCGCCGAACATTCCGAGGTGCCTGCCCATGAGCTCAAGCGCCCTGTTGGCCGTCCTGCCGTCGAAGCGCCACACGTGGCGGCCCTCCCCGTCCACGGCCTGCCTGCCCCCGCCCGCGAGCACGGGCGCGCGCTGCATGGAGCGCTCCACGATTTCCATGAGATTCCTGAGCACGTAGTCGGCCGAAAGCTCGGTGCGCCGCTGCCGCTCGAGCATGGCCTCCCGCACCGCCTCCCTGACCGCCTTCTGCCTTAGCAGGCGGCTTCCCGTGGCCGCGGCGGACTTCGGCGAGCGCGGGCAGTACCCCGCCCGCCTTGCGGAGGCCGCGGCGTTCAGGTCCACAAGATATTCCTCCACGAACCTCCGCTGTTTCGGCGTAAGTTCTGCCATGTCACTCCTTCCCGCCGCCCCTTGCTTCCATCATGCCGGACTCGAGGCGGATGAGCCGCCTTTCATGGTCGTCCGTGCGGCGGAAGAACTCCCGATGGTCATCGGCGTTGCTCTTCTTGTCCGCAAACGCACGGATGCAGCCGGTCTGATGCACCACGAGCGTATCGAGCTTTTCATGTATGCGCCTGAACGCATACCCTCCTATTCCCACCACGATGAGCCACAGCGCGGAAATGACGCCGAGCATGATGTTGTCGTTCACTGCCCCTCCTCTCCGGTCACGTCGTAAATCCACAGGGCGAGGCGTCCGGCGTCACTCTCGTCCATCCACACCCCCGGCGTCCCGTTCCTCTCCAGCCGCTCCAGACTCGTCAGCACCGGCAGCGCGGGAACGTCCGGGCCTGAGCTGGTCGATGAGCAGCCCTGCGCCGTCAGAAGCAGCGCGGCTGCGCACGCGAAAGTCGCGAGAGGCGCGCACCTCCTCAAGAAGCGCCGCGGCAAGCTGAAGAAGGGCCGCAAGCCAAGTTTTCCAGTCCACGTCACGCCTTTTTTTCCTGCGCCGCGTCGTCGGCGTTCTTCGCGCGGCCCACGTTCACGGCAAGCATGTTGAGCACGCGGTAAAGCACGCGGTAGAGCGTGCCGCTGCCTTCCGAAGGCGCGGGCAGAAGCGCGGCCACCGCCGCGCACACGCCCATGACGGCAAAAACGAGCCCCGCGTAGGTGCCGAAAAGTTCGTTGATGAGTTCCTCCATGATGCCTCCTCCGTTCAGTCGTTGCGTCCGGACCAGGCCCGAACGTCCGCGTGCTTCACCCTGTCGCGCTCCTCGGCGCGCTTGGCGTTGTTGAAGCGCTCGGTCGAGCCCACGAGATAGCCGGTGATGCGGCGTATGCGCTCAAAGCGCACGCCCTCGCCCGCCATGGATTTGCGTTCTTCCATCTCACGCCTCCTCTGCAGAAGCGCCGCCCGCGCGGCGGATGACGACGACGCCGTCCGGCACGGGAGTCCCGCTTTTTGCGGGCAGCGCCTCCACCATGCTTTCCAGGGCGTCCACGCGGCGCAGCCAGCCCCTGAGAAACACGGCGAGCGCCGGCTTCTCCCGGGCAAGGGCCACGTACCTTGCGCGGCGGACGTGGCACATGGCCGCGGCCGTCTTTCTGTCGTCGCAGGTGGCAAGGGCCGCGCGCG
>CALUPQ010000121.1 GCA_944322695.1 uncultured Mailhella sp. | reverse complement strand
ATCGAGGGCTGGATGAAAGCGCTTTCCGGCCCTGCGCCCCTGCTTCTGAGAAGGGTGTCCGCCAATAAGACGACAGGAAAGGATGAGGTTCATGCCCTGCATTTGCCTTGACATGAGTGCCGTGGAGCACAACTTCCGCATCGTGCAACGCCTTGCCCGCGAGTGGCGCTTCTGCTGGCTGCCCGTGCTGAAGATGGTGGCGGGGTACGGACCCGTGGAGGATTTTCTGCGTTCGCACGGGGTTCCCGTCACGGGAGCGGCGGACGTGGACGAGCATCTGTGTTTCGGCCGGTCGCCCGATGCGTCGGCGCACGTTTATATCAACATCGTGCCGCCTTCCCGCGCGGGGGACGTGGTGCGGCGCTTTCGCCGAAGCTGCGTATCTTCCCCGGAGGGGATGGAGGTGCTGGAGCAGGCGGCGGAAGAGGCGCGTCTTTCCCACGACTGCCTGCTCATGCTGGACCTCGGCGACGGGCGCGAGGGCGTGCGCGTCGAGGCGGTGGACGGCCTGGCCGAGGCGCTTGAAAGGCGCGCGTTCCGGCATGTGCGTCTTGTGGGCGTGGGCGTGACGCTCGGCTGCCTGAACGGGCTCTGCCCGGATTCGGACATCATGCGGAAGCTGTTTGCGGCCATGAGGAGACTGCGCCCCCTCATGCCGGTGCCCACGGCCACGGTCAGTCTCGGCGGCTCCATTTTCTGGAACTGGTTCGCCATCCATCACGAGGCCTTCCACGAGGCTCTGGCCCGCGTTCCCGGCTGGCAGGTGGAGCTTCGCGTGGGCGACCCTCTTCTCGTGGGATTCGACATGTACAGAAGCGAGCCTCTGCTCGGCGGTGATTTCCGGCGGGACATGTTCGAGATACGGGCGCAGGTTCTTGAAGTGCAGAGCAAATGCGCGCAATATGAGGGCACGTTCGTGACCAACGGTCACGGCACCCGCCCGGCCAGAAGGGACGGCTCATGGGTGCAGGCGCTGCTTGACTGCGGCATTCTGCACACGGACATGACCGACGTCGCTCCGGACGTGCCCGGAGCGAAGCTGCTGGAATACAGCGGCAATTACGCCGTTCTCGACGTGACGGACTGTGCGGCCCGTCCTGCGGTCGGGGACGTCGTCCGCCTGCGTCCCGGTTACTGGGCCGTGGCCAGGGCCTTCCGTACGCCGCAGACGGAAAAAGCGATATGGACCAAAAGCGCCGAAGCGCAAGGATGATGATATGAGGTTGTTCCGCACCTGGTTTTGTCGTGTGATGTTTCTGCTGGCTCTTCTGAGCCTTGCTTCTCCCGCTCTTGCGCAGACGTCGGGGCGGCCCTTCCGCGTCGCCTACCTTGAAGGCGGGCCCTTCTCGGACTATCAGCGCATTCTCAAGGGCGTGGCTGTGGGCCTGCAGCGCGCGGGCGTCATCGAGAACGGAAACGTGCCCATCCCCGCGGACAGCGAAGCGGCCGCTCCCATGTGGCAGTGGCTCTCCCGCCATGCCGGAGGCAGCGGCGTGGTCTTTGTGGAGGACGCCTTCTATTCCTCCGACTGGGATGCGGACTGGCGCGCGGAAGTGACGGAGAAGCTGCTTCGCCGCATCCGGGAAAAGGGCGACATCGACATGATTCTCGCCTTCGGCACCTGGGCGGGGCAGGACCTTGCCGCGGCGGACATCGACGTTCCCGTGGTCGTCACGTCCGTCACCAACGCCGTGGAGGCGGGCATCATCCCTTCGGTGGAGAGCTCCGGCAGGGATAACCTCGTGGCTTCCATAGAGCCGGACCGCTACAAGCAGCAGGTCATTCTTTTTCACAACATATTCAATTTCAAGAAGCTGGGCATAGCCTACGAGGATACGCCCTCCGGCCGGAGCAGCGTCTCCCTCGGCGAGATTGAGAGCGCGGCCAGGGAGCTGAACGTGGAGCTTGTGCGCTGCACCGACACCTTCGACGTGGCGGACCCGCTGCTTGCGGCCTCGCGGTTGAAGGGCTCTCATGAGAATCTGGTGCAGCAGGGCGCGGAGGCCGTGTACCTTACGCTCAACATCGGCATGCAGCCGGGAACCATAGCCGACGTGCTCTCTCCTCTTGTCAACGCCTTTCTGCCCACCTTTTCCCAGACGGGGCAGTCCGAGGTGGAGCACGGAGCGCTGCTCAGCATTTCGCAGGTGAACACGGAGGAAGAGGGCGTGTTCACGGCGCAGCAGATGGTGGCCATCATGAACGGCGCGAAGCCCGGCATGCTGAATCATATATACGAGGGCGTGGTGAGTCTGGCCCTCGATCTGCGCACGGCCACGCGCATCGGCTGGAACCCTTCGCTGGAGCTGCTCGCCGCGGTGGACAGGTTCTATCAGGACATGAAATAGCCCGCGGCTTTTGTCCTGCAGAAAAGGGCCGCCCTTGTGCTGCTTTGGCGCATGGGCGGCGTTTTTCGTGCCGTGGAGGGATTTTTTGTGAGTCTGGAGCTTTTGCCGCAAGGGGAAGGCTCCTTTTTTATCGGCGCCGGCATCCCAGAGCCTTTCTGCCCCGGAGCGGGGGACCTCCTTGGAAAACGGGCGCTTTTGCGGGCAGCTTGGGCGAGGGGGCTTCGTCTGCCGGAATCCTGCGCTCCCGCGGCTTCCATCTTTTTGCTCGCGGCATGGATTTGGTCAGGGGCGATGGCGGTCTTGCGGGCGCGCTCCGCGTTGGCACCTGCCGGGCCGGAATCCTTGCCCGCAAGAAACGCGCCGCCGGCATGGGAAGCTGCGCCGGAAGAGCGGTCCACCTTTTCGGAAGAGACATTCGCCCGCGGGAAGGGGCGGCGGCTTTCGCAAGAGCAGCTCCCATGCGCCCGGCCTCAGCCTTCGCCCGCAGGAAGGGACGACGGCTTTCGCCCAGGCTTCCCCGACTTTTGCTGACGCCGCGCATCCGGGTCATGCGGCAGCGCGTTCTCGGGAGCTTCGTCCATCGCCCGGCGCAAGGGAGGGCCGCGTTTTCTCATCCTTTTTTCAGAAGAGCGCGCAAAAGGCGTCCGCGTCTCTTTCTCCGCAGCGTCCGTGATGCATGGTCGCGCAGGCCGCTTCCGTTTTCTGTGCATGCAAAAAGGCCGACTCCCTGCGGAGCCGGCCTCTGTTTACGGTAGAGCGGTGCCTTGTGTTACTCTTCGGCCATTAGCGCAGATTGTTGGCCTTGAAGTATTCCACCAGGATGTCCGGGAAGTCGGAGAACATTCCGTCCACCTTGAGCTGCTTGAAGGACACGTCCAGAACTTCGTTGAAGTCCTTGAAGCCCTTGGGCAGGGAGTCCTTGCGCAGGGTCCAGGAGTGGAGCTTCTTGCCGTTTTCACGGGCGGGGTCGCCGAGGTTGGAGAGGGTGTAGCCCTTGCCGTCGGCGGTGGCGAGCATGCAGAGCTGGCCCTTCCAGCCGAGTTCACGGGCGCGC
>CALUPQ010000120.1 GCA_944322695.1 uncultured Mailhella sp. | reverse complement strand
TCGTGGTGTATCCCACGCTGTTCGTGAAAACGGACGATGGAGCCCTGCATGCCGTGGCCCGCGGCTATGCCCCCTTTGAGGAGGTGCAGTCCAAGATAGAGGCCGCCCTCGCTTCCGGCGATTCCGTGAACGCCGTCTCCCAAAGCGCCTGCGGTCTGGACGGTACCTGCTGCATACGTTAGCTTTCCGTTTCCGGTCCTTGCAGGCGAAGAGGGGAGGCTCCGGTGACCTGTGGGGAACCGGGGGATGTTGTGCGAAAGGCGTTCTGAGGGAGCGCCTTTCGCGTTCTCTGGCTGCTGGACGTTTTTTCCCGTTTTTTTGTCTTCGCGGCCGGGGACGGGACCGGTCCGATGCTTGAAGAGCGCCTGATAATCAGGTATTCTTTCTTTTTTTCCCGATGAGACGTCCGTGCTTGCTGTGGTTGCCGTGCGGGTCTTGTCGGCGAGGAGGGCGTGCCCTTCGGGCGCGTGTGTTCTTTTAACACAGGAGAGTTCGGGATGCGTTTTTTCAACTGTGCCGCGGCCTTTCTTGCCGTATGCGGTATGGCTCTTTTGCCGTTTGCGTCTTCCGCCAGCGCTGAAGATGCGGCGAAGAACGTCAAGGTGGGGTTCATCTATGTTTCCCCTGTGGGAGATGAAGGCTGGTCGTGGATGCATGACCAGGGCCGCAAGATGATGGAAGAGCTGCCGGGAGTGGAGACCGCCATGATGGAAAGCGTTCCCGAAGGCCCCGATGCCGAGCGCGCCATCAAGAATATGTGCTCCAAGGGCTATAACGTCATCGTGGCCACGAGCTTCGGCTATATGGACCCCATGGCCAAGCTGGCCCGCCGTCATCCCGACATCACCTTCCTGCACTGCTCGGGTTACAAGCACAGCGACAACATGACCTGCTATTTCGGCAGAATATACGAAGCCCGCTATCTTACCGGCATGGTGGCCGGCGCCATGACGAAGACCAACGAGATTGGCTACGTGGCGGCCTTCCCCATTCCCGAAGTGGTGCGCGGCATCAACGCCTTTACGCTGGGCGTCCGCTCCGTGAACCCCGAAGCCAAGGTGCGGGTGGTGTGGACGCGTACCTGGTACAGCCCCGACGATGAAAAGAAGGCCGCCGAAGGTCTTCTGGACGTGGGCGTGGACGTCATTGTCCAGCATCAGAATTCCGCCGGTCCCCAGGTGGCTGCGGAAGAACGCGGCGCCTACAGCGTCGGCTACAATACCGACATGTCTTCCGCCGCTCCCAAGGCTCATCTTGTGGCCGCCGTATGGGACTGGAAGAAGTTCTATGAGAAGTTCATCAACGAATACCGCGCCGGCACCTGGAAGAACGGCAATTACTGGTACGGTCTTTCCGACGGCATCGTGGACATTTCCGCCTACGGCGACATGGTGCCCGCGGACGTGCGCGCAAAGGTGGACGCTGCCAAGGCTTCCATCGTGAACGGTACGTACAAGGTGTTCTCCGGCCCCGTGAAGGACCAGGAAGGCAAGGAGCGCGTGCCGGCAGGCCAGGTTGCGCCCGATGAGATGCTGCTCAGCATGGACTGGTTCGTGGAAGGCGTCATCGGCACGGCCAGATAATGTTCAGGAAAGCTCCGCCCGTGAAAGGCGGGGCTTTCCTTTTAGCTTTTTTCGCGCGTGGTGCGCGGTGGTTTCAAGATTTTCGGAGGAATGATGGACGGTTTCCGAGTCGTCAGAAGGCAGACGCCCCCGGGCTGGGTTTCCTTTGCGGTGCTGCCTGCGGCGCTGCTCATCGCCCTGGTATTCTGCTCCCTGCTTCTCATGATTCAGGACAAGTCGCCCGTGAAGGCGGCCGTGGTGCTGTTTCAGGGCGGTTTCGGGAGCCTGTACGCCCTGCAGGATACCATGCTCAAGGCCATTCCCATCTTTTTGTGCTCGCTCGGCGTTTCCGTGGCGTTCCGCATGAAGGTGTGGAACATCGGCGCGGAAGGGCAGTTCGCCCTCGGCGGTGTGGGAGCCACATGGGCCGTGCTCACCTTTTCCGGGCTGCCCATGCCGCTCATGCTCTGTCTGATGCTTCTGTGCGCGGCCGTTGCCGGCGGACTGTGGGGCCTCATTCCCGGTTATCTCAGGCTGAAGTTCGGTCTCAATGAAATCATTTCCACGCTCATGCTCAACTACATCGGCATAGAGTTCATGCGCTATCTCGTGTATGGCCCGTGGAAGGACCCCGGCAGCATGGGCTTTCCCATGACGGGGCTGTTTCCGGAGGAGGCCGTGTTTCCGGAAGTCCTGGGCTACGTTCATGCCGGACTTCTGGTCTGCGTGGTGGCGGCCGTTGCCGTGTACGTGTTCCTTCAGCGCACGCGTCTCGGCTTTGAGCTCTGCGTGTCCGGCGAGAATCCCAGGGCGGCGAGGTACGCCCGCATTCCCTACGGCTTTCTTCTGATGTTTGTGCTCGCCCTGTCGGGAGCGCTTGCGGGCATGGCGGGGTGCGTGGAAGTTTCGGCCACGTTCAACCGGCTCCAGCCCAACCTGTGCACGGGCTACGGCTACACCGCCATCGTGGTGGCCTGGCTTTCCCGTCTGCGCACGCCTTCCATCGCGTTGTTTTCCGTGTTTGTGGCGGGACTGCTCGTGGGGACGGACAATCTTCAGGTCGACATGCAGGTGCCCGCGGCCTTCGGAGGCATTCTGGAAGGGTTCATCCTTCTTTGCGTGCTGGCCGGGCAGTTTTTTCATTCCTACACTCTCGTGAGAATGGGTCGCAGGCAGGGAGGCGCCGCATGACGTGGGATATTTTCGTTGCGCTTCTGGCCGCCACGGTGCTGGCCGGAACGCCGCTTCTGTACGCCACCATGGGCGAGCTCATCACCGAGCGCTCCGGAGTGCTCAATCTCGGCGTGGAAGGCATGATGATTATGGGGGCGTTCTTCGCCTTCATCGTGGAGTATAAGACGGGCAATCCCTGGCTGGCCACGCTGGCCGCCGGACTGGGCGCCGCGTGCATCGGTTTTCTGCACGGCGTGGTCTGCCTCGTCTTTCAGGGCAATCAGACCGTGTCCGGCCTTGCGCTCACCATTTTCGGCGTGGGGCTTTCCGACTATCTGGGCGCGCCCTTCATCGGGCAGAAGACGGTGGGCTTCCAGTCTTTCGACATTCCGCTTCTCTCCGACATCCCCGTGCTGGGACCGGTGTTTTTTCAGCATGACCCGCTGGTCTATCTTTCCTTTGTTCTGCCGTGGGTCGTCATGTGGTTTTTCCGCCGCACGTCGCTGGGGCTGGCGCTCTGTGCCGCCGGTGAAGCTCCCGAGGCGGTGAGGGCCGCGGGCCTGAACCCCGTGCGGATGCGCTGGCTGGGCATTTGCGCAGGAGCGTTTTTCGTGGGCGTGGGCGGCGCGTATCTGTCCCTTTGCGCCACGCATCTGTGGACGCACAATCTGACCGCGGGCAAGGGCTGGATTGCCGTGGCCCTCGTCATCTTCGCGTTCTGGAGGCCCAGGCGCGCCCTGCTGGGCGCCTACCTCTTCGGCGGCATCATGGCTCTGCAGCTTCGCATGCAGGCTCTCGGCACCGCCATTCCCTCGTCGCTCATGATGATGCTGCCCTATGCGCTCACCATTCTCGCGCTGCTCGTTTCCTCGGCCAGAGGCAAGGGCAGGAGCGCCCCCGCAGCCCTCGGGGAGAATATTGCTCCCGGGGCATAGCCGAAGGCGCGGCGGTACGTACTTTCTCTCAAAAGCGTGGCGACGGCGGAAGAGCGTTCCGACTTTTCCGGGAGGGGAAGAAACAAAGGATAATCCATGCTGACATCACGAGACATGTTCACCGGACTTCCCATGATTACGGCTGCGGCCTTTTTCATGCAGATGTTCAATTCCACCATTCTCAACACGGCGCTTCCCTCCATCGCCGAGTCCATGGGCCGTTCTCCGTTTTCCATGCAGCTTGCGGTCATAAGCTACGCGCTGACCGTGGCGCTGCTCATTCCCCTGAGCGGCTGGCTGGCCGACAGCTTCGGCACAAGAAGGGTGTTTCTCATCTCCTTGGGGCTGTTCGTCATCGGCGCCGTGCTGTGCGCCCTGTCCTCTTCGCTGCCGCAGCTTGTGACGGCCCGCGTGATTCAGGGCATAGGCGGCGCCATGATGGTGCCCGTTTCCCGCCTGACGCTCATGCGGGCCTACAGCCGCGAGGATTTCGTCAGGGTCTTCAACTTCATCACCATTCCCGGGCTTGTGGGACCGGTGGTGGGGCCCATCGTCGGCGGGTGGCTCGTCACCTACGCCTCGTGGCACTGGATATTTCTCATCAACGTTCCGCTCGGGCTTGTCGGGCTCGTGTATGCCCTGCGGCTCTTTCCCGACTACCGTCAGCCCCGCGGTCCTTTCGACTACCTGGGATTCACGCTCATCGGCATCGGCGTGCTGGCCATGACGTCGGGGCTGGAACTGACCGGAGGACACGGAGCGTCCCCCGTTCTGGCCGGCATCCTCATCGTTTTCGGTGTCCTGTCCGTCGTGCTCTACGTGTTTCATGCCAAAAGGTTCAGGTTCCCCATCATTACGCTGAAGGTGTTTCGCACCCGTACCTTCTGCGTGGGGATTGCGGGCAATATCGTGGCGCGCCTCGGCATCGGAAGCATTCCGTTTCTTGTGCCGCTCATGCTTCAGGTCGGTCTTGGCTATTCCGCAGACATAGCGGGGCTCATTCTCATCGCCCCGGCCGTGGGCTCCATCATGACCAAGACGGTGGTGCTGAAACTTCTCAGGCGTTTCGGCTATCGCCGGGTGCTGCTCTTTCTCACGCTCTGCATTGCGGGAATCTTCATGTGCATGGGGCTTCAGCAGCCGGGCTGGCCGCTTACGCTGCTTGTGGTGCAGCTTCTGATTCAGGGAATGCTCATGTCCGGTCAGTTCACGTCCATGAATACCATCACGCTCGGTGACCTTCCCGCCGAGACGGCGAGCGACGGCAACAGCCTGCTCTCGGTTTCGCAGAATCTCAGCATAAGTTTCGGCGTGGCCATAAGCACGGCCATGCTGCGCTTCTTCTCCTCCGGCGGAGAACTTCATGCGCTGCACTCCACCTTTGTGGCCGTGGGACTCATGACGGCGGCCTCCGCATTCATCTTCATGCTGCTGAAGGCGGAAGACGGCGCGCATCTTTTTGGAAAAGATACCGATACGACGGCCTCTTCACGGCCGGAAGGAAAGGAATGATGGAAAACAGGAGTCATTTTCCGGCGGAAGACGGCGCAAAGACGGCGCCCGCGCTGGTACGTCTGGAAAATATCTGCAAAAGCTACGGCCCGGTACAGGCGAACCGCAACATCTGTCTTGAGGTTCATGCAGGAGAAATTCTTGCTCTGCTCGGCGAAAACGGGGCGGGCAAGTCCACGCTCATGTCCATTCTTTCCGGCAAGTCCAGACAGGATTCGGGCACCATTTTCGTGGACGGGATTCCCGCGCCGTTCCGCTCTCCTCACGATGCGCTGGAAGCGGGCATAGGCATGGTGTACCAGCACTTCATGCTGGTGGAGGCCATGACGGTGACGCAGAACCTGCTGCTCGGGCAGGCGCACGGCATTCTGAACCCGAAGGCCATGCGCGAACGGGTGCTTGAGCTGGCCGCCCGTTACGGTTTCGAGATTGACCCGGATGCCGTCATATCCTCCCTTTCCATGGGCGAGCGTCAGAGAGTGGAAATTCTGAAGCTGCTGTATCGCGACTGCCGGGTGCTCATTCTCGACGAGCCTACCGCCGTACTCACTCCGCCGGAAACGAAACAGCTTTTCAGCGCGCTGCGGCGCATGGCGTCCGACGGCAAGGCCATCGTGTTCATCAGCCACAAGATGAGGGAAGTGCTGGATTTGGCGACGCAAATCAGCATCCTGCGCAGAGGCGAGATTGTGGACCACTTCCTTCGCGCCGACGTGCCCGGGGAAAGGGAGCTTGCCGAGCGCATGGTGGGCCGTCAGATGGATGCCGTGGTGGTGCAGACGCCCGTGGCCAAAGGAGAAGTGCTTCTGGAGCTCGACGGTGCGACTTGCGGCATGGCGAAGGACCTTCGCTGCCGGATTCGCCGCGGCGAGGTGCTGGCCGTGGTGGGCGTGGCCGGCAACGGTCAGCGCGAGCTTGTGGAAATGGTTACCGGTGCGGCAAGGCCGGAAAGCGGTCCGGACTCCGTCCGCATTCTCGGCCGCAGCTGGCAGGAATTTGTCAAGCAGCGCCCGGGCAGAAACGGTCTTGTCTATATTCCCGAGGACAGGAAGGGCGTGGCCACCTGTCCCGCCCTGGATTTGCTGGACAATTTTCTTCTGACGTGCCGTGATGAATTTCAGCGCTTCGGCTTTCTCGACCGGCGCCGTGCCGCTGCGGCGGCGGAAGGCGTCATGCGCGAATATCAGGTGGTGGCCGACGGGCTGCATGCTTCGGCCGGCTCGCTTTCCGGCGGCAACCTGCAGAAGATGGTGCTCGGCCGGGAGTTTTATCGGGAGCCGCGTCTCATCGTCGCCGAAAATCCCACCCAGGGGCTGGACATCGGAGCCATGGAGGAAGTGTGGCGGCGCATTCTGGCGGCGCGTTCCCATGCGGGCGTGCTGCTTGTGACCAGCGACCTGAGGGAAGCCGTGACGCTGGCCGACACCTTTGCCGTCATGTACCGCGGCCGTTTCATCGATGTGTTTTCTCATACGGATACGGAACGTCTGGAAGCCGTGGGCATGATGATGGCCGGCATCCGTTTCGGAGAGAAAGAGGAAGAAAGAGGGAGGAGCGGTCGTGAAGCGTAAGCTGTCCGTGGCCCGGGCCGTGGAGGCGGCGGGCATACTTTTCGAGCTGAATACCGGTGAGACCGGCGTGCTTGCCATGGCGCAGAAGGCCGGTCTGCCCTGCGGTACGGAAGAGGAGAAAAAGAGCCTCATGCTGGAATGGCGGGCCTTCGTGCATGCCGCCGTTCTGTACGGGCTCATGGTGCAGGCACCCAACGTCGTCGTGGTGGAGTACCTTCGCGTCACGCAGGACATGCTCCGCAATCTGGGTTACAGCCCGGAGGAGGCCGAGGCCTTTGTGGACGGCGCGTTCCGCTCCTATTCCGACCCCATGGTGCGCACGAAGACGCAGGAGTGCCCGGCCGTGTTTTTCCGGCGTGTTCTGTGAAATGAAGTTTCCGAAGTTCCGTCCACCACGGCGGCCATGGTGTCCGGTGTCATGGCCATGGTCATGTCGGCCGTACTGGACAAGCTGGAACAGTACGAGTTTCTGGTGGATTAGCCGGTCTCCCTCCCCGCACTCCGGCAGGTCCGCAGCAAAAAGGCGGTTCCGGTCAGGAGGGAAGGGGCAGATGTGTTGCCCCGGGCTTTTTCAAAGACGATGCGCAGGGATGGCCCGTCTCGCCCCTGAATGCATGGTGGAATGGCGGAGACCTTTTCGAGGTCATCGAGTCATGAGGGGCGCGCTGTCGTTTTGTGGAAAACGCTTGCGTGCCGGTCACTCAACCGGGCAGGATGCTCACGGAGCGTCGGGCTCTCGACGACGGCGTTGCCGGAAAGCTCAGGCGCGGCGTCCGGAGCCTTCGAATGCGGCAAGAAGTTTTCGCGTCGCCTCTTCCGGGTTTTCCGCCGAGCAGATTTCCGAAACCACGGCCAGGCTGTGTGCCCCGGCTTCCACTACGGCGGCGGCGTTTTGGCGGTGTATGCCGCCGATGGCCACCAGTTTGAGCGGGGAGGTGCGGCGGGCAAGGCGCAGGCCTTCCAGCCCCCAGGGCGTGTGGGTGTCGGTCTTGGTGGGCGTGGCGAATATGGGACTGAGCCCCACGTAGTCGATATCGTACGCTTCCGCCTCCTTCAGCTCCTCCATCGTTTCCACCGAGAGGCCGATGATGGCGTCGGGCCCCATGAGGCGGCGCGCGTCCTCAGGCGGCAGGTCGCTCTGGCCCACGTGCAGTCCGGCAGCTCCCGAGGCGAGGGCGATGTCGGCTCTGTCGTTGATGATGAGCGGAATGCCGAGGGGCTGTATGCGGGAGACAAGAGCCCGGGCCAGCTCCAGAAATTCGCGCGAAGATGCGTGCTTTTCCCGAAGCTGCACGGCGCCGGCTCCACCCCTTACGGCGGCAAGAACGATGTCTTCCAGCGGTCTGCCGAGGCAGAGTTCGCGGTCCGTGACAAGATAGACCCGGTAGTCGGTATGCCGTCTCCAGTTCATGGCGTTCTCGCTTTTTCGTTAAAGGGTGAAGGGTGCTGTGCAGGTGGTGTTTTTGCCTGCTTTTTTTTGCGCAGTGTCGGCCGGGAGGGCTCAGACGCGTTTAATAGGCGGCCTTGCCGGCCTTTGTGGGATGTCTGAAAAAGGCATCCTCCGGCGGCCGACGGCGTTGCGGGAGACGGAAATCCTGCATGTGTCCCGTTGTCTGCTCGGCCGGTCTTTCTCAGGAGCTTCTTTCGAAGCCGGAACGTTTCCAACCTGTGCGAGCCGGAACGCCTTGCCGTGAACGGGAAGCGGCGTTCCGGTTCTGAAGCGTTACTTCAGAATGCGTACCCGCGCGGCCGCGTCTTCGGGGTCGAGCAGATAGAGCTCGTCCAGGAAGGCGGGCAGAAAGCTCCCCGGGCCTTTTGCCGTGCGACCGGCCTTTTCTCCGGCCGAAGCCATGACGGCCATGGCGGCGGCAGCGGCCACGAGGCGGTTTTCGCAGGCGGCGGCATAGGCTCCGGTGACGGCGGAAGCCGAACAGCCCATGCCCGTAACCAGCGGCATGAGGGGAGAGCCGCCTTCGACGACAAGAACGTTTTCTCCGTCCGTGACGACGTCCTTTTCACCGCTCACGCTTACCACGCAGCGGAAGCGCCGGGCCAGCGCCCGGGCGGAGTCGAGAGCCTCGTCGCTGCTGTTGAGGCTGTCCACTCCCTTGGTGGAAATTTTGTCCGCCGAGCGGATTTCGGCGGCAAGGGCCATGATTTCCGAGGCGTTGCCGCGCAGGATGTCGGGGCGCACCATGTCGAGCAGGCGCAGGGCGGCGCGGGTGCGCAGGCCGGAAGCTCCGGCGCCCACGGGGTCGAGCACCACGGGCTTGCCTTTCTGCTTCATGAGTTTGCCGGCAAGTTCCATGCTGTCCAGCCATGCCGGGTCCAGCGTGCCGATATTGAGCACAAGGGCGGAATCGATATTGGTGAGGTCGTCCATTTCCTCGGCGGCGTGGGCCATGAGGGGAGAGGCGTGGGCGGCGAGCAGGGCGTTGGCCGAGACCTGCATGACGACGAAGTTGGTGATGCTGTGTACCAGAGGGACGCTGGCATGGACGGCGTGTATGGCGTCCAGTATCTGCTGTTTCATGAAAACTCCTGAAGCGGAATCATGGTGAAAAAGGTTGCTCCGGTGGACGCACGTGGTGAAATGCACGTTTTCCGCCGCAGCGGTGATAATGTCGTTCTGCCTGCAGAAAAGCGCCTGCCTGACGAGGTCTTGCCGCGCATGGCGGGACGTTTTTGCCGCAGCGGCACGGCGGAAAGACCAAGGCGTTTCAACGGGCGTGTTTCAGGTCGAGAACTCCGGCGGCAAGCAGGCGTTCCAGCACGAGATTCAGGGGAAGGCCCACCACCGTGGACCAGGAGCCCGATACCCGGCTGACCAGAAAGGCGCCCTTGCCCTGTATGCCGTAGGCTCCGGCCTTGTCCAGAGGGTCGCCGCTTTCCACATAGGCTTCCAGCACGGAGCGCGGCCAGGGGGCGAAGGTGACTTCCGTCATGTCGTCGAAGCATTCCACATGGCTGTCCATGGCCAGACAGCACGAGGTGACGACTTCGTGCGTGCGGCCGGACAGGCGCGAAAGCATGGCGAGGGCTTCGGCTTTGTCCCGTGGCTTGCCCAGAATGGACGCCCCGGTCTCGTCGCGGAGAATGACGATGGTGTCGGCCGAGAGGACGGCCGTTCCAGCTTCCCGGTCAGTCATCGAGGTCAGTACGAAGCGGGATTTCGCTTCGGCGCAGCGGGCCGCGTAGGCGCGCGGGTCTTCTCCGGGCAGCGGCCTGGGCTCGTCGCAGGTGGCGGGAAGGATTCTGAAAGTGAGCCCCACGCTTTCCAGAAAGGCGCGGCGCCTCGGCGAGCCTGAGGCGAGGACAAGAGGGCGGAGCATGGTAAAGGCAGAAGTCATGAAGGATTCCGGTATGGTAAGGATGTGTGCCGGGAGGAGTCGGAAAAAGTCCGGCGGTTGATGTCGCTTCCGATTTTTAGCTTCTCCCCTGCAAAAAGCAATCCCGGAAAGGGCGGATGGGCGCTCTTGGCTAGTCGTCATTAATCGTGTATGCTACCCGCGTTTTCCGTTCCTGTGACGGGAAACGTGAAACATATACGTTTTTACGGGGAAATCAGACGATGAGCGAAGCTTTCGAAAGACTGAAGGAGAGGGAAAGAGCCCTCATGTGCCGGACCTACTCGCGTTACCCGCTGGGCATAGTCCGAGGCAAGGGTTCCCGCCTCTGGGATGTGGACGGCAGAGAGTACGTGGACCTGCTGGCCGGCATCGCCGTCATAGGCCTTGGCCACTGCAACGAGGAAATAGCGGAGGTTATGGCCGAACAGTCGCGAAAGCTGATTCACGTCAGCAACCTTTTCTATCAGGAAGAGCAGCTCGACTATGCCGAGAAGCTGCTTTCCACCAGCCATGCGGGCAAGGTGTTCTTCTGCAACTCCGGCGCGGAGAGCAACGAGGCCGCCATCAAGATAGCAAGGCGCTATCAGCGCGACGTGAAGGGCCGCGACGCCTGGGAAGTCATCACGCTTTCCAACTGCTTCCACGGACGCACGCTGGCCACGCTGGCCGCCACCGGCAAGCACACCGAAGGCTTCGAGCCGGAAACGCCCGGTTTCGGTCGCATTCCGTGGGGGGATTTGGACGCGCTTGAAAAGGCCATCAAGCCCACGACGGCCGCCGTGCTTTTTGAAGCCATCCAGGGCGAGGGCGGCATCATTCCCGTGACTCAGGAGTATGCCGACGGTATCATGGACATCTGCCGCAGCCACGGCGTTCTCGTCATGTGCGACGAAGTGCAGGCGGGCATGGGCCGCAGCGGCAGATGGTGGGGCTTCCAGAACTTCGGCATCGAGCCCGACGTGTTCACCAGCGCAAAATCCATGGCCAACGGTCTGCCTCTCGGCGCCATGATGGCCACCGACGAAGTGGCGCAGGGCTTCGACTACGGCAGCCATGCCACCACCTTCGGCGGCGGCGCCCTGATTACCGCCGTGGGACTCAAGGTGCTGGAAATCATGGAACGCGACCGCCTTGTGGAACGCGCCGCGGTTCTCGGCGAGCGCGCAAGAGCCCGTTTCCGCGCCCTCGGCGAGCGCATGCCCGGCGTGATTCGCGACGTGCGCGGCATGGGCCTTCTCATCGGCATCGAGCTCGACATGCCGGACGAAAAGGCCCGCAGAGTATGGCTCACGCTCATGGAGCGCGGCTTCATTCTCAATCTCACCTATGGTCCCACCCTGCGGCTTCTGCCTCCCCTGACCATCGACGAGGCCGACCTTGAGGCCTTTACCGAGGCGCTGGAAACGGTGCTCCGTCAGGTGGCGTAATGTTGTGCCCGGCCTTCGGGCCGGGCTTTTTCCGGACCGTCATTCCGCCGGAGGAACGGTCATTGCGGTTGCGGATGGCTCCGGCGGAGAAATATCGTTTTTTGCGGCGTCCTCCGACCTGCATTGTTCCAAGGAGAGTTCATGGATTGCATCCTGAGAAACGCCATGGTGTACCGTCCTTCCGGGTTCGAAAAGGGCGATGTGCTCATTCGGGGCGGAAAGATAGAGAGCATTGCTCCGAACATACCTCCCATGGAGGGAGTATCGGAAAAAGATATGAGCGGGTGTTGCATCGTTCCCGGCCTCGTAGATGTCCATGTGCATTTTCGTGAGCCGGGTTTTTCGTGCAAGGAAACCATGCGCACGGGCAGCCTTGCCGCCGCGCACGGCGGCTACACCACGGTGTGCGCCATGCCGAACCTGAACCCCGCGCCCGATACCGTGGCGCATCTTGAAGAGCAGCTCGACATCATCCGGCGCGACGCCGCCATCCGCGTGGTGCCCTACGGCACCATCACCATGGAGGAGAAGGGGCGCGCTCTTTCCGACATGGCGGGCATGGCCCCTTCCGTGGCGGGATTTTCCGATGACGGACGCGGCGTGCAGGATGAGGACATGATGCGCGCGGCCATGGTCGAAGCGAAGAAGCTCGGAAAAATCGTGGCGGCGCACTGCGAGGTGAACGAGCTGCTTCGCGGCGGCTACATTCACGACGGGGAATACGCCCGTGCCCATGGCCACAGGGGCATCTGCTCCGAAAGCGAGTGGGGACAGATTGCCCGCGACGTGAAGCTCGCGAAGGAAACGGGCGTGAGCTATCACGTCTGCCACATTTCCACGAAGGAAAGCGTGGACATCATCCGCCGGGCCAAGGCCGAAGGCGTGGACGTCACCTGCGAGACCGGTCCGCACTACCTGGTGCTCTGCGATAAGGATTTGCAGGAAGACGGGCGTTTCAAGATGAACCCGCCCCTGCGCGGCGAAGAAGACAGGGCCGCCCTCATCGAGGGGATTCTGGACGGCACGGTGGACATGATTGCCACCGACCATGCTCCGCACGAGGCGGAAGCCAAGAACAGAGGCCTTGCGCAGAGCGCCATGGGCGTGGTCGGCCTGGAAACGGCCTTTGCCGTCATGTACACCTTCTTCGTGAAGAAGGGCGTTCTCACCCTGGAAAAGCTGGTGGAGCTCATGTCCGTGAGGCCCGCGAAGCGTTTTGGCCTGGGAGCTTTTCTCGAGGAGGGGCAGGCTGCGGATGTGGCCGTGTTCGACCTTTCCCGGGAGTGGGTGGTGAACCCCGAGGAATTTTTGAGCAAGGGGCGGGCCACGCCCTTTGCAGGCTGTACGCTCTTCGGCCGCTGCGTGCTCACGCTCGTGGGCGGCGAAGTGGCGTGGAGTGAAAAGGCGTAAGAGAGGCGGGAGCGTGCCCGCGCCGTTTTCTGCAAGGAGCCGCATGGCGAGGCAGAGAGGCGCAGGCATGGCGTCTCCGTCAGGACAACATCATGTGCGGAGCCAGCATGAAACAGGGAATATATACCATAGTCGAGCATAAGGCGCTCACGAAGGACGTGTACCGCATGGTGCTCGCCGGTGACACCTCGGCCATGACCATGCCGGGGCAGTTCGTGGAAATCAGCCTGCCGGGCTTTTTCCTGCGCAGACCCATTTCCGTCTGCGATTACGATGAGAAGACCATCACTCTCATCTACAAGGTGGTGGGGCAGGGTACGGACGCCATGGCGAAGATGAAGGAAGGTGAGACCATGGATATGCTCACCGGCCTCGGTCACGGCTTCGGCGTGGAAAAAAGCGGCGACACCCCGCTTCTGGTGGGCGGCGGCGTGGGCGTGCCCCCGCTGTTCAACCTGGCAAAGAAGCTCATTGCCGCCGGGAAGAAGCCCACGGTCATTCTCGGCTTCAACAGGGCGGAGGAAATTTTCTACGCCCGGGAATTCGAAGAACTCGGCGCGAGCGTCATCGTGACTACGGTGGACGGGAGCGAGGGCGTGAAGGGCTTTGTGACGGACGCGCTTCCCCCGTTGTTCAGCTTCGTGTACAGCTGCGGCCCCATGCCCATGCTGCGCGCACTGTACCGTGCCGCTCAGGGAACCGCCGGAGAGTTCAGCCTTGAGGAGCGCATGGGCTGCGGGTTCGGCGCCTGCATGGGCTGCAGCATCATGACGAAGGAAGGCAGCAGGCGCGTGTGCAAGGACGGCCCCGTGTTTGATAAGGAGGTGCTGGAATGGCAGATTTGAAAGTAACGCTCAGCGGCCTTGAGCTGGACAACCCGCTCATTCCGGCCAGCGGCACCTTCGGCTACGGCTACGAATTCGCCGAACTGTACGACATCAACATGCTCGGCTCCTTTTCCTTCAAGGGAACCACGCTGGAGCCGCGCTTCGGCAGCCCCACGCCGCGCTTTGCGGAAACGCCTTCGTGCAGGATTAATGCCGTGCGCATGCAGAACCCCGGCATCGACAGGGTGATAAGCGAGGAGCTGCCCCGTCTGAAGAAGGTCTTCCACAAGAAGGTTGTCGCCAATATCGGCGGCTTTTCCGTGGAGGAATACGCCGAGTGCTGCGCCCGCATCGACAAGGAAGAGCAGGTGGGCATCATCGAGGTGAACGTGAGCTGCCCCAACGTGCACAACGGCTGCATGAGCTTCGGCACCGACCCGCTCGGCGTGTCCGCCGTGACGAAGGCCGTGAAGGCCGTGACGACGAAGCCCGTGTACGTGAAGCTCTCGCCCAACGTCACGGACATCGTGCCCATTGCCGCGGCCGCCGCGGAAGCCGGCGCGGACGGCATAAGCCTCATCAACACGCTGCTCGGCATGCGCATTGACTTGCGCACGAGAAAGCCCGTCATCGCCAACAGGATGGGCGGGTTCTCCGGCAGCGCCATACTGCCCGTGGCGTTGCGCATGGTCTATCAGGTCTATGAGGCGGTGAAGCTGCCCATCATCGGCATGGGCGGCGTCACTTCGGCCCGCGACGTGGTGGAAATGATGCTGGCGGGCGCCACGGCCGTGGAAATCGGCGCGGCCAATCTGGTTGACCCGTGGGCCTGCCCGAAGATTCTTGCCGACCTGCCCCGCGTCATGGAACAGTACGGCATAACCAGCCTGAAGGATATCATCGGAGGAGCGCACTGATGCGTAATCTCAACAAGGACGTCATGGTGGCCTGCGACTTCAGCAGCAGAGCGGAAGTCATGGATTTTCTCGGTCTCTTCACCGAGGAGAAGCCTTTTGTGAAAATCGGCATGGAACTGTACTATGCCGAAGGCCCGGACATCGTGCGCGCCATCAAGGCCCGGGGGCACAGGATATTCCTCGACCTCAAGCTGCACGACATTCCCAACACCGTGCGCAAGGCCATGGCCGTCTTGTCCTCGCTTGACGTGGACATGTGCAACCTGCACGCCGCCGGCACCGTGGCCATGATGCAGGACGCGCTGAAGGGCCTCACCCGCCCCGACGGCACGCGCCCCCTGCTCATTGCCGTGACGCAGCTCACCTCCACGAGCGAAGAGCGCATGCGCGAGGATTTGCTCATCGAGCGTCCCATGGAAGATGTGGTCATGCACTACGCCTCCCGTGCCAGAGAGGCCGGTCTTGACGGCGTGGTCTGCTCTCCTCTGGAAGCGGGAAAGGTGCACGAGGTCTGCGGCGCAGGTTTTCTGACCGTCACTCCCGGCGTGCGCTTTGCCGAAGGGGAGAAGGGCGACCAGGTGCGCGTGACCACGCCAGCACGCGCAAGAGAGCTTGGCTCCGACTTCATCGTGGTGGGGCGTCCCATCACGCAGGCCGCCGACCCCGTGGCCGCCTATCGCCGCTGCGTCAGCGAATTTCTCGGCTAATCGTCCCTTTTCCGGGCGCGTGACGCTTCGGACGGGAGTTTTCCTTCCGAAGCCTTCGTCTGCCGTCCTGCGCCCGGGGGCATGAATATTTGAAGAAGCATTCATCAAAGAAGGAGCCATCATTATGGAATCCCGCGAAAAACTCATAGCCAAGGACCTTCTTTCCATCAAGGCCGTGTTCTTCCGTCCCGACGAACCCTTCATCTGGGCAAGCGGCATCAAGAGCCCTGTCTATTGCGACAACCGTCTCACCCTTACCGCTCCCGAAGTGCGCAGCGACGTGGAAAATGCCCTTGCCGCCGTGGTGCGCGAAGCCTACCCCGAATGTGAAGTGCTCATGGGCACCAGCACCGCCGGCATCGCCCATGCCGCCATCGTGGGTCACATCATGGGCCTGCCCATGGGGTATGTGCGCTCCAGCGCCAAGGACCACGGACGCGGCAATCAGATTGAAGGCCGCCTTGAACCCGGTCAGAAGGTCGTGGTCATCGAGGACCTCATTTCCACGGCGGGCAGCGTGCTCGACGTGGTGAAGGTTCTGCGCGAAGCCGGCGCCGAAGTGCTCGGCGTGGCCAGCATCTTCACCTACGGCATGAAGAAGGGCCTCGACCGTCTGGCCGAAGCCAACGTGAAGAACATAAGCCTCACCAACTTCGACACCATTGCCGAAGTGGCCGCGGAAAGCGGCTATATCCGTAAGGAAGACGTGGCCCGCCTCATCGCCTTCCGCAACAATCCCTCCGACGAGAGCTGGATTGGAGCGTAGTCATGGAAAGTCTGATTGATATCCGGGACCTTTCCACGCAGGACATTGAAAAACTTCTGGCCACGGCCCTGGACATCATCGCCCACCCGGAAGCGTATGCGCAGAAGTGCTGCGGCAAGAAGCTGGCGACGCTGTTCTTCGAGCCGTCCACCCGTACCCGCCTCAGCTTCGAGGCGGCCATGTACGAACTCGGCGGCCATGTCATAGGGTTTTCCGAGGCTCAGAGCTCTTCCGCCTCCAAGGGTGAGAGCGTGGCCGACACGGTGAAGGTGGTGGGCTGCTATGCGGACATCATCGCCATGCGTCATCCCAAGGAAGGCGCGCCTCTTGTCGCGGCCATGAATTCTGCCGTGCCCGTCATCAACGCCGGCGACGGCGGCCACAACCATCCCACGCAGACGCTGGCGGACCTTCTCACCATCTGGCGCGAGAAGGGACGGCTGGACAATCTGGTCATCGGTCTTTGCGGCGACCTCAAGTTCGGCCGTACCGTTCATTCCCTCATTGCGGCCATGTCCCGCTATGCCGGAGTGAAGTTCGTGCTCATCTCTCCCGAGGAGCTGCGCCTGCCCGGCTACATCCGCAAGGACGTGATGGAGAAGAACGGCATAGCCTATGAGGAGACCACCGACCTTGTGGCGGCCATGCCGCATCTGGACGTTTTGTACATGACCCGTGTGCAGAAGGAACGCTTCTTCAACGAAGCCGATTACGTCCGCCTTAAGGACAGCTACGTTCTCACGCCGGAAAAGCTGAAGGACGCCAGAGAGGACATGTGCATTCTGCATCCTCTGCCCAGGGTGAACGAAATTTCCGTTGCCGTGGACAAGGACCCGAGAGCCGCCTACTTCCGTCAGGTGCTGAACGGCAAATATATGCGTATGGCGCTCATCATGAAGCTTCTGGGGGTGAACTAGCATGGTCATCGACGCGATTTCCAACGGCATCGTTCTCGACCACATCAGGGCGGGACGCAGCATGGAGCTGTACCATATTCTCAATCTCGACAAGCTCCAGTGTTCCGTGGCCGTGCTGAAGAACGTGACCAGCAGGAAGATGGGCCGCAAGGACATCATCAAGATTGATGAAATCATCGATTTGAACTTCGACGTGCTCGGTTATGTGGACCCGGGCATCACCGTAAGCATCGTGCGCAACGGCAAGCTCGACCGCAAGTTCAACGTGGAGCTTCCCGAGCGCGTGACCAACGTCATCCGCTGCAAGAACCCCCGCTGCATCACGTCCACCGAGCAGGAACTGCCGCAAATCTTCAAGCTGACGGACAGGGAAAAACGAGTGTACCGCTGCATCTACTGCGAAAGCAGAGCCAAGGGCGGCGACTGATTGGCTGTCTTTGAAAAAAAAAAAAAAAATGGGGCGTCCGTATGTGCGGGCGCCCCTTTTACTTTTAAAGCGTTTTTGCAGGACTGAGCGTTTTTTTGTGGCTTGCGTTTCACTGGCGGCAGGCATGAGGATGATGGGAATGCCAGCAGGAAACGGGGAAGGCGTACGCTTGTCCGGCGCGACATGAAAAAGCGGAAAACACCTGTCGGGACGCGGTATGCTGCATCCCCGCCCCTCAGGCGTCAGTGCCCGCGCATGAAAGTGTCGTAAGCTCTGGCATCCAGAACATAGAGCATGGTTTCCCTGCCAGAAAGAAGCAGGTAGAGAGTCGAGCCGTCTTTGCTGATGAATGCGTCCTCTATTCCGGTAAAATACGGCCCTTCGTAGGGCAGGTGTCTTTTCAGAAAGCAGTTTCTGAGTTCGCGGTACAGAGATTCTTTCTCTCCATGAAAGAACACCATGTATTCCAGAAGTCCTCCTTTCCAAAAGGAGTACAGGACAGAGCAGGAGCGTCCGCTTACGACTTCCTTCGTCTGCAGAACGTACACCGGTACGGAAAAAAGCAGGCTTTTGCCTGCTTCGCCGAAGACGGAGGAGGGAGAGCGCCCGGCAAGAACGGAAGCGACCGATGCACCCCACGACGGAGAATGTCCTTCTTCCGCATGAGCCGGCACAGCGAACCACAGGGAAGCAAGGCATAGCACAAGCGATGCTGCGACGTGCATGAACACCTCATAAAACGGGCGGACAGGCTCTGTCCGCCCGTTCCGATTAGAAGCGCCACTTCAACCCTGCGGACAGGTTGTATTCGCGGGTGAAGTTTTCGCCGTGTTCGCGTTCGGCCTGCATGTAGATGCGCAGATTGTCCGTGACCTGCCAGTCCGCTCCGAAGCCGTAATAGACTCGTGTGCCGTCCAGCTCGGAGCTGTAGCGATGTCCGTTGATGCGTGCCGTCTGCGTGCCGAGGAATTCGTGGTTTACGCCCGCCTTGATGTAGGGCTGCACGTAACGGGGATGGAAGGAGTCTCCATCCAGAGTGATTTTTTTGCCGAGCACGAGGCCGGCTCTGCCTGTCAGGGAGGCCATGTCGTTCTGTTCGATGGTCATGCCGTTGTCGGCCATGTAGTCTCCGCCCCGTACCCAGAACCAGGAGAGTTGAAGCTGCGGCTCCAGGAACCAGTAGTCGAGCCCGTCGTTGCTGAACGCGAAGTCCATTTTTCGTCCGCCTTCCAGCGAAGCGCCGATGCCGTAGGAGGAGCGGTCGTCATGCACGGCGGTTCCGTCGAGCATGGCGGTGCGTATTTCGTGATTGAACCAGTCCATGGTGGCCACGGCGTCGAGGTACCAGCCATCGACGTGTACCCACGTGGAGTAGAGACCGCCGCCCACGCTGGAAAGGTCGCCGTAACCACCCCAGAGTCCTTTGATGCGCTGGTCGGCATGACCGCTTCGAATCTGCATGCCGAGAATCCACATATGGGTTTCATCCACGGTCGCCTGCGTGTCGTAGCCTATGGAGCCGCCTGCGAGGTTCTGGGTGAAGTTCGTGCCGGAGAGCCCGTGGAGGCGTACCTTGTCGGCAAAGCCGCGGACCCACAGGCCGGTCTGCGTACCGTAACGGATTTCGCCGAGTCGTTTGCGCAAATCCGTCTGGTAGCCGTACCACATGGCGTAGTGCCCGGCAAAGCCGGAAAGGGCGGCCTCGGTTTCTCCGGTGGGAGAGTCGGGCGTCGTGGAGCTGCCGGAGCGGACCAGATACCATTCACGCCCATAGTCTCTTACGTCGGTTTCCAGCTTGTAGTTGTACAGACCGATGTCCACAAGTTCGAGGCCCTCCTTGTTGGGGGCCAGAGAGAATTCTCCTCCCGTTGCAGCCACGTTGTTTTCCGCACGGGCCAGATAGCTGTTCGTCTGTTCCTTGACCAGCTCGCCGCTTCCGCCGCCCTTTACATACAGTGTATGGGAACCGGAAAGTGATTCGGTAATGAGTACGCTGTCGGAAATGTCCTGATGAAGATCGGTACGCAGATAAAAGTTTCCGTTTCCGTCAAGCTTTTTAGTGCGGAGCTGGACGGGAGTGGACGCCATATCGGGCGTCGTGTCGAACGGGGAAGTTGTAAACCCCTGCGGCAAGAAATCCCATGAACTCTTCATGCTTCCGAGATAGACGTTCGCGCCTGTGTCGACTTTCAGAGACGTCACTTCGCTGAAAAGGAGCTCGTCCTCCTGATGCAGATAGTTGCTTACAGTACTGCTGTCGGCAGGAAGCACGTTCCATGTGGCGCCTGGGGCGAAGGAAAAATCAATGATTCCTTCATCGTCCTTGAGTCCCCCGTTTGTCCAGTCCGGTTCTCTGAGCATGGCAATGCCGGTGAGGCTGGAGCTGGCGGTGTTAAATTGAATATCGATGTTCGGAATATCTGTTTCTTCCTGAGAAAAAGCTCCCGTTTCCCCGATAATGACGATGTCTTTGTCACTGGAAGTCACGGAAATTCTTCCGCCGTAGGAGAAAAGTGCGAACGCTTCCGTATAGTTATTGTTCAGAGTGGGGGCCTTGAGATTGCTTATGCTGAGACCGTCTTTGAAAGTTATCCGTGCGCCGTTTTCTGTATAGACGCCATAGGTGTAGGCATCTCCCTGCGTATTTTGAGTAGTCATATTGCGTATGGTCATGGGGCCATCGACATTAATGGAGGCTTTTGTACCTGAAGCCTTAAGGGCGGCCGATGAAACAAAGTTCTCACTTGAAGTTTGTACAGTAATGCCGTCAATAGTGCTTTCGTTTTCTAAATTGATTTCTGTCGTGAAGTCAGGAGGTTCAATATAATCCTCATAATATATGGCATTTTCATCGGTGGAAAGAGCGTATATGCCGGCAATATAATAGTTGCTAAGAAGTGGAGATTGTTCTTTTTGGGTGATGTCCATGGAGATATGAGTACCGCCATTTAAATTAACGGTTCCTCCCAAAGTGCGTATGGCTTCCAGCCAGTTGGTGGAATAGTTTGAATTTTCTGTTGGTGCAGTATCGATATGGATGGATGTTTTTCCTGTAATAGTGAGCTCATCTTGTTCGCTTGTACTATTAAAAATATTGATGGCCCTGCAATCCGTGTTTGTTCTCATAGTTTGATATATATCAATATTTCCATTGATTTGGGCAATAACAGGAGGATTGTCCAATAAGTGGTCGTTTCCATTATATAAATCGATACTTGCCCAGGAGCCTGTATTGTTTATTGATATTGTTCCTTGAGATTCGATATTTAGAATAATATTTATAGGATTTTCATTATTATTTGATGTGTATACATCAAAGAATTCATTATTAATGATTCCTTCTTTAAAATAATATGTTCCACTGTTTTTAATTATATGTGGTTCTATATAATTATTTGCGAATGAATTATATGGAAATAGTTGAAAAATTGAAATTGAAACAATAAATATTAAACATATTTTAATGTATAATATAAATATATTATACATTTTTTTATGAATTTTAACGATGTGTTTCGATTTTTTCATGCTCTCCTCCATTTAAAAATGAAATGGAGAAGGGACATCAAAAAAGTGTACTTTTTCGCTGACTCAAGAAGAGCATCATTTAATGAGGATATTATATATTTTCTGCTGGAATGATAAAGAGTTTTGGAGTATGTTTACCTTATGGCGAACCTGAAACCGGAAGGGGCTCGAAAAAGTACACTTTTTGGTTTGGGGGTTAGCGGGACTTCAGCTTCAGAATTGCCCTGTAGCGGAATGAGGATTCCGCCATGTGGCACTGCCTGGCGGCATCGGCCAGCGTTATTTTTCCTTCGGTCCATAGCAGGAACGCCCTGGGAAACTCCTTGGGCAGCGGCATCGGCGGACGCCCGAAGCGGACGCCTTTCTTTTTTGCCGCGGCAATGCCTTCCGCCTGGCGTTGACGGATGTTTTCCCGTTCGTTCTGAGCGGCGAAGGAAAGAATCTGAAGCACTATATCAGCTATGAAGGTGCCGAGAAGGTCCTTGTTTTGTCTGGTATCGAGCAGAGGCATATTCAGGACAAGAATGTCCACGTTCATTTCCTTGGTAAGGATACGCCACTGTCTCTGGATTTCTTCGTAGTTTCGACCCAGCCTGTCGATGCTGGTGATGCAGACGAGGTCTCCCGGTCTGAGCCGGCGGAGCATGGCCCGATACTGAGGACGATGAAAGTCCTTGCCGGATTGCTTGTCCATATAGATGTTGTTTTTCTCTATGGCATATTTTTCCATGGCCATGAGCTGGCGGTCTTCGTTCTGCTCCGAGCTGGATACACGGATATATCCGTAGGTCTTTCCCTTCATGACAGCGGCTCCTGAGTGCGGCAGCTGTCAGGGCCTGAAATGTTACAGGTCTTCATCATCCGAGCCGTCCTTTAGTGGAGAGTGGACGTTGTGGAAACGGTGGATTCTGGAGGTGTTGAAATGGTTACCTGTCATCATATTTTTTCTCCTGGTTTTCGGGGGGTGTCCCCGAGTTATCTTTTCCGGTGTGGCCGGCATGAGGGCCGCCTTTGGTGGCCGCTGCCGGTCCACATTCGCCATCTTTGCAAAATTTTTTTATGGGGTTCGCTTGATGTCCGTCAACCGGAGGGAGAAAAGAGGGAAGTGGGGCTTTGCTCGGGCCTCGACGGATGCGGGAACCGCTGGGGAGCGCTGGTCGGAACGGCTTGCGGGATGGGGGAATTCTGAAAAACGCGGCGGACTCTTGACAATGCCTGTCTCACAAGGCATTCTCGCCCATCGTTCCCCAATGCCGGAATTTCCGGCACGATGTCGTTTTTGTGGAGATGACCTCGAATGATTATCGATACCTTTGAGCGTGGCGCAGGATACCCTCTGGGTGAACTGTGGAGCGCTCTGTTTCCCGAGCTTCTGGAACTGGTCCGTCAGGGGCAGGCTTTGCCGGAGGGGCGTTATCCTCTGGCTGGCGGTCCGGAAAAGGGCGGCGTCATGGCTTCCGTGGAATGCTATGAGCCCAGACAGGAAGCCGAAGGCCGCTATGAGAGCCATGAGGTCATGGCCGACATTCAGGCGGTGCTGGAAGGTGATGAGTTTATTGACGTGTTTTCCCTTCACGGCGGTGAAAAGGAAAGCATGCGCGATGAAGAGCGGGACCTTGTCTTTTATGCCGAAAAGCCCGAAAATACTGTCCGCGTCCATCTGACGCCGGGCATGTTTGCCCTTGTCACGCCCGGCGAAGCCCACATGCCCTGCCTGAAGGCGCACGGCGAAAGGGTCAGAAAGCTGGTCGTCAAGATACCGGTACGGGAGCTGTCCGTACCGTCTTTCGTGTAACCTGTGTCGTTTTCGGGAAAGGTCGAGACTTTTCCCGTATCCCTGGCGCCCGGATTGCCGGTGCGCTCAAGCCCCCTTGCCTTACGCTCTCTTCCGGCATGGTCGGGAAAAGAGTTTTCAGGAGCAGATTGTATGGATGTTTTTGATCAGGCTACGGAACTGGAACGAATCGAACGTGAATCCGCACTGAGACAGGCCGCCAATACCGGGTATCAGGAAGGACCGGAATGGATTGACGGCAAGCCCTGCTGCCGTGAATGCGGCGAGCCTATTCCCGAAGCGCGCCTCAAGGCCATTCCCGGTGTGGGGCTGTGCCTCTCCTGCCAGGAAGAATGGGAAAAGGAACGCCAGTAGGAGCGACATCCTTTGATGACAGAAGTCCGCCGTATCTTCGGATATGGCGGACTTTTTTTGGTGAAAAGAAAACCGCCTCTTGAAGAGGCGGTCCTGACTTGACGATTTCGGTAGCCGGGGAGCGGAAGAGCCCGAGGGGGGAAGGACCGCCCGGCCGTTGCGTTTTTTTGGGTTCTCTTCAGGAAAATAAGCTGTGCAGGAAAGGGACCGGAGGGGCGTGGCTTCATGTTTCCTGGAAAACGATGTTTCCGTGAGAAAAGCGGAAATTCTTGCGGCGACAGGTTCAGCGCTCGAAGTTCCGGGCCAAATACACCCATTGGGCATGGATTGGAAGATTGTCGTCCTGCCCGGTGACGTCCCTGTTCCGATGATGGACGCGTGGCTGCATCAGTCCTTCAGCCAGCGCTCGGCGGCCCGTGCGGCGTTTTTATCCAGCAGGGCGAGCCAGGGAGGAAGGGTCGATACGTCGAGCCCGGGCAGCAGAAGACGGCCGTGATGAAGGAAAAAGGTTTCTTCCGCCTCTTCTGCGGGGTGGAAGGCGGCGCCGTAGCGCCTGTCTCCAAGGAGGGGAAATCCCAGAGCGGCGCAGTGGGCGCGTATCTGATGTCTCGCCCCCTTCAGAATGGTGCATCCGGCCAGCGTAACCGAGGTCGGCGGATGCCCTTCCCAGCCGTACTGCTTGAGCATGCCGCACAGGGGTGCGGCGTCCATGACGGCAAGCGGCTGCACGTTGGTGTGGCGTCTGATGTCGGGGTGGGGGGCCAGCTCCACGAGTACGCGGCTGCGGTTTTTGAGTATCAGCTTCTGCGTGGCCAGCATGTCGCGGTAAAGCGCCCCTTCCAGAAGGGCGAGATAGCGCTTGGTCGTCTGTCCGTTTTCCTGCGCCTGCCTGTAAAGGCTCTCGCCTTCCTCATCCAGCGCGGCCACCGTGAGTCCGGAGGTGGAAAAGTCCAGCCTGTTCAGCAGACGGACGCCGGTCTGTCCGCCGAGAAGCTCGGGCAGCAGGGCCTGCAGGCTTGTTCCCGGCTTGCCGGCAAGACTTTCCGTGTGCATGGAGGCCGGTTTGAAAAGCACGGCGAGGTGTCCGTACTTTCGAACAAGGCGGGGAAGCTCTTCGGGAAAGAGGCGGGCATTCTCCGGACGGGACGACGCAGCCTGACTTTTTTCGTCCGGAGCCGCGGAGCCGTTCTTTGCAGACTCCTCCCCGGAAATGACGAGGACGACGTCGCCGGTTCTCATTTTACGGGAGGCTTGGGCCTGACGGTCGTTTACCGTGACAAGGCCGAGCTCGCAGAGACGGCGACGACCGCGAAGGCCCATCTCCGGCAGAAGACGGCCGAGCACGTGGTCGAGCCTGCTTTCGCTTTCTTCGGGGAGAACGGTAAGACTCTCCATGGTCATTCTCCGCTTACCCAGCCTTTGGGCATGGGTTCTCCCTCATACCATATCTGCGTCATGGTCAGGCCCTGAGGAGGGGCGGTGAAGGGCGCCTTGCGTCTGTCGCAGGATTCCAGAAGGGCGGGGATGTTCTCCGGCCTGAATTTGCCTCTGCCGCAGGCCACCATGAGCCCCACGAGGTTGCGCACCATCTGTTTGAGAAAGCCGTTGGCCTCGAAGCGTACGTCGATTTGCAGGCAGCCTTCGGGCAGGGCCCGCTCCTTTGTGCGCGCAGGGTTGCGCGTGATGCTGAAAAGCGTGCGCACCGTGCTTTTGTGCGGCGTGCCCGCATTCTGCAGGGCGGCGAAGTCGTGCGTGCCGGTAAGGTAGGGGATGGCGGCGTCGAACAGGTCCAGGTCGAAGGGGCCGCAGGCCCACACGAAGGGATAGAGTCTCGGCGGCGTGCAGAGGTGGTCGAGCCACAGCGAATAGGTATAGGCCTTCCGCTTCACGCTGAAGCAGGCGTTGAAATCGTCGGGAACGATGCGCGCGTCGAGCACGCGTATGTCGTGAGGCAGAAGCGTGTTCAGGGCGAGCTGCCAGCGGATGTGGGCACGCTCTTCGGGAATGTCGCAGTGGGCGACCTGCGCTTCGGCGTGAACGCCCGCATCCGTGCGGCCTGCGCCCTGCACATGGGTGGGCCTGCCGGCGACGTGGGAGACGGCCTTCTCCACAAAGGCCTGTACGGTGGGCGGGTCTTCCCTGTCTTTCCATGCCTGAATCTGCCAGCCGTGGTAGTGGGTGCCCACATAGGCGAGGGTAAGTTTGAGGCGAGGCATTACAATGTCACCAGTTCTACGCTGCAGGGTGCTATGGGAATGCCCAGAAACAGTTCGCCCATACGGGTGAAGCGGGGCACGTCGTCGGTGGTGAGAAAACGCACGGAGCCGGGGCAGAGCGTCATGCCCACGTTGGGCCCCGAACCTCGCGCAAGATGCTTGTCCTGAAGAAGATGGCACACGTTTCGTGCCGTGTTGCCCGCGGAATCGACCAGCGTCACGCCTTCTCCCACCACATGGGCGATGGCGTTCCGCAGCAGGGGAAAATGGGTGCAGGCCAAAACCAGAGTGTCCGGCACTTCCAGTCCCTGTTCGCGCGGATTGCGGAAGATGGAGTCGAGGTAGCGGGCGGCCAGCCCTTCGGCCAGAGGGCCTTCCAGAAGCCCGTCTTCAGCCATGGACACGAAGAGCGGACAGGCCAGGGCGGAAATGCGCGCATCCGGCATACGGCGCAGAATGGCTTCCTCATACGCTCTGCCGCGTATGGTGCCGCTGGTGGCGATGACGGCGATGTAGCCGCTTTTCGTGGCCCGGCAGGCCGCTTCCGCGCCGGGTTCCACCACGCCCACCACGTCGATGTCGGGGTGCGCGGACTGAATGAGAGGCAGCGCCGCCGCCGTGGCGGTGTTGCACGCAATGACGAGGAGCTTCACGCCTCTCTCCACCAGCTTGTCCGCCGCTTCGAGGGAGTAACGTTGCACGGTTTCCACGCCCTTGGTTCCGTAAGGCATGCGAGCCGTGTCGCCCAGATAGAGGAAGGATTCGTTGGGCAGCTGCTCCCTCAAGGCCCGCAGCACGGTCATGCCGCCGACACCGGAATCGAAGAGACCGATGGGCAGCTCGCGCCGGGCGGAAAGATTGGATGAAATGCCCTGGGTGGTTATCATGAAGGCCCCTCATGGTTGTTTTCGTGGACTTGCGCCTTCTGTTCCTAGCGCGCCTTGAACGGTTCGGTCAATGCCGGCGGTTCCCCTCCTCGCGGGAAGGTACGTATTTTATGCGGCGAGCGGCTTTTTATGCGCTGTCCCGCTTGACAAGACATCTGAACTGTAACAAAGACAGTACAAGGAATCCCGGCCGTGCAGCCGGTCTCTCCGGGCCCTTACGGGCCAATGATTTTTTGATGTTTTGAGGGCTTTTTGCATGAGTTCCGCTTCGGTCACTCTCAGAGGTACAGTTTCTCCCCTTGAAGGCGGCCCCTGCCGCGTGGCGCTTCTTGACAATGAAGAACAGGAATGGCCCATCTTCCCCCGTGGCGCGGGTTCGGATTTGGCCGAAATGGTCGGTTCTCCCGTCGAATTGCTGTGCAATGTCATGGATGAAGAGCAGCGTCAGATATATGTGCGTTCCTACAAGTTTCTGGACGAAGCCGACAACGACCCCTGGCTTTGACGCTTGCTGAGCCTCGGGCTCTTTTTGCCGTGCCCGGCGGCCCCTGGTCCGGCGCTTTTGCGTCGGAAGGGGCGTTTTTGTCCTTTCGACAGACTGCGTACCCGAGGTAGCCTATGAAAAGTGTCCGTGTCGGTACTCTGGAAATCGGCAGGGGGCGTCCCTGCGTCATCGTTCCCCTGACGTCGTCTTCCCTCGGCGCGCTGGAGCAGGAAGCGCTGCGTCTTTCCTCTTTGCCCGTGGATATGGCGGAATGGAGGGTGGACATGTTCGGCGGGTCGGGGCCCGTGGACGTGGCGGCCGTGTCGGAAGCTCTTGCCGTGCTCAGGCAGACGCTTCGCGTGCCTCTGCTGGCGACGTTCCGCACCACGGATGAAGGCGGAGAGCGTCCTCTCGATGATGAAGGCTATGAGCGGCTGTGCGTCGCCCTGTGTGAGAGCGGAGGCGTCGACCTTCTGGACGTGGAGGCGTTTTTCCGTTCCGGCAGAGCAGGGGACATCATCGTCCATGCCCATGAATGCGGCGTTCCCGTGGTGGCGAGCAACCATGATTTTCATGCGACGCCTCCCAAAGATGAAATGGTGCGGCGCCTCCTGTTCATGCAGGATGAACTGGGGGCCGACATTCTGAAGCTGGCCGTCATGCCCCAAAGCCGTGCCGACGTGCTTTCTCTGCTTGCCGCAACGGAAGAAGTTTCCGCCAGGGCTCATTCTCCCGTCATCACCATGAGCATGGGACCGCTCGGTGTCATAAGCCGCGTGTGCGGACGCTTCTTCGGCAGTGCCGCCACCTTCGGCTCGGCCGGACGCGCCAGCGCTCCGGGTCAGATGGACGTTTCGGCGCTGGACGGCGTGCTGCGCGCGCTGGACGCGGCGGCGGGAGAGAACGTGGGGGCGTGAGGCCGCGGACCCTTGCAACGTATAGGTACTGCGACCTGCGGACAGCTCTTTCCGTGGCAGACGAAGCGCGCCCGTGAGCGAGTTGCTTTCTTTTGCGTTGCCGGCAGGCGCCGGCCCGCGGCGTTTCCTTTTTTTTCTTGTCCCTTAAAAGTCTGACGGATTCGTCCGGAGCCTTCTTTCGGGGTGAAAACCCGGTTTTCGGCGATATTTTTTCAAAAAAGTTCCTCCTTCCCTCTAGACGAGGCGCAAAACGGAATTACCTATTGCGTGTAAGAGTTCCCCGGACGGGGAGGCTCTTCCTGATATGTGCAATACCTGAGGAGGAAATATAGTATGGGCAAGATTATTGGTATCGACCTTGGCACCACCAACAGCTGCGTCTATGTGATGGAAGGCAAGGAGCCCAAGTGCATCTCCAATCCCAATGGCGGCCGTACCACTCCGTCCATTGTTGCTTTTACCGATAAGGAACGTCTGGTCGGCGAAACCGCCAAGCGTCAGGCCGTCACCAACCCCGACCGCACCATTTTTGCCGTGAAGCGTCTCATGGGCCGCCGCGCCGACGCGCCGGAAGTGCAGCACTGGATGCAGCACGCCCCCTACGCCATCGTGGCTTCCGCCAACGGCGACGCCGCCGTGCGCGTGGACGGACACGATTACAGCCCGCAGGAAATTTCCGCCGTCATTCTCGGCCAGCTGAAGAAGGACGCGGAAGCCTACCTCGGCGAACCCGTGACCGAAGCCGTCATCACCGTTCCTGCGTACTTCAATGACGCTCAGCGTCAGGCCACCAAGGACGCCGGTAAAATCGCCGGTCTTGAAGTGAAGCGTATCATCAACGAGCCCACGGCTGCTTCGCTTGCCTACGGCTTCGACCGCAAGGCCAACGAAAAGATTGCCGTGTACGACCTCGGCGGCGGCACCTTCGATATCTCCATCCTCGAAGTGGGCGACAACGTCGTGGAAGTGCGCGCCACCAACGGCGACACCTTCCTCGGCGGTGAAGACTTCGACCAGCGCATCATCCGCTACATGGTGGATGAATTCAAGGGTCAGTACGGCATCGACCTCTCGCAGGACCGCATGGCTCTGCAGCGTC
>CALUPQ010000119.1 GCA_944322695.1 uncultured Mailhella sp. | reverse complement strand
TCCATGTGCTCTGGAAGCCGGTCCCCGGCCGCTTCAAGGACTACATTTCCATGCCCAAGGCCAACGGTTACCAGTCGCTGCACACCACGGTGATTGGTCCGGAAGGCGAGCGCATAGAAATACAGATTCGTACCGAAGAAATGAACAACATGGCCGAACACGGCGTGGCCGCGCACTGGATGTACAAGGAGCGCAACCATGCCATCGCCATGCAGGACATGCCGCAGTTCCAGTGGCTGCGCGACCTCATGGAGCGTCAGCGCGACGAGACGGACTCCCGCGAGTTCATGAGCTCCCTGCGCATGGACCTCTTCAACGATGAAATCTACGTCTTCACTCCCAAGGGCGCGGTGAAGCAGCTGCCCAAGGGCGCCACGTCCCTCGACTTTGCCTTCCTCATCCACTCCGATGTGGGCGCGCACTGCGTGGGGGCGAAAATCAACGGCAAGCTCGAGCCTTTCGCCACGCCGCTGAAGAACGGCGACATGGTGGAAATCATCACCGACAAGAACCGTCATCCTCACCGCGACTGGCTGAAGATAGTGAAGACTTCCAAGGCCAGAAGCCGCATCCAGCACTACCTGCGCACCGAGGAGCGCGTGGCCGCCGTGGCCCTCGGCAAGGAGCTTCTGGAAAAGGAAGGCCGCAAGATGGACTTCAACGTCACCAAGGCGGCCAAGGACGGACGGCTCCAGCTCGTCATTCCCGAGTTCTCCCTGAACGTGCTGGACGACCTCTTCGCTTCCGTGGGGACCGGGCGCCTTACGCCGCGCAAGGTGCTGCAGAAGCTGCTCGGCATCCTGAATCCCAAGCAGGAGCTTCCGTCGGATGCCCCGTCGGCTCCCAAGTCCGACGGCACGTCCAAGAAGCCTGCGGACGGCATCACCATCAAGGGCATCGAAGACACGCTCATCCATTTCGCCAAGTGCTGCAAGCCCGTTCCCGGCGACCAGGTGGTGGGCTTCATCAGCCGCGGGCGCGGCGTCATCGTGCATACGGCGAACTGCCCCCATGTGCAGAACCTGGAATCGGAGCGGCTTATCTCCGTGACCTGGAACAACGAGGAGAGCAAGCCCTTCCCGGCCGAAATCAGCATCATGGGTCTCAACGAAAAGGGCCTTCTCGCCAAAATCAGCCTTGTGTTCGTGCAGCAGGACGTCAACATCAACGCGCTTCAAATCAAATCCACCGTGGACGGCCGTTCCCAGATGGACTTCACCGTGGAAGTGCGCGATGCCGTGCACCTTTACCAGACCATCGACAAGCTGCGTACCATCGAGCACGTGCTTGAGGTGCGCCGCGGCTCTTCCGTCATGGAATCCTGAACCATTGAGTCAGCCCGACATTCCGAAGGCCGGAGTCATCCGGCCTTTTTTCATGCCCGGAAGGGAGGGGCGCATCCGGCTTCTTCGTTTTTTCAAAAGCGGTACATGACGGAGGAGGCGAAGACGGAAGGACGGAAAGGGCTTTTACGCCGGCCGGGAGGGGCAGGGGCCCGGTTCGGCTGCGCCGAGGGCGAAGAGCGCCGGAGAGGGAATGGGGTCTGCCCTATGCAGAGAGAAAAAAACGGAGGGGAATCTTTGGCAGGGACTTGTCGGCTCCAGGGACGGAAAGGATGGACAAGTCGCAGGAGAAGATGGCCCGGTTCGGTCTGCCTGTGGGGGGATTTTCCTCTCCCCCACAGAAAGGCGCCGTGAAGCGCGGCGGCCTTCGTTATCGCTTCTGCGCGTGCAGCACGAAACGGGTGATTTCCGAAGGAACGCCGAGACGGCAGGAAAAGCCGTTCCACAGGCCGGTTCCGGAACTGACGTAGAGAAGGCCGCCCTCCGGAGTCTCATAGATGCCTCTGACGTAGCCGTCGTTGTATGCGGCGATGAGCGGGGCGAGGAAGAAGATGAGCCCGCCGTGGGTATGGCCGGAAAGCTGAAGGTCGATGCCCGGCGCGGGCACTCCCTTGTCGTTGGGCTTGTGGGCCAGAAGCACGCGCGGTCCTTCGGGGGCGCCTTCAAAGGCGGCGTTCACATCCGTGCCCCTGCCGCCGAAGCGGGCGGCGGTGTTGTCCGGCACGCCGCCGAGCACGAGCCCGCCTTCGAGGACGCGGTGTTCGTTGTTCAGCATGTCCACGCCGAGCCTGTCGAGTTCTTCCAGCCAGCCTTTCGCGTCATAATAGTACTCATGATTGCCCGTTACGCCGAACACGCCGTATTTTGCCCGCAGGTCGGCAAGGGGCTGCATGTCGTCGCGCAGGGCGTGGGGCAGGCCGTCTATCATGTCTCCGGTGATGACCACGGCGTCCGGGGAGAGGGCGTTGACCTTTTCGACCACTCCGGCAAGCCAGCGTTTCTTCTGAACCGGGCCTATGTGCAGGTCGCTGAGCTGCACCAGCGTGAAACCTTCAAGTTCTGCTGGAAGTTTCGGCAGCGTGAGCTCCACGGTGCGCACGTCGGGCACTCTGACGGCCTGCCAGGTGCCGTAGGCCCCGCAGCAGAGGGCCAGGACCGCAAGCATGGCGAAGCGGGAGCCTGGCGTGAAGGGCAGCGTCAGGGTAGTGCCGAAAAGGTGCGAGAGCCGGAGCACAAGGCCTGCCGCGTCCTTTGCCAGCGCAAGGGCGAAAAGAACGAGCAGCGAGGCGTAGAGCGCTTCGGCCGTCAGCATGACGGGCGCGGGCAAATCCGGCCGGAAGAAGCCTCCGCCCACGACCTGATAGAAGACGAACTTGAGGGAAGCGGCCAGAAGAGCCGCGCCCATGAGGGCTTTCAGCAGGAGCCGGGTTTTCAGAGGAAGCACGAGGCTCAGAAAGCAGTACGCCGCCATGATGACGGAGGGCAGAAGAAGTCTCATGAGCGTTTCCGTCGGGCCGCGCGGCCCCCGTTATGCGTTGCGGCCCATGGCATGGGCCTGTTCCATGGCGGAAGTGCCCGCCACTTCGCCTTTCTTCCACACGCCGGGCGCAAGAAGCACGCCCTGTTCTCTGGCGTCTTCCAGACAGTCGGTGAAGCCGCGGAAGGCGTCGATGGTGCGGACAAGCGCCTCGCGCTTTCCATCGGCCGCGGTGGCGATGAAGTAGAATTCCTTGCCGGAAATTTCGGTGTAGCGGGGAACGGTTCTGTCGATGAAGGTCTTCATCTGGCCGCACATGGTGTAGAAGTACACGGGCGTGGCCATGACGATGACATCGGCGGCGACGAGCTTGTCGAGCAGAGCGGCCATGTCGTCCTTCTGCACGCAGGCATGCGTGCTCTGGCAGACGTCGCAGCCGAGACAGGGATGGATGTCCTTTTCCCTCAGGGCGATTTTTTCCACCTTGTGTTCCGCCTCGAGAGCGCCTTTCATGAACTCGTCGCAGAGCAAATCGGAATTGCCGCCCCGGCGCGGGGTGGAGGAAAGAATAAGGATGTTTTTCATGCGTGTTCTCCTGAAGTCGAACGGCGTTTTAAGAAAGAGCCCTTCGGACCGCGGCCGGAGGGCTCCTCCGCTCCGATGCAGCCTGCGCTGCCCGGTGCTTATGATGTACCGCCGTTCTCTTTCGCCATCCAGAGCGGATTCTCTCTATTTCCTGCCTGAAACTGCCGCGCCCTGCAGAAAAAGGCAGTTTCCCGCAGAAGGGGGGGGCGGCGGAGCCGGATGCCCCTGCCTTTTCGGAAAGCGAAGGGGCCTTTCCCCGCCGGATTTCGACGGCCTTAGTCCCGAGGGGCCAGAACGTCGGCGTAGAAGCGCTCCATTTCTTCCATCGTGGAGAAGTTCGCCATGTACATCTGGTCGCCCATGGCGCCGGACAGCGCCGTGGGAATGCGCCCGACCATCTTCATCCTGTCGCCGTAGAGCTCCATGACCTGCTCATGGGAGAGGCGGAACGTCTTACCGTCGCGCCGACCGGCAAAGGCGCAGTAGAAGTGTTCGCCCTGGGGCAGGGTGGAGCGGTCGAAGGCAATCATGTCGGCCCAGATTTTATAGACGTCCGTGCTGCATGCGAAGTTCATCATGTCGGGGCTGTAGCCGCCGCAGGGGCGCATGTTCACTTCCAGCGCCACGATGTCGCCTTTTTTGCCCATGCTCTTCTGGTCCTGCGTGAGGCGGAAGAATTCAAAGTGCACGAAGCGGCTTTTCACGCCGAAGCTCTTTGCCGTGGCACGGCCGGCGGCACGGGTGTCTTCCGGCAGTTCCTTGAGCAGGTAGTAGCGGCAGTTGTCGAGGTCGTTCACCACGTCCATCAGCGATACGGGCGTGATGTTGCCGGTTTCGAACACCGGCTCGCCTTTCGAATCGAAGATGGCGTCGTAGGAGTTGATTTCGGCGTGGATGAATTCTTCCATGATGTACTGAACGCCGGGGGTCTTGCGGACGAGAAAATCGTCGAGGTCCGCCTCGCAGGAGAGCCTGTACGTGTCGGAAGCGCCCACCCCGTTGTCGGGCTTGACGATGACGGGCCAGTCCACGGATGCGATGAAGGAGAGGCAGCCCTCCCTGTCGTCCACGATGTGATAGGGCGCGGTGGCAATGCCGGCTTTGCGGTAATACTCCTTCATGCCCGACTTGAAGCGGATGCGGGGCATGTCCTCCAGCTGAAAGCCGCTTGTGATGTGGAAGTCCGTACGCAGGGCGGCATCGCGCTCCAGCCAGTATTCGCTGTTGGATTCCAGCCAGTCTATGCGGCCGTAGCGGTGTATGAAGTAGCCCATGGCACGATAGACTTCGTCGTAGTTTTCGAGGCTCCCCACCTTGTAGTACTCATGGAGGCTGTCCCTGAGTTCCGGCAGAAGTTCGTCATAGGGCTGGTCGCCGATGCCGAGGACGTTCAGGCCGTTAGCCTTCAGGTGATGGCAGAACTTCCAGTAGTTCGTGGGAAAGTTCGGCGAGATGAACACAAAATTTTTCATGGAGCCTTCTCCTTATGTTCCGTTCCTCTTTGCGGGAAAAGCGCGTTGTCCGTGCGGCCTCAAAGGTTCATTCACCGAGCAGCCACGGCATGAAGTATTCCACCTGACGGTACCACCAGGGCCAGTCGTGGTTGACGTCGTGTCCCCACAAATCCACCCACAGGTGTATGTTCTTGGTTTCGAATATGTCCTTGAGGCGACGGGTGGTTTCGGGCATTTCCCATGCGCCCTGGCCTACGCAGATGACGGCGCGCTGGCTGTTGTACAGAGGAATGTAGGGGTGGTCGGAAGGCATGTTCGCCATGTAGTCCACGGGGGAATTGCGGTAGGTCACCTCGTCCATGTAGTCGCCGAAGCCGTAGGCGGACGTGTAGATGCCGGAGAGGGCCATGAGCCCGTTGAAGATGTCGGGCCTGCGCAGGTAGAGGTTCGTCGCGTGCAGGGCGCCGAGGCTGCAGCCGAAGGCGATGATTCCCGGTTCCTGCTCCCATCCGTTGTCCGTGCGGGCCATGTGCCGGAAAAAGGGCGCCGCTTCGTTGAAGAGGTAGTCCATCCAGGCTTCATGCCGCCGGATGCGCCACCAGGCATCTCCGGCCCTGTCGGACCAGGTTTCCTGGTCTATGGTGTCCACGGCGAGAACCATGAGCTTCCCGCTTTCTATCCACGGGGCCATGGTGTCGGACATGTGGAAGTCCTCGAAGGAGAAGAAGCGTCCGTCCTGACAGGGTACGAAAAGCATCGGTCTGCCGGCGTGTCCGTACACCTTGCATTCCATGTCGCGGCCGAGGGAAGGGCTGTACGTTTTGAAATACCTTGTCTGCATGTGTCTCCTCCGTATGGGACTGTCAGCCGTCCAGGCCGTACATCAGTGTATTCATGAAAAAGGGAGTCTGTTTTTCCCAGCTCGCTTCGGTGTGTTCCCCCCAGGGCACGACGCGCACGGTGAGGTGCACTCCGCGGTCGAAAATCGCATCGGCCACATGGCGGAGGTCCTTTGCCATCTCTGCGTTGCCGCCGAATTCCTCCGAACCCCAGTCCATGTAAATCACGGTATCGGGAGAGAGCTCGGAGGTGCGGATGAGTTCCAGCAGCTTCTGCTTGTCCGCCCAGATGTGCGGGGACAGAGCGGCGGCGCGGGAGAATATCTCATTGTACTGAGTGACGGCGTACAGACTCATGAGGCCGCCCATGGAGCTGCCGGCGATGAAGGTCTGTTCGCGCCAGGGAATGGTGCGGTAGCGCCGGTCCATGAGGGGCTTGAAGCTGTTGACGAACCACTCCATGGTCACGTCGCCGCGCCCGATGATGGGACCGGTGTCCGGCTCGGAAAAGTCGAAGGGAGAATATTCGGAAAGGCGGCCGTGGTCCGGGTGATGGTTGCACTCCACGGCGGCCACGATGAGGGGAACGTCGAAGAAGTCCAGATATTCGGAAAGGCCCCAGCTTTTGCCGTGGGTGGCGTGGGAGTCGAAGAACACGTTGTGTCCGTCGAACATGTACAGGACGGGAAAACGTCGGCGGGGCTGCTCCCTGTACATGGTGGGAAGATAGACGTAGGCCCGGCGTCTTTCTCTGCCGGTGAGTTCAGGGATGGAGAGTTTCCAGGTTTTTACCATAGGTGCGAAGCTTCTTCCTTTCCTCCGTTCGGTGCGGCCCGAAAAGGAGCACGTCCGGGAGGAGAGAATAGCATGGCGCCCTCTGGATTTCAATGCCGCGGCAAGGCCCCGGGCGTCGTGCGATGAAAACGAAAAAGCCCGGAAGAACATCTCCCGGGCTTTCTTGTTTGTTGCTGGTGCCGAAGAAGAGACTCGAACTCTTACTCCC
>CALUPQ010000118.1 GCA_944322695.1 uncultured Mailhella sp. | reverse complement strand
GTCCCACAACCCGCAGAACTTCACCTCTCCCTACCAGAGCTCCGTCCAGCGCCTGCCCAACGGCAACACCCTCATCTGCTCCACCGGTTCCGGTCAGATTTTCGAAGTCACTTCCGGGCCGCAGCCCCGCGTGGTGTGGGAGTTCGTCTGTCCCTGGCTGCAGGACGGCCGCACCGTGAACTACCTCGATGACACCGACGTGCTCTACAGCACCACGTCGCAGTTTCTGAAGGAAGGCCACATGAAGAACATGATTCACCGCGTCTACCGCTACGCCAAGGACTACCCCGCCTTCCAGGGCAGGGACCTTTCCCGCGGTGTGCCGATTGACCCGTCCATCGTGCGGCTTTGGGAAACGGAGCCCTACAAGTCCGGCTATGCCCGCGCCAAGGAAAACCCCTGGCCCCAGCCCGTGCATTACAAGTCCTAGTCCCTGCCGGGGAAGAGGGTTCTCCTCCCCTTGGGACGGCTGACCGGACAGGGCCGGAGAGGCAGCCTGCGGCCGCATGACCATTCCATCCCGCCGACGTTTTCGCCGGCGGGATGTTTCGTGCATGGCGGAAAGTGGCCCCGGGGCTCTCTCTGCGGCATGTATGCCTTACGGAAAAGGCGCGGAAGCGATGAAGACTTCCGCGCCTCTGTTTTAGGGGAGGACCGCCTTCCCGGGCGGCATGGGAGCGGGGGGGGGCTATCTCATTCTTCCCGCGATGTCGGCGGCGAGGTCCTGAACGAGGAGGGACTGGGCTTCGACCATGGAGGTGATGCTCTCGCCTGCGGGGCGGCTCTTCACGAGGTGGCCGGACTTGAGCACGTCGCCGTCGCGCTGGAGTCTCCAGACCACGTCGAGGGTGACGTCGCCCTCGAGGGGGCCGTCGAGTCTGCGCACGTCCAGCATGAGCTTGTCGGTCACCTTGGCGCCGGTGCGCAGGGGCAGGGCGGGAATGCCGCGCACGGCGAGGGCGTCGCACAGCACGCGGGAAATGCCCTGGCCGAGGCTTTCGCCCCAGCGGTCGAACTCGTTGATGGTGATGCTTATGCCGTCGGCGTCTCTCAGGACGATTTGCTGGCGGGTGAGGTAGCCGGGCAGGGTGACGGGCAGCACGCCTATGCCCGCGATTTCCGAGGAGGAGCTTTCGGGCAGCGGGGAGGAGAGCACGTAGTAGCGCACGGACGGCGAAGAGTGGAACTGCGCGGGAAAGGCGCATCCGGAGAGGGCAAGGGCGAGGGAGAGCGCGAGGGTGGCGGGAAGGGCTTTCATCAGTTGTTTCTCCCGAAGATGAGGGCGTTGGGCTTGATTTCCAGAAGGGTGGCCAGTTCCGAGAGGGCCTGGGCGGCGCGGCGCAGGGAGAGCATGGTCTGGCTGAACTCCAGCACCGGCGCGGAGTCCTCGCTGAAGAGGCTGGCCGCGTTGTCCGCGCTTTTGCGGATGCCGCGCATGGCGCCGGCCGCGTCGTTCATGACGCCTTCCGAGGTGGCGGTGAGCTTGCCTATGGCGGCAAGAGTGCCGTTCACGCGGGCGAGGGTGGCGTGGATGTCCTTCTCCATGGCGGAGGCGAGCTGGGCGTAGGCGGAAAGGGTGCTTTTCGCGTCCGTCTGAAGGTCGCCGAAGTTTTCCACCTTCTGGCGGATGGTGTCGCTCGTGTCGCGCAGGCTGGCCACGAGGCCGGAGGCGTCGATGTCGCGAATCTGCTCGCTCAGCGTTCTGAGGCTGCCCATCACGTCCAGCAGGATTTCCTGCACGGGCATGTCCTCAAGGGTGCTGAGCGCGGCGTCGAGGGAGGAGAGCTGCGTGGGAATCTGCGGCGAGCCCTTGTAGGGCAAGAGGGTGTTCGGATTCACGGGGTCGGCGTTGCGGAAAAGGTCGAGCTCCACGCAAAGCTGCCCTGTGAGAATGCTGGAAATGCCGAGCTTGCCGCGCAGACCGGCGCCGATGAGCCGGTTCAGGATGTCCGGGTCCTCGAAAAGCTGCCGCTCCCTGCCGTCCTCAAGCAGAGCCATGGCCTTGTCCTTTTCGATTTCGATGATGACGGGGGTCTGGAACTTCGCGGTGCCAAGGTCGGGCAGAATCTGAATGGAGCTCACCTTGCCCACGCGGATGCCCTTGAAATACACGGGAGAGCCCTGGGTCAGGCCCTTGAGCGAGGTGTTGAAGTAGAGCACGAAGGTGGGGTTGGCGCTGCCGAGCCTGCCCGAACCGAGAAGAAGGATGAAGGCGATGAAAAGCGCCAGCGCGCCGAGGACGAAGAGCCCGATGAAGGTTTTTGTGCCGCGTTCCGTCATTGTATGCCTCCATGCCCGCGGCCCCGGCCGCGCGTCAGAAATTCCACCACGTCCTCCGGGCCGCTTCTGAGCAGCTCGTGCGGGTCTCCGCCGGCAATCATGGTTTTTGTCTTCGCATCCAGAAAGACCGAGTTGCTCGCGATGGCGAAGATGCTGGCGAGCTCGTGGGTGACCACCACCACGGTCATGCCGAGGGTGTCCCGGAGCTGGAGAATGAGCTCGTCGAGTCTTGCGGCGCTCACCGGGTCGAGTCCGGCGGAGGGTTCGTCGAAATACACCACGTCGGGGTCCAGCGCCAGGGCGCGGGCGAGACCGGCGCGCTTTTTCATGCCGCCGCTGATTTCCGAGGGGTAGAAGTCCTCGAAGCCGGCCAGTCCCACGAGGGAGAGCTTGAAGGACGCGATGTCCCGTATCTCGCGCGGGGAAAGGTTCGTGTAGTATTCGAGCGGCAGGGCCACGTTTTCCGCAAGGGTGCGCGAGGTCCACAGCGCGCCGCTCTGAAACATGACGCCCGTTCTGCGCATGATGGCTTCGCGCGCCGCCGCAGGCGCGCCCCAGAAGTCTTCCCTGCCGTAGAACACCTTGCCCGCGGCCGGGGGCGTGAGCCCCATGAGCACGCGCAGAAGCGAGCTTTTTCCGCAGCCGGAGCCGCCCATGATGATGAAGATGTCCCCCTTCCGGATGGTGAAGGAAAGGGAGCGCTGAATCACGCGGGAGCCGTAGGCCACGGTCACGTCCGAAGCGGTGACGGCGGCGATGTCGTCCGGAGCGGCTGTCATAGGTCGAGCACCGTGAAGATGATGGTGATGACGGACGTGGCCACGATGATGCCCACGATGGAGCAGACCACGGCCGCCGTGGTGGCGTGTCCCACGGCCGAGGCGTTGCGGCCGCAGCGTATGCCCTGATAGCAGCCGCACAGGGAAATGACGAAGCCGAAGACGAAGGCGTGCAGAAGGCCTATCCACACATAGCTGAGCTGCATGAAGGAAAGGGTGTTGGCTATGTAGGCGGCGGGAGATATGCCGAGCATGAGCACGCCCACGAGAAAGCCGCCCGCCATGCCCGCCACGTCCGCGTAGAGGGTGAGCAGCGGCGTCATGACGGCGAGGCCGAGAACGCGCGGCAGCACCAGAAAATCGGTGGGGGAGATGCCGAAGCCGGTAAGGGCGTCCACTTCTTCGTTGACCCGCATGCTGCCGATGACGGCGGCGAAGGACGCGCCCGTGCAACCGGATAGCACTAAGCCCGAGAGCACCGGCCACCAGACCC
>CALUPQ010000117.1 GCA_944322695.1 uncultured Mailhella sp. | reverse complement strand
AAGCGTCAGGTGCGCATGGAGTATCTCACGGCCGAGGAATTCACCTCGCAGTTCGTGCAGGCCATGAAGTACAAGACCATCGAACAGTTCAAGGAACGTTTCCGTCAGCTGGACATGCTGCTTCTGGAAGACGTGCATTTCCTGCGCGGCAAGGACCGCACGCAGGAGGAGCTGCTTTCCACCATCAAGAATCTTCAGGACCACGGCGGCCGCGTGGTGCTCACGAGCTCCTTTGCCCCGCGCGACCTTGCAGGGGTGGATTCCCAGCTCGTGTCCCGCTTCTGCTCCGGCTTCGTGGCCAGCATGGAGCGCCCGAGCCGCGACACGCGCCTGCACATCCTTCAGGAAAAGGCGCGCCGCCAGTGCATGGTGCTGCCTTCCCGCGTGGCCGACCTTCTGGCCGACCGCATCACCGGCGACGTGCGCCTTCTGGAAAGCTGCCTGCACAACCTCATGCTGCAGTCGCAGTTCACCGGGCACACGGTCACGGAAGAAATGGCCATGGACGTCATCCGCAACGTGGCCCGCACCAGCCCCAGCCTCAGCCTTGAGGACGTAGTGGAGCTCATCTGCCGCAGCTTCGATTTGACGCCCGCCCAGCTTTCCTCCAAGTCCCGCCGTCAGAACCTCGTGGTGGCCCGCAACACGGCCTTCTTCCTTTTGCGCAAGCATACCGACCTTACGCTGGAGCAGATAGGCGAGCGCTTCAACCGCAAGCATTCCACGGTCATCAAGGGCATCACCGCCGTGGAGCGCGAAATGAGCCGCCATTCTTCCCTGGGCGGCCAGATAGAGCACACCGTTTCCATGATAGAGCGCTCGGCCATGCTTGGCCGCTAGCCGTTTCCCGTATTTGTCCGTATGGCCCCGCCTTTGTGCGGGGCTTTTTCGTTACAGGCCCGCGGGGCTTGCAAAAAGAACGAGGGTTTCCCTGCCGCGCGGCGAGAGGGATTGCTGCCTTAAAGACGCAGGCAGGGGCGCAACGCTTGTCCGAAAAGCGGGGACCTTGCGTTGTTGAAGAATCAGTGTTCAAAATCAGCGGCGCATGCGGGCAAAAGGCCTGCCGGGCTCTGACCAGGCCTGGAGGCCCTGAGAAGAAGCGTTTTTCGTGAAGAGCGGGGCGAGAACTTCAGGAACCGTCCGCCCGCGATGTTCCGGAAAACAGTGCGCGCGGCAGAAAGCCCGGACGCGCGTTGGCCTGCACCGAAGCGGGGCGTTTCGCCTGTCACGGGATGGCGGAGGTACGTACCTGCTCAGGCGTAGCTTTGAACTTTTACCACCACGACACCGGAGAGCAGGAGCCGCCTTGCCCGCGCAGACGTGACGTTGTAGTCCTGCCTGCCAGACAGGGCACGGACGACGTTGCCTTGCCCCGCGGGAGGACGATGCGGGCGGTTTCCTTCTGCGGGGAAGAAGCGAAACTACTGCCTAAATTTCCCGGCAGCACCAGATGACGCGGCCGATGACGCGCACGCTGTCGGCGAGGTCGCCGTGCAAATCCACGTTGATGGGCGAATATTCGGGGTTGCGGCTGCGAAGCACCAGCTTTCCCCCCGGCAGGGTTTCCACCTGCTTGATGTAGATTTCCTCATTGATGCCCATGGCGTAGATGGCGTGGCCGTAAATCTGCCGCTTGCTCTGGTCCACGAGCACCATGTCGCCGTGACGGATGTCCGGCTCCATGCTGTCCCCGCACACCTTCATGAGCACCATTTTTTCCGGGTCGCCCTTGCGGCACAGCCAGTCCTGCCGGAAGGAGAAATAGGAAAGCACGTCGCCGTCCGTTTCCAGGCTGCCCTTGCCCGCGGCAAGGCGCGCGGCCACGAGCGGCACCATGACGAGACCGATGGAGTCCTGCCCGGCGCCCACTTCGCCGAAGAAACTTTCTCCCCGCGCGCGCCGGAGCTTTTCCGCCCCGTCCTCCCGTGAAGGCGCGGGCGGCACGGCGCCCTCTTCCGGCGCGCCTTTACCGAAGAAAATCCAGTCCGTGGAAAGGCCGAACTGCGCAGCCACCTTCAGAACCCAGCCGTCGGGTATGCGTCCCTTGCGGCGGGCCTGACTGACCGCCTGGGGAGATACGCCGAGAAGCTCGGCAAGCTGACTGTCGCGCCGGAGTCCCGCCCCCTGAAGGAGACGGTCGAGAGTGTCGGGTGTTGTGCTGTTCATGAAGTTTTATTTAATGGGAAGGAAGTAAAAAGTCAATTGTAAATTAAAAAAGAAGAAAAATTTTAAAATATAAATTTTTAGTTGACAAAATAAACGAAAACGGGAAAAAGGGAGTCGTGACCAGCACAAAAATCAATACGCCTTTTCAAGGAGTTCTTCTTATGGCCATGAGCGACGACATCCGCAGCGTGCGTTCCTTCCTCGGTTCCCTGAGCATGGAGACCTTCAGCCCCGCGCTCGTTTCCCTGGCATGCAGCAATCTGGAAGCGCTGGCCGAGCAGGCCGAGGCGCTGGAGAACACGCCCCTTGCTCTGCGGCGTGCCCCGCGTCGCCGTCAGGCCGTTCCGGCTCCCCGGCGCATGGAAATGCTTTCCCTGCTTCAGTAAGCCGTGCCTTGCGGTTTGCCCGGCCTGTCGGGAGGTGACGGAACCGCAGCTTTCTTCCGGTCCTTTTGGTCTGCGGCGTCTGCGTTGTGCCGCGGCTGTTCCGGTACCGGATGAAGCCTGTCACCCCCTTCAGGCGGCGTTGAGGTGAAGGCGCGCGGATTCGAAGGTTGGGCTTCCTGAACGGAACCGTCCCTTCGTTTTCATCGGTTCCGTGGAGCAAGATACACCGCGTTTCCCTTGCCCGGCCAGTCTGAACGAGGGAGCATGACCGCCGCATCCTCATGCCGGGCTTTTCTTTCTGTCGTTTCTTTCCGCCTTTTTGCAGGGAAGGCGCGTGGCGGCCCGCCTTGAGCCGTGAGGCTAAGGACGGGACAGGCTTTTCCGGAACGCAAACCGCGGCGTTTCCGAAAAGGCGTGTTCTTTCCGCTGCGTGTTGCCGTGAATCAGAGCAGGAAGAGCACGGCCTGTTTTTAAGGACAAAGAGCACGCCATGCTTGCGCGTTTCATTGTCGCTCCGGCATAAGGCAGGTGGGAGAGCAGACGGCCTGCACGCTGACCGAACGCTGTGACGGCATGGATGAGCTTGAGTGCGCCGGAGCGGCAGGCGGGGCGGAACACTTCGGCGTAGCGCTGCCGCGTCCCCATGCCGGGGCAGGAAGGACCGGTGCGTCCGCAGAAAGGGCGAAGCCTGCTCTCATCGTCAGGCAGGCGGGGCGGACAGGGACTGCCGTTTTGCTTCCCCGGAAGGCGGCGAAGCAGCAGGAAGTCTCTCGGAACCGTAAGGAATATTTGAAAAGGCCGCCGGCTCTTCGGCAGGCG
>CALUPQ010000116.1 GCA_944322695.1 uncultured Mailhella sp. | reverse complement strand
TACATCAGGCATCAACTGGCCGAGGATAACTTTGGAGAACAGTTGAGCATCCCGTATGCCGGAAGCCCGTTTACGGGCCGCCGGTAACAGAAATGCAGATGTCAGACCATCCATGCGCCTGTTAGGGAGCGGCTGGTAAGAAAGCCTTACAGGCGCATAAGAGGAACCACCGGCTATGCCGGTGGGGCCCCATTCGTGGGCTATTTCTCCAGAATCGAGGCGAGCGTGCGCAGCGCTTCGGCCAGCGTTTCGCGGTGCTGAAGGCCGCCGAGGGCAAGGCGGACCCCTCTTTCCGTACAGAATGGCGTCATGCGGAAGTGTTCGCCCTCCGCCACAAGGACGCCCCGGCGTGCGGCCTCTTCCGCAAACGCTTGTCCCGTCCAGGCTTCGGGCAGCGCCAGCCAGCAGAAGAAGCCGGTGGAGCGGGAAACGAGCGGATAGCCGTCCAGAATGTCCCGGGCGAGCGCATTGCGGGTTGCCGCTTCCCGGCGCTTGGCGGCAAGGGTGGCGTCGGCCGTTCCATCGCTTATCCAGCGTGAGGCGAGTTCGGCCATGAGCGGGGGAACCATGGAAATGGTGTAGGATATGGTGCGCTCAAGTTCCTCCAGCATGTGCTGCGGCGGGCAGAGGTAGGCCACGCGCAGTCCTCCGCCAAGAATTTCGCTGGTGGCCGCGATGAAGCAGGTCCTTTCCGGTGCAAGGGCGGCCAGAGGGGGCGTATCGTCGGCTCGGCTGAGCGCGAGCGCATAGACGTCGTCCTCGATGATGAGAACGTCGTATCTGCGGCATATTTCCACGATATCCCTTCTGCGGGAGGCCGGCATGCGCGTGAGCGTTGGATTGCGGCAGGAAGGCATGAGATAGACGGCACGGATGCCGCCGCTGCGGCAGGCATTTTCCAGAGCGTCCGGCAACATTCCGCACGCATCGGTGCGTATGGGGGCGAGCGGAAGGCGCAGTCTCCATGAAAGATGGCGCAGGAGCGGGTAGCTCAGCGTTTCTACGGCAATGCGCTCGCCGGCCGTGCACAGGGTGGTGAGTATGGTGACGAGCGCATGCTGCGAGCCTGCGCAGATGAGCACGTCCTTTCCGCTTACGGGAACGCCGTAGCGTCCGGCCCATGCCGCGCCGCATTCCCGGTGGCGCTCCATGCCCGCAGGGCGGTGATAGCTCTGAAGTTCCGCCATGGCTCTTGCATCCATGCCCTGTATCATCCGTTCAAGAGCTGCGTGCAGGGAAGGGTTCAGATGCTCGAAGGGCGCGATGAAGCCGAGGTTTTTGTGCTCTTTTCCGTGGGGGGCGTTCGCGCAGGGGGAATGGCTCGGGCTCGCGTCCGGCCACTGCGTGGACGGAGAAAGAGGGGCTGGGGGAGGAAGAATATCGACGTCGGAGCCGGGGGACGTCACAAAGGTGCCTCTGCCCGTCACGCCGGTGATGAGTCCGCGTCTGGCGGCTTCGGCATAGCCGTGCGTCACCGTGCCTACGGTGAGGTGAAGTTCGGCTGCAAGGGCGCGCTGCGTCGGCAGGGCGTCCCCGCTTTTCAGAAGTCCCCGCGCTATGCCCGCTTCGAGCGCGGCGGCAACGCGCTGGTAACGGCAGGAGGCATCGTTTTCCTCGTACAGTTCTTTCATCAGCTGCAGGTTCATGGGAGCCCTTTTGTGTTGTGCGGCAGTGCTTTGTTTGTTGTATGGGGGACAATAATGATTGTCACCCGATTACCGCATTTTCTGGAAAACGACAAGCGTCGGGAGTAGGAGCTGAAAGTGGTTCCCGGCGAAAGGACGAAGAGATATTTTTTCGACAAGCTCCGTGGAACCCGACTTTTCAGAAGGAGTGCATGCTATGGAAAAGGGAACGATTCGTCTGAAGACGGGACTTGCGGAAATGCTGAAGGGCGGCGTGATTATGGACGTGACCACGCCGGAGCAGGCCGTCATCGCCCAGGAGGCCGGAGCCTGCGCCGTCATGGCGCTGGAGCGTGTTCCGGCCGACATACGCAAGGCCGGCGGAGTCGCCAGAATGGCGGACCCCGTCATTGTCAGACGCATCATGGATGCGGTGAGCATTCCGGTCATGGCCAAGGTCCGCATCGGGCATGTGGCGGAAGCCCGCATTCTGGAGCATCTCGGCGTGGACTATATCGACGAAAGCGAGGTGCTTACCCCTGCGGATGAGCAGTTTCATCTGAACAAGCATGATTTCCGGGTCCCCTTCGTCTGCGGGGCGCGCAACCTCGGCGAAGCTCTGCGCCGCATAGGCGAAGGCGCGGCCATGATACGCACCAAGGGCGAGCCCGGCACGGGCAACGTGGTGGAAGCCGTGCGGCATATCCGCATGGTCATGGGCGAGCTGCGCCATCTTCTGGCATTGCCGGAGGAGGAAGTACCGGGATATGCCAAGACCATCGGCGCCCCGCTGGAAATTCTGCATGCCGTGCGCAGGGAGGGGCGCCTGCCCGTGGTCAATTTTGCCGCCGGCGGCATTTCCACCCCTGCCGACGCCGCCCTCATGATGCAGCTCGGCTGTGACGGCATTTTTGTGGGCTCCGGCATATTCAAGTCTTCCGACCCGGCGAAGTTTGCCAAAGCCATTGTGGCGGCGACCACCAGCTACAACGACCCTGCGGTGCTGGCGGAAGTGTCGGAAGGGCTCGGCGAGGCCATGCCCGGCCTTGAGATATCTTCCATAGCCGCCGCCGAGCGTATGCAGGAGCGGGGATGGTAACGCCTCTTCACATCGGAGTTCTGGCCCTGCAGGGGGCCTTCCGGGAGCACCGTCTGGCGCTTGAACGCTGCGGTGCAAAAGTGACGGAACTGCGCCGGAGGCAGGAAGACACGCCCTTAGGCGGTCTGGAAAAATTCGACGGCATCGTTCTGCCGGGCGGAGAGAGTACCGCCATGGGCAGGCTGCTGGTGGACAGGGGACTTCTGGAGCCTCTCAGGGCCTGTATCGGCCGGGGCATGCCCGTGTTCGGCACCTGTGCCGGACTGATTCTGCTGAGCCGGGAACTGGAGGGGCCGGACGGTACGCTTCTGGAGCAGCCGCATCTCGGCGTTCTTCACTGCCGCGTCAGGCGAAACGCCTTCGGCAGACAGACGGACAGCTTTGAAACCGCGCTGGAGGTGAAGGGCGTGGCGCAGGCTCTGGAAGCCGTGTTCATCCGTGCTCCGCTCATCGTGTCCACAGGGCCCGGGGTGGAATGCCTTTCCTTTGTGGAAACCGGGGAAGGTATGCTTCCCGTGGCGGTACGGCAGGACAACATTCTGGCGTCATCGTTCCATCCCGAACTGACGGACGACCTGCGCTTTCATGCCTTTTTCCTCGATATGTGCAGGGCGTGGAGAGAGCAGGGAAGGGCGTGAAGCGTTTTGTTGCCGCTTCAGATAAGAAAAGGGCCGCACCGGAGTGCGGCCCTTTCTGTCTCACGAAGAGAGATTCCTACAGTACGTCCAGCAGCATTTTTGTGGCAATGACGTAGAGGAAGCAGGCAAAGAACTTCTTGAGCTTGGGGACGGGGAGTTTGTGGGCGATGCTTGCGCCTATGGGGGCGGTGAGCATGCTTACCGCCACGATGCCGAGAAGGGCGGGAAGATAGACGAAGCCCAGAGCGTACTCGGGCAGGCCGGGGGTGTTCCAGCCGTTGGTGATGAAGCCGATGCAGCCGGCAAAGGCGATGGGAAAGCCTATGGCCGCCGAGGTGCCAACGGCGCGGCGCATGTCCACGTTGTGCCAGACGAGGAAGGGGACGGAAAGCGTGCCGCCGCCTATGCCCACGAAGCTGGACACGGCGCCGATGACCATGCCGGCCCCGGTCATGCCGGCAAAGCCGGGCAGGGTGCGGCTGGCATTGGGCTTTTTGTTCAGCAGCATGTTGGTGGCCACATAATACAGAAACACCACGAAGAACATCTGCAGATAGCGCCCCGGAATGCGGGCCGCAATGAAGGAGCCTCCGTAGGTGCCGATGAGAATGCCGATGGCTATGCAGCGGAACACGTGCCAGTCCACGCCGCCGCGCTTGTGATGGGCAAGAGCGCTGGAGACGGCGGTGAACATGATGCTGCCGAGAGAGGTTCCCACGGCCATATGCATGGCCACGTCCGGCGAGATGTTCAGCCACTGGAAGGCGAAAACCAGCATGGGCACCACCACGGCGCCGCCGCCTATGCCGAGAAGCCCGGCCAGAAGCCCGGCTACGGCGCCGAGCACGCAATAGAGAATCATAGCGGTAATCATAAACCTGTACCCTCCTGAAAGGACGTCACAATCATAACGGCTGACGATTGGACGTCAATGCCGCGGCGTTGTGCCCGGGATAATACTTTACCTTGTATTTTCAGGCAAGTGCCACGTTGAACACGGTTTGACAAGCCATTTCCCCTGTGACAGAAACAATAAGAGAATGGGAAAAGAGCGCCGTCCGCATGAATCGGACGGGTTTTGGAGAGGAGCATCATGGGGGATTTTACCGCGGCACTGGAGCATGACTACGCACTTTTACGGAAACGTCTGCTGATGCTGATGCCCCGGCCCGGAAGAAAGGGAACGGGAATTGCCGGTCTTACGCTGTTCCGTGGGGAAAGGGCGGCCCGGCTGGAAAGCGGTTTCTGTCCTCCTTCGCTGGGCGTGACGGTACAGGGCGTGCAGGAAGTGCGCATGGGTACGGAAACGCTTACCTGTGCTCTCGGCGGTTATTTTCTGACATGCGTGGGCATGCCCTGCTCCTTTTTCGTGCGGGAAGCCGGGCCGCAGCAGCCTTTTCTGTCCGTGGCGCTGGAGCTGGACGAAAAGGTGCTGACCGACCTCATGAAGGAGACCGTGACGGAGTGCCGTGCCGTTCCTCCCGCTGCGGAGAGCGGCCTGCATTCGGCAGCCATGGCGTCCGACCTGCTCGGGGCCTTTCTTCGCCTTATCGAGGCAGGATGCGACAGGGAGCGGGCCAGAGTGCTTGGTCCCATGATTATCCGGGAAATTCACTACTATCTGCTGACCGGTCCGCTCGGCCGCAGCCTGCGGAATTTTTATACGCCGGGCTCTCTGTGCAATCAGATAGCGCAGGCCACGGGGTACATGCGTGCCCACTGCCGGGAGAGGCTGCGCATGGACGCGCTGGCCCGGCTTGCGAACATGGCCGAGTCCACCTTCAGCAGAAACTTTCGCAAGGTCACCTCTCTCAGCCCTTTGCAGTTCCACAAGCATCTGAAGCTCTATGAGGCCAGACGCCTCATGTTGTCCGAATGCTGCAGTGCCGCGAATGCCTGTTCCGTCGTGGGCTATGAGAGCAGTCAGCAGTTTTCGCGCGAATACAAGCGGCTTTTCGGCAGCCCGCCCATGCGTGACGTCCTGCAGGAATCGTCCATGCAGAAGCGCTGAACGCGTTTTTCCCCCACGTTGCGCAGGCGGCGTAAAAAAGGTACAGCCATAAGTACTGCGGGGGCAGAATACATGTTCAGGAGGCAAGCATGCCCGTCATCACCCTTCCCTTCGGTCCTCTGGAAGCGAACTGCTACATCGTGCACAACGGCACTGACGCAGTGGTCTTCGACCCGTCTGACGAGACCGACCTTGTGCTGAGGAAACTTTCCGAGAACGGCCTTACCCTGCGCGCCGTTGCGCTGACCCATCTTCACAGCGACCACTGCCTCGGCTGCGCCGACATGGCCCGCGCCACGGGATTCACGCCGCTGGTGGGAAAGGAGGACTGGGAAGACCGCAACATGCTTCTGTGCAGGGGCATGTGCTTCGGCATGGACCTGAAGCCTTTCGATGCGGAAATACTCGCTCCCGGCGATATGAGCTGGGGCAGCCTGAACTGCCGCGTCATCCACACTCCCGGTCATTCCGCGGGAAGCCTGTGCTACTACTTTGCCGACCTCGGTCTCATCATCACCGGCGATTTGCTGTTCTTCCGCTCCGTGGGACGCAGCGATTTGCCCGGCGGCAACGGAACGGTGCTCATGCGTTCTCTGCGTGAGAAAATCTATACCCTGCCCGGAAACGTGATGGTCTATCCCGGTCACGGCCCGGAAACCAGCGTCGGGTACGAGGCCGTAAACAACTGCTACTGCCGGGCTTAGGGCGGGGCGTAGCGGCGGATGGCCTGAGCCTTTTGTCCGGCGGACGAGCCGGCGTTTCGGCATCCGCGTTTCGGCGACGGGTCCTCCGGAGCGCGGGAAAAAGGGCGACCGTCGTTTCCCGTTTTCTGTAAGAAGCAGGGGCGGAAGGGCCGGAGAGCGATATGAACGAGCCTTTTTTTCTTGTGTCGTGCAGTCCGCGCCGGGGCGGCAACAGCGACTTTGCCGTGCGTGAGCTGCAGAAGGCGCTGCCTGCTCCCTGCCGCGTATGCAGGCTGACCGAATCCGGGGTGCGGCCGTGCGTTTCCTGCGCCTTTTGCGACGCTCACCCCGGAAAGTGTTCACTGGACGGAGCGGGAGACGGGGCGGCGGCCATGTTTCAGACCATGTTCCGTTCGCGCCTGAGCATTCTTGTCTCTCCCGTGTATTTCTATCACATTCCGGCTCAGGCCAAGGCTCTGGTGGACCGCGCCCAGCGCTTCTGGGCCTGCGGGGAGAAGCCCGGAAGAGGAAGGGCGCTTGCCGCCGTGCTCATCGGGGCGCGTCCCCGCGGGGAAAAACTTTTTGAAGGCGCGGAAAGAACGCTGCGCTATATGGCGCTTACGCTGGGAATGGAGTGGCAGGAGCCTTTGTGCCTGTATGGGCTGGACGGTCCCGACGCTCTAGCCTCGAGCTCGGAAAGCCGGGAGCGCATCCATGCCTATGCAAGGCGGCTGGGCGGGATGGTTCTGTGAGACGTTTTTTCCCCGCCGTGCGCGTGCCCGGCAGGGTACGTGCTGCGCTTATGCTGCTGGGATTGACGGAGCGGCGCTGCCTGCTCTGCCGTGAACCCTTTGAACCGGAAATTCCCGGAGAGGGCGGACTTTCTTCCGTCACGGATGTGACGGCGCGCTTTTTCTGCCCGACCTGCCGAAGGACGCTCAAAAGGCGGGAGAGCGGATACTGTCCCTGCTGCGGGGAGCCGTCGGCTTTTGAGGAAGCGCCCTGCATGCCCTGCGCTTCGTGCCTGAAGAAGCTGCCGCCGTGGCGGGACTTTCTGTTTTTCGGCATTTATGCGGGGCCTCTCAGGGAGCTGATTCTGTGCGCGAAGTTTCACGGCAGTCTTGCTTCCCTTGATGGCCTGGGGCGTCTGCTTGCCGCGGTCTGTGCCGGGCATTATGCGGTGACGGCGCTTCCTGATGTCATCATTCCCATGCCGCTGCATGAAAGGAGGCTGCGCTCCCGCGGCTTCAATCAGTGTCTGGAACTGGCGCGACCCGTGGCGGAAGCGCTCGGCGTTCCCGTACGCACGGACATTCTGGTGAAGAAACTGGCCCTGACCCCGCAGTCTTCCCTGACGCGGGAAGAGCGCATGGCGCTGGAACAGCCCTTTGCGGTGAAGCGTTCCGTGGAGGGGCTGCGCGTGCTCGTCATTGATGACGTGTGCACTACCGGCGCCACGCTTACGAGAGCGGCGCAGTGTCTTCTGAAGGCGGGAGCGGCAAGCGTGGATGCGGCGGTGCTGGCTCGTTCGTCCCGCCATGAGGGGGACGGCGGGGAGCGGTGAGGCTCCGTCTTGCCATGATGGGCCTTCGCCTGCTATGCATAACGCCGGAAAATGCCGTTTTTCCGGCGAATGCCTTATGTTTTGAGGATATTTCATGACCGAGCTTCCCCTTCGTCCCGATGCCCCCTGGCTGGCCCCGCGGGCCGGCTGGTCCAATTTGCCCTTCCGGCTGCTCTGCCGGGAGATGGGCGCCGCCGTGTGCTGCACCGAGATGGTGAGCGCCAAGGGACTGGTCTATGAAGGGCGCAATACCGAAGAGCTGCTCGCCGTGACGGCTCCTGAAGGCGACAGGCTGGAAGACGGCAGCGTGGTCTGCGACAGCCCTCTTGTGGTGCAGATTTTCGGCGCGGAAACGGAGTTCATGGAACAGGCCGTGCAGATACTCCGGCACAGGGGCTTTTCCTGGTTCGACGTGAACATGGGCTGTTCCGTGCCCAAGGTGACGAAGACCGGCGCGGGTGCGGCCATGCTGCGCGACGTGCCGAACGCCCTGCGCGTGGCCGAGGCCGTCATACGGGCGGCAGGCCCGGGAAGAGTGGGCTTCAAGCTCCGTCTCGGCTGGGACAGGGAGCATGAGGTCTATCGTGAACTTGCCCGCACGCTGGCCGACATGGGGGCGGGCTGGGTGACGCTGCACCCCCGCCATGCCGTGCAGGGATTTTCCGGAGTGCCCAGAATGAGCGCCGTTGCCGAACTTGCGGAGGATTTGTCCGTGCCCGTGGTGGCCAGCGGCGACCTGTTCACCGCGGAGGACGGCATCCGCGTCATTCGTGAAACGGGAGCCGCCACGGTGATGTATGCAAGGGGCGCTCTCAGAAATCCGGCCATCTTTTCCCGTCATCTGGAGCTTCTTGGCCGGGGAGCTCTGGAAGGCTCCGTGCCGCTGCCGCAGCTCGTGCACCCGTCCGACGACGGGGAGCAGGGCAGGGGCGTGCAGCAGGCCTTCGACGTGCTCGATGCCGTGCCCGTGAACAGGGAGGGGCTCGCCTCCATCATCCGTCGTCATGCCGTTCTCGCCAGGCGCTACGCTCCCCATCTGGCCCTTTTGAAAATGCGCACCTTTGTTCCCCGCTATGTGAAGAACCTTGAAGGCGCCCGCGCACTTCGTCAGGAAATCGTATCCTGCACGGGCTGGGATGAACTGGATGCCATACTGGAACGCCATTTCGGCGCAACCGAAACCGACCGCGCCGCGGCAAAGGATATGTCATGTCCGCTCTAGGTAAAGTGAATCTCTGCGATTTGCCGTATCCCGCCCTTGAACGTTTCGCCGTGGAAGTCATGGGCTTCAAGAAGTTCCGTGCGCTTCAGCTCTGGCAGTGGATATGGGTGAAGAACGCCTCCGGTTTCGACGTCATGACCGACATTTCCCAGGGAGACAGGGCCCGCCTGGCCGAGCTTGCCGAGATACGCTGGCCCTCCATCGCCGACGTGCGCGTAAGCTCCGACGGAACGACCAAGTTTCTGCTTTCCCTCTCCGACGGCGAGCTTGTGGAAACCGTGCTCATTCCCAGCGACGCCCCCAAAAGACCCAACGACCTTTCCGTGCGCATGACGCAGTGCGTCTCCACGCAGGTGGGCTGTGCCATGGCCTGCTCCTTCTGCAGCACGGGTAAGCTCGGTTTTCGCCGCAACATGACCATGGGCGAGATTCTCGGGCAGGTGCAGGTGGCCCGCGCCTATCTGAACGATGCGCAGCCGGAGCGGCCCATCATCCGCAACCTTGTCTATATGGGCATGGGCGAGCCTCTGCTCAACCTTGCCACCGTCATGGACTCTCTGCGTACGCTTGAGCATCCGAAGGGGCTGGCCTTTTCTCCCCGCCGCATTACGGTGTCCACCTGCGGCATAGAGGCGGGCATGCGGGAATTCGGCGACAGCGGTCTGGCCTTTCTTGCCGTGTCGCTGCACGCCCCCAATCAGCAGCTGCGCGAAAAGCTCATGCCCCGCGCGGCCCCCTGGCCGCTTGAGAGCCTCATCAGTGCGCTCGACGAGTATCCGCTCAAGACAAGCGAGCGCATCACTCTG
>CALUPQ010000115.1 GCA_944322695.1 uncultured Mailhella sp. | reverse complement strand
GAAGGCGGCGAAGCCGTCATGCCCGACTTCACCGATTTTATTCTGTACGGATTGTACGATGAAGTGTATCGTTGGCAGCACCACAACGGCAGCATGCGCCGTGCAACGGTGAGCAACCTTCTTCTGCGCGCCCTTCTGACTCTGCGTCTGCCGCTCAGATACGTGCTTGCACGAAGCAGAAGATTCTCGCCCCCGCTTCCGTTCCGCAAACTGCGCGAGCAGGTGAACGGCGTGGTTTCCCTTGGTCAGCAGACGGGCGAGGGATGGCTTCTCACGGCTGAAATGATGGAACTGCTTCACGGACGCATCCGGAACATCCTGTGCATGCAGCCTTTCGGATGTCTGCCGAACCACATCACAGGCAAAGGCGTCATCAAGGAGCTCAAGCGCCGCTTCCCCGAGGCCAACATCGCCGCCGTGGACTACGACCCCGGCGCCAGCGAAGTGAACCAGATAAACCGGATAAAACTCATGATGGCCGTGGCCAGGCAGAAATGCGCAGGAGGTCAGCCATCAGTATAATAGGATATCATGACTCAGCACTCTCTGCCTGAACTTCTGGCCCCCGCCGGCGACCTGTCCTGCTTCCTCGCAGGCATGGCCGCCGGCGCGGACGCCACCTATCTCGGCCTCAAGAACTTCTCCGCCCGCGCCGGGGCGGAAAACTTCAGCACCACCGAGCTGGCCCGCATGGTGGATTTGGCCAATCGGAACGGCCGCAGAATCTACGTGGCCTTCAACTCCCTCATCAAGGGAGACGACATTCTCTCCGCCGGCCGCCTCATCAAGAGGCTTCAGCGCGACGCCCAGCCCCACGGCCTCATCATTCAGGACATAGGCCTCATCGACATCGCCTGTCAGGCGGGCTTTGAAGGGGAAATTCATCTCTCCACGCTTTCCAACGTCTCCTCCTCCCGCGACCTTGCGGCCATACAGAAGCTCGGCGTGCAGCGCGTGGTGCTGCCGCGTGAGCTTTCCATCGACGAAATCCGCCAGATGAACGAGGACGCCCCCGAAGGGATGGATTTTGAAATGTTCATCCACGGGGCGCTTTGCTGGTGCGTTTCCGGCCGCTGTTACTGGTCGAGCTATCTGGGCGGCAAGAGCGGCCTGCGCGGACGCTGCGTGCAGCCCTGCCGACGCATTTACAAGCAGAAAGGCCGCGAGGGGCGTTTCTTCTCCTGTCAGGACCTTTCGCTGGACGTTCTGGTCAAGACTCTGGCGGAAATTCCCCATGTGCGCAGCCTCAAAATCGAAGGCCGCAAAAAAGGACCGCACTACGTCTATCATGTGGTGGCAGCCTACCGCATGCTGCTTGACGCCGTCGGCACGGCCGACTGGCCTCAGGCCAAGAAGGATGCGGAAGCCCTGCTGGACATGGCGCTCGGCCGCCCCGTCACCCGCGCGCGCTTTCTGCCTCAGCGCGACGCCCAGATTTCCACGCCGGACGAACCTACGAGCTCCGGCATGCTGGTGGGCAAAATCCAGTTTGAAAAGAAGGATGGAAAACCTTCCTGGCCGTTCATCAAGCCGAGAATAGAGCTGCTCCCCCGCGACCTTCTGCGCGTGGGCTATGAGGACGAACCGTGGCACGACACCGTGCCCGTCACAAGGCGCACGCCCAAGGCAGGAACCTGCACGCTTCGTCTGGCCAAGAGCAGAATGCCGAAGGCCGGCGTTCCCGTCTTTCTCATCGACCGCAGGGAGCCCGAGCTCGTCCACATCCTTCAGGAATGGGAAAAGAAGCTCGAAGCGTGCCGCAAGGTGGAAAGCCCGCTCGTGGAATGGACGCCGCACCTGCCCCGTCCCGTCCGCGCAAAGCGTCAGCAGGATTATCTGGTCCGCTCCAGCCTGCCGCAGGGACGCGAAACCCGCGGCTCCCGCTCCGTCATGACCGGCCTGTGGATGTCCGCCAACGCCGTGCGCGCCGTGTCCCGCACGGTGATGCCGCGCATCTGCTGGTGGCTTCCTCCGGTCATCTGGCCCGATGAGGAAGCCTTCTGGCAGCGCCTTGTCAAGGAAGCCATGCGCGACGGCGCCAGACACTTCGTCTGCAACTCTCCCTGGCAGGTCGGGCTGTTCCCCATGGACGACGAAAAACGCCGTCCCCATCTCACGGCCGGTCCGTTCTGCAACATTTCCAACCCCGCAGCGGTGGCGTTGCTGGCCCGCATGGGCTTCGAAGCCGCCTTTGCCAGCCCGGAACTTTCCGCCGAGGACTACCTCGCCCTGCCCAGACAGTGCTGTCTGCCCATGGGCATGGTGCTTTCCGGCTACTGGCCGGTGGGCATATCCCGCCACGGCATGAACCAGGCACGGGCGAACGAGGCCTTCTTCAGTCCCAAGGGTGAAGGATTCTGGGCGCGCAACTACGGGCACAATCTGTGGATATACCCCGCATGGCCCATGGACCTCTCGGCCCACAGGCAGGAACTCGAAAGTGCAGGCTACGCCTTCTTCGCCAAGCTGGAGGAAAACCTTCCGCCGAACATGCCTCCGGTCCGCCGCACCAGCAGCTTCAACTGGAACGGCTCTCTGCTGTAGGACATTTCCGCCTTTCCGACATGCCGCGCATCTTGCACAAGGTGCGCGGCAGCGGTGCGTTTCAGACCCGTCATTCAACCATCGTCATCAAGGCCAATCATGCTGGACCGGATATATTCGCAAAACATAGTCCCCGCATGCCCGACACTGCTCATGGACAACGGAAGTCGCCACACGGCGCTGCTCATGGCCCTGCCGGACACGCCGCCCGAAAACTGGCCCAAAGAGCTTCTGCCCGCTCAGGCTCCCGTGGAGCAGGCTCTGGGCTTTCTGAAGGAGCAGAAACTTCCCATGCCCTGCCGCACGGCTCTCTGCACCATGGGAGCTTTTGCCGGGGCGGAAGAACAGGAAAGCCTTCGCGCCGAACGCATACGCCTCTGGAAGGAAGCTCTGGAGCGGACCGGAGGTCGCCCCGACCTGCTGCTGAAAGACGCTGCGGCCTGTCCGGGCGGAGCGTCACTGCTCAATGAGGCACAGAAAGCCTTCGGCACCGCCTTTGTTTCCCACAGCGGCGCGGCCGCCGTGCTGTCCGCGCTGAGCATGCCCGCTCTCCGCGACCGTTCATGGAGAGAAGGCATCACCATAGTCTGGGCCGGACACAGTCACGTTCAGGCGTTCATGGTATATCAGGAAAAAATTTCCGGCCTGTACGAACAGCATGCCGACCTCTCCCGCGAAGCCCTTCTTGCGGACCTTGCCGAACTGCGTCTGAACTGGCTGCCCGACGAGCAGGTGCGCGCCCGCGGCGGCCACGGCTGCATCTGCGGCAATCTTCCCGAAGAAGCGGAAGGCTTCCGCCCCACCTGGATTCTCGGCCCCGCCCGCGCCTGTTTTGAAGGATGCGGCAGGCTGCTCTCTCCCTGCGGAAACGACGACTTCGAACGCTGCTTCGGCCTGCTCTCCGGCCTGACGGACGGAGAACGTTCATGAGCTTCTTTTTCGTCTCCCTGTTTCTGCTCGCGCTCGGCGTGTGCGTGCTGCTCAACCTCATCACGCTGCCCGGCAACTGGGCCATGGTGGCCCTTGTCACGGCATGGGCGCTGCTTGTGCCGGAAAACAGCCTCGGCGTCACCTTCTTCATCTTCTTCGGCGGCCTTGCCGTCATGGGCGAAGTGGTGGAGTTCGGCGCGCAGCTCTGGGGAGCCAAGCGTTACGGCTCCTCCAAGGTTTCCACCATCGCCGGCATGATAGGCACCATCGCCGGAGCCATTGTCGGGGCCCCGTTTCTGCTCGGACTCGGCGCGGTATTCGGCGCCCTGCTCGGAGCCTGGGCAGGCTGCCTTCTGGCCGAACTTCTCATCCGCCGTCAGCCTTACGGACCGGCCCTCCGCGCCGCACAGGGCGCCTTTGTGGGCAGGTTTCTCGGCATGGTCATCAAGTTCGGTCTCGGCATGGCCATGCTGGCGCTTACCGCATCGCACGTCTGGCCGACGGGCGCATAGCCTGCGCCGGACGCTCATCATGTTTTTTCACTGAAGTCCTCGGACTGAAACGGAGCGGGCTTCGCCCGAAACTGCCATGAAACATTCTTCCGACATCGCCGCCATGATGCAGCATCTGCGTCTGGTACTCGTTCGAACCAACTTCCCCGAAAACATAGGCATGGCGGCCCGTGCCTCCGCCAACTTCGGCCACGCCCCCCTGTACCTGGCCCAGCCCCGGCGCTGGGATTACGAAAAGGCCCTTCCCACGGCCACAAGTCAGGGACGTCCCCTGCTCGATTCCGTCACCGTCACCGACTCGGTGCAGGAGGCCGTGGCTCCCTGCACGCTCGTCATAGGCACCACGGCCCGCACGGGCGGCGCCCGTCAGCAGCTCATCATGCCCCGTCAGGCTGCGGCCGAAATTGCGGAACGGCTGGCTCTCGGCGAAGAGGTCGCCATCATGTTCGGCCCGGAAGACAGAGGACTCAGCAACGAAGACCTCGAGCACTGCGGCCGCCTCGTCACCATACCCACCGCGCCGGACGCCTCTTCCCTGAACCTCGCGCAGGCCGTGCTGCTCATGATATACGAATGCTATCTGGCCCTGCCCGACGCTGCTAAAATCGACAGTCACCCCAGCCTGTCGCGCCGCGTCACCGCAAGCGAGAGGGAATTCCTCTTCCGTACGCTCAAGGACACCCTCATGGATATCGGCACCATTCCCAGAGACAACCCCGAGCACTTCTTCCTGCCTCTGGCACGCTTTTTCGACAGGGCCGACCTCCGCCGTCATGAAATGGACATCTTCATGGGCATCTGTCGCCAGATGGAACATATCATGAAGGGAGACACTGACAAGCACTCCTGAAGATTTTTCCTTTTCCCCTGCCGGCTCCGTCATTGTCAAGGAGCCGGCACTTTTGTTACCAGTCTGCAATCTTTTGAAAGAAAAACACTGTGCTCTCTTTCTTGACAGAAAAAAATCTGTCTTCGTATAGAAGATAAAGTAACCCAGCCAATATCCGCCCGGAGTACCTATGTCCGCCCGAACTTTCTTGTGTGTCGCCTGCATCGCACTGTTTCTTTCCGCGTGTACCGGAGAATCCCAGGATGCCAAAAAAGCACCGGTACGCAAGGCGCTGGTCACGCTTACCGTGGCCGAAACCAGAGACGTCCCCTACATGCTCGAGGCCGTGGGCACGGTGGAGCCTTCCGCCACGGTCAACATCGTCTCCCGCACGGGCGGTGAACTTCAGCAGATTCTGATACACGACGGCGAAAAAGTGAAAAAGGGGCAGCTTCTCTTCGTGATTGAAAAGGAGCCCTACGAGATAGCCCTTCACCAGGCCAAGGCCAGGCTGGAAAGCGACAGAGCCAAGCTGGCCAAGGCCAAGGACGATTACGCCCGCGCCCTGAAAATGAGCAAAGGCGGCTTTTCCAGCGCGGCGGAAACCGATGCCTCTCGCGTGACCATGGTCAGTGCGCAGGCCGACGTCCGGGAAGACGAGGCGGCACTGGAAAAGGCGGAGCTCGACCTTTCCTACTGTGAAATCGTCGCCCCCATGGACGGCCGCGTCGGCGACATCCGCGTGGACGCGGGCAACGTTCTCACGGCGCAGACCCTGCTCGTGGTGCTGGACGCCTTCCAGCCCGCGGACATCACCTTCAGCGTCCCTGAAAAGCATCTGCCTCTGATACGCCGCAACGTCCGGGAAACAGGTCTTCAGGTGTCCGCCAGAAGTAAGGACGGCAATCCCATTTCCGGCGACGTCATCTTCGTGGGCAACGTGGATGCCGATACCGGCACCGTGCCGCTGAAGGCGCGCTTTGCCAACGAAAACGTGGAACTGTGGCCCGGAGAGTTTCTCCGAGTGCATCTCACGCTCGACGTCAGAAAGAACGCCGTCACCGTACCGAGCCGCGCCGTGATGCTCGGGCCGGACGGACCCTTCGTCTATGTGGTGGGAGAGGACAAGCTCGCCCGCATACGTCTGGTGACTACGGACGTGGAAAATGCAGGCATCACCGTTATTTCCAGCGGACTTACCTCGGGAGAGCAGGTCGTTCTCGAAGGACATGTGCGCCTGAAGGACGGCATGCCCATCCGCCTGCAGGAACCTTTACTTGAGTCCGCCGCTGGAGAGAGGTCATGAACATATCCGCATTGTTCATCAAGCGGCCCGTAGCCACCACACTTCTGATGATGGGCATTCTCATCTTCGGCTGGATGAGTTATCTCCGCCTGCCGCTGAGCGAGAACCCCAACATCGACTATCCCGTCATCATCGTTTCCGCCACCCTGAGCGGCGCTTCGCCGGAAACCATGGCGACCTCCGTGGCAAAGCCGCTGGAAAAACAGCTGTCCACCATTGCCAGCATCAAGAACATGACGTCCACCAACAAGCTCGGGTCCACCATGGTACGCGTGGAATTCGAGCTTGACAGAGACATCGACGGTGCCGCCCTCGACGTGCAGTCCGCCATATCCATAGCCTACTCCCGGATGCCGGACACCATGACGCAGATGCCCCGCTTCATGAAGCTGGACCCCGATTCCCTGCCCGTCATCCAGATAGCCCTTACTTCCAATACCCTTACCAGACAGCAGCTGACCGATTACGCGGAAAACTATGTCTCGCAGCGGCTGTCCATGGTGAAAGGCGTTTCAAAGTCCGATGTACGCGGCGCCAAGCGCTATGCCGTACGTGTGAATCTCCGGCCGGACCTCATGAAGGCCCGTGACGTGAGCACGGAAGAAATCCGCAACGGCATCGACGCCGCCAACGTCACCCTTCCCACCGGCAAGCTCGAAGGCGCAGACCGCATACGCAACATCAAGGACAACGGCTCCCTGGTCAAAGCTGAAGATTTTGCGAAAATCGTCGTGGCATGGCGCAACGGTGCTCCCGTGCGCCTGAGCGACGTGGCCGACGTGGAAGAAGGCGTGGAAGAGACCAACCAGGCCAGCTTCATCAGTGGCGACCCCGGCGTCATCGTGCAGGTGACGCGCCAGCCCGGCGGCAACACGGTACAGATTGTGAGCGACATTCTGGAACTGCTGGCCGACATTGAAAACACCCTGCCGCCTTCCGTGGAAATGGCCGTGGTGGAAGACACCTCCATACCCATCAAGGAATCCGTGGAAGAAGTGGAATTCACCCTTCTTCTCACCATCTTCCTCGTGGTGCTCGTCATCTATGCCTTCCTGCGCGACGGCATGGCCACCATCATCCCCAGCCTTGCGCTGCCCCTTTCCGTAGTGGCCACCTTTCCCCTCATGTTTTTTGCCGGGTTCAGCCTCGACAACATGTCGCTCATGGCCCTCATTCTTGTGGTGGGCTTTGTGGTGGACGACGCCATCGTCATGCTGGAGAACATCATAAGACACAGGGAAATGGGAAAATCCCCCTTCAACGCCGCCATGGACGGCGCCGGAGAGATAGGATTCACCATTCTTTCCATGACTGTTTCCCTCGGCGCCGTGTTCATTCCGCTGCTCTTTCTTCCCGGCACGGCAGGCCGCATGTTCTTTGAATTTGCGGCCGTCATCATCATCGCCATCTCCATTTCCTTCTTCATCTCCATCAGCCTCACCCCCATGATGAGCGCACTGTTTCTCACGGACCAGTCCGTTCATCTGAAACACACCGGCATCAAGGCCGCCATGGAACACCTCTTTGTGGGGATGCTGTCCCTGTACTCACGCAGTCTTCACTTCGTCATGAGACACAAGTTCAGCACGTTCATCGGGTCACTGCTGCTCATAGTGGCCACCTGGTGGCTCTCCACGCTGGTGCCCACCGGCTATTTTCCTGCCATCGACGGCGGCCGCATACGCATCTTTGCCAGAGCCGAGGAGTCCATTTCCTTTGAGGCCCTGAGCAAAGCCGTGCAGCAGCTGCATCCCATCCTTGAAGCCGACCCCGCCGTACGCAGCTTCACCACCACCATAGGCGGCGGAACCAGAGCTGAAACCAACACGGCCAACATCATGGTGCGTCTGAAACCCATTGCCGAACGAGAAAACATCAACGTGGTCATAGACCGGCTGAGAAAAGCGCTCGACACCAATCCCACGCTCATGGTTTCCCTGCGCAACGCCAACATGCAGGGGGCCGGCGGCAGCAGCACCGGCATATACACCTACACTCTGGTCGGCAGCAACACAGCCGAGCTCTACGCCGCCGCCCGTGAAGTGGAGGAAGCGCTGCATCATGTAAAGAGCGTGCGTGACATCGGTTCCGACCTTCAGCTCATGAATCCCGCCATCCGGCTCATTGTGGACAGAGACAAGGCCACCATGCTGGGAATCACGCTCTCGCAGATTGAAAACGCTCTTTACTCCGCCTTCGGCACCCGTGAAATTTCCACTATTTATACGGATGTAAGCGATTATACCGTCAAAATGGAAGTATCGCGGGAACTGCAGAACAGCGCCAGCATTCTGGAAGGCATCTATCTGCGCTCCAGCAAGGACAAGCTCGTTCCTCTGGAAACTCTTGTCACCAAAAAATTCGAAGCCGGTCCGCTTTCCGTCAATCACAGAGGCCAGTTCCCCGCCGTCAGCATTTCCTTCAACGTGGCCAGCGGGTACGCCATGGGCGAAGCCATGGCCGATGTGGAAAACGCGGCGCGAGACCTTCTGCCCGCCTCGGTTTCCGGCAGCCTCACAGGTACGGCACAGGATTTTCAGGATTCCGTGCGCGACATGATACTCATCATCATCGTGGCGCTCATCCTCATCTACATTGTCCTCGGC
>CALUPQ010000114.1 GCA_944322695.1 uncultured Mailhella sp. | reverse complement strand
CATGGCCAGAACCTGCGCCTGCCTGCGAAGAGAGCTCGTGCCGAGCCTCGCGCCGGAAGGAAGCGCGGCAAGAGACTCATACCGCTCGGAAAGGAACAGGTCGGTGCACACTTCCCTTTCCGGCACGGCCCCGAGAATCAGCCCTTCGGGCAGGACCATGGGCACGTCCTTCATGCTGTGCACGGCGATGTCCGCCGTTCCGGAAAGCAGCGCGTCCTCAATCTCCTTGACGAAAAGCCCCTTGCCGCCCACCTTGGCCAAGGGCACGTCGAGAATGATGTCGCCCTTGGTTTTGAGAACAAGCAGTTCGACCTCAAGTCCGGCATGACGCTCCACAAGACGCTGCCTGATATGTTCCGCCTGCCACAGAGCGAGCTTGCTGCCGCGCGTGGCGATAATCACTTTTTTCATAGAAACTCCAGAGCTGCCGGAACAACAGGGCACGGACCGGCTTTACCGTCCGGCGGGCTGCGCCATGAACGGTGCACAGAAAAAGAAAACACCCTTTCCCCGAAGAGAAACGGCGAAAACAAAAGCCGCAGGGGCCCCGGGGCCCCCGAAACCTAGTGGCCGCAGCTTGCGCAGTTGCCGCCGGAACAGCCGGCGCAGCCGCCGCCCGAAGCGGGAGCCGAAGGAAGGTCGAAGGAATCCGGAGCGCCGCCGCCGAGACGGCAGGAGCAACGAGAAATCATCTTTTCCGTTTCCACGGAATGACACTTCGGGCAGGAAGGGGTTTCATCGCCGAAGACGAGGTCTTCAAACGTATGATTGCAGGCTTTGCAGTGATATTCGTAAATAGGCATGGAATCAGGCTCCTTTCGGGCCCTCGCTGAGGGCCTGGGCGTTCTCGAAAAGATAATGGTCTATGAGCTGGCACAGAAGGTGCATGCAGGCTTCGTGCATTTCCTGAATGAGGGGCGTGTGCGCATGGGGGACATCGAGCAGATAGTCGCACATGCCGGCCATTCTGCCTCCGCCCTTACCGGTAAGGCCCACCACAGTCATGCCCGCATTCCGGGCGGCCTCTATGGCCCTGACGACGTTGGCGCTGTTGCCCGACGTGGAGAAGGCCACCAGAACGTCTCCGGCGCGACCGAGGCCGCTCACCTGCCGGGAAAAGACGTCGTCGTATCCGTAGTCGTTGCCCACCGCGGTAAGCGTGGACGTGTCCACCGTGAGCGCCACGGCGGGCAGAGAGGGCCTTTCCATGAGAAAACGCCCAAGAAGTTCGCCCGTCATGTGCTGGGCATCGGCGGCGCTGCCTCCGTTGCCGCAGACGAGAATTTTTCCTCCGCTCTTCAGACACTTCGCCATGCTGCGGGAAGCGGCGTCGAGAACAGACGCGCAGTCGGCCAGAAAACGGCGGCGCAGCGCAGCGCCTTCTTCCGCGTGCTCGTGGATGATTTCAAAAGCAGTCTTCATGGTGCTCCACCGTGCTTGATGTAAGCGGCTGCCGCCGCGGTATTTCCGAACGAAAGACCATACTCCAAAGCTTCCGGGCTGACAATGGTCGTTCCGGGGGAGCCGGGGCTGCCGACGTTTCCGAAAAAATAACACCCGACGGCTTTTCGGCAAGAGCACGTGCCGTCTTTTTTTCAGAAGCCGCTTCCCGTGAAAGAAGAAAAGCTCCGCAAAAATAATGCAACAGCGGTGCAGCATTGCGCCGCAACACATGACAACCGTTTTACAACGCACGTAACTTTTTGCAGTAAAAATTTTTCTTGCTATTTGTGAAAAAAATCGCTATTCGGGAACATCTCAAATTTTATGGAGGTATTACCATGAAAAAGCTTCTTCTCTCTCTTGCGGCGGCTGCGGTCGTGCTCATGCCGTTTACCGCTCCTGCCACGGAACTGAACGGGCTTTACATTGCCCCCAAATTCGTTCTGAACATTCAGCACACCCAGCCTGAGGTCTCTTTTGCGGGGAACGCTTCGTCCTTGGAGTCCAAAACGGGCGTTCGCGCAGGCGGAGCCTTTGCCGCAGGCTATGACTTTGCCCCGCAGTTTCAGATTCCCGTCCGCGCCGAGCTTGAATACGGCATATACGGAGACGTTTCCAGAACCATGAGTTTCACGGACGGCGCCAGATTCAAAACAACGGCCGGCATACAGACTCTTCTGGCCAACGTGTACTGGGACGTCACCGAATGGAACGGCTTCACGCCCTATGTGGGACTCGGCGCCGGTGTCGCCTTCCTGAAGACGGAAGGAAAATTCACCGCCACCGACCACACCTCGGCATCCTGGCACGACACGGACACCGTGTTTGCCGGTCAGGTTGGTCTCGGCTTTTCCTACGCGTTTACCGAATCCGTCTCCGCCGACCTCGGCTACCGCTTCCTCATGCTGGACAAAGGAGAAGCCGGAGAGCAGGGACTTACGCTGCACTCCAGGGAAAACTACGCTCATCAGGTCATGCTCGGTCTGCGCGTGACCTTCTGATGCCTCATGCCTTCCTTGTTGTCGGGAAGGTCATTGACTACCGTACGGCCCTGTGGCTGCCGTTCCCCGGCTGTACCTGTGACTGAATATTCGCCGTCCGGCCGCCGTCCGTGCGGCAAAGATGAATCCATGTGACGGAACCACCTGTCCGTACACGCCTGAGCACCATCCATCCCCGGGCTCCCGTAAAAACGACGGGGGCCCAGGCGCATCGCATATCGCAACACGCCTTTGGCGCATCTCTCTTCCGCCCCTTTTCCGGACGGGGAGAACGCTCGACGCCATCGACTTCAACGCATTTCACACGTCTTCACTTCCACGCGCCTCCATGCCTTCCGCCTTCTTGCGGCCACGCCCTTCCCTTCCGCCATACGGCACGCCCCCTGCACTCCACAGCTTCTTCAAAAAAAAAACATTTCCCGACCTATCCGATTCGCAGCCGCGGGCAGACCGCTGCCGCCCCGGCATCGACAAGAGGCGTAAAGCACCTCAGGCTTCGCGTCGACCTGCAACGCAAAATGGCGGTTGCGCGGGCGTACCCTTTGGGTTACAAAAAGCGCATCATCGTTTGTGTCTTCTGCCGGAATCCATTCTCCTTTTACAGATATGCCGGCTTCGCCCGCAGGGACGTCTCATGCAACCCATTTCCCGCCTTCTCATACTCCATAAAGACAGCCTTCAGCCCGAAGAAACCGGTCGCGCCCTCATTCCCTGGCTGCGCGAGCGCCATGTGGACGGCGTCCTTCTGTCCGCCAACGCAGACGCCATGACCATGCGTGCCGAAGCCGCCGCGAGAGACGCCGTCCTCGTGCTCGGGGGCGACGGCACCATGGTGGGTGTGGCCCGCCGTCTGGCCGGAATCCGCACGCCTCTCGTGGGCATGAATTTCGGGCGCGTGGGTTTTCTGGCAGGTCTTCCGGCCGAGGACTGGGCAGAGCCTCTCTCTTCCCTGCTGCGGGGAGAATGGGAACTTGAACAGCACCTTACCCTGCGCTGGCGCATACTGCAGCGTCACGAAGACGCCCTCGTCGTACGCAACGAAGGCGTGGCCATCAACGACGTCGTCACCGCCCACGGTGTGGTGGCCCGCGCCGTATCCCTCGACCTGCATATCGACGGCGTCCATTTCAGCACCCTGCGCTGCGACGGCGTCATCGTCTCCACGCCCCTTGGCTCCACCGCCTATACGGCTTCCGCCGGGGGGCCGCTTACCGTTCCCTCCATGAACGCCCAGCTCGTCACCCCCATCTGTCCCTTTGCCGGAGGTTTTCCGCCTCTTGCCCTGCCGGCCGCATCCCGCGTCCGTCTTGAAGCATGCCGACAGGGCGACCAGGTGCTGCTCTCCGTGGACGGACAGGAAAACCTGCCTCTGGATTTCGGCGACATTCTGGAAATACACGGGGTTCCCGACCAGCTGTACATGCTGGTCAGCGATGCGAACTGGTATCTGCGCCGCCTTATCGACCGCGGCATCGTCACCTCCGGCCCCGGCCGGAAGGAAAAAAGCTGAGTCCCAGTTCGGCCTTCCTCTGTGAAAACCGCCCCTGCCCGCTCCTGGCCGGGAAAGCGCCGCCCGATGCGGACTTGAGCCCCGGTCCTTTTAATGATAGCAGTAAAAATTCCTCTTTCGGGAGGCCTTCTTACCAGCTACCATCAAGGAAGTACCCATGTCTGCATATGAAGCTGTCATAGGCCTGGAAGTGCACGTGCATCTGGCCACTGCCAGCAAACTTTTCTGCTCCTGCCCCAATTCCTTCGGCGACGAGCCGAACACCAACGTCTGCGAAGTCTGCTCCGGCATGCCCGGCGTTCTGCCCGTGCTGAACCGCAAGGCCGTGGAATATGCCTCGCGCATGGCTCTCGCCATACACGCGACCATCAATCAGCGCTCGCAGTTCGCCCGCAAGAACTATTTTTATCCCGACATGCCCAAGGACTACCAGATTTCTCAGTTCGAGCTGCCTCTGTGCGAACACGGCTGGCTCGACATCACGGTCAACGGGCAGAAGCGCCGCATCGGCATCACGCGCATACACATGGAGGACGACGCGGGCAAGAACATCCACCCCCAGGGTGAAAACGTAAGCTACGTGGATTTGAACCGCGCCGGTACGCCGCTCATCGAAATCGTGAGCGAGCCCGACCTTCGCAGCGCCGAGGAGGCCGTGGCCTACCTCAAGAAGCTGCACGCCATGGTGGTCAGCCTCGGCATCAGCAACGGCAACATGGAAGAAGGCTGCTTCCGCTGCGACGCCAACGTTTCCATCCGTCCCCGCGGGGAAACGAAGCTCGGCACCCGTACCGAGCTCAAGAACCTCAATTCCTTCCGCAACGTGCAGCGCGCCATCGAGTTTGAAATCGCCCGGCAGTCCGACCTGCTCGACGACGGCGAAAAGGTCGTGCAGGAAACCCGCCTGTACGATGCGAACCGCAACATCACCGCTCCCATGCGCAGCAAGGAAGACGCGCAGGACTACCGCTACTTCCCCGACCCCGACCTGCTTCCCGTGGTCATCACCGACGAGGAGCTCGCCGAATGGGCCGCCACGCAGCCCGAGCTGCCCGAAGCGCGCATGGCCCGCTACATGGGTGACTTCCAGCTGCCCGAACAGGACGCAGAGCAGCTCTGCGCCGACCCGCACCTTGCCGAGCTCTTTGAAAAGGCCGCTCTGCTCTGTTCCCAGCCCAAGAAGGTGGCCAACATCATGCTCGGCATGATGATGCGCGAAATCAACCAGACCGGCATCAGCAGTGCCGACATCAAAATGTCCGCCGAAGCCGTCGCCGAACTTGTGACTCTCATCGGCAACGGGACCATTTCCGCCAAAATAGCCGCCGACATTTTCCCCGAGCTCATGAAGGGCGAAATCATGCCCGCCGCGCTGGTGAAGGAACGCGGTCTCGTGCAGGTTTCCGACACGGGCGCCATCGACGCCGCCGTGCAGAAGGTGCTGGCGGCGAACCCCGCCGAAGTGGAAGCCTACAAAGGCGGCAAGACCAAACTCATCAGCTTCTTCGTCGGTCAGGTCATGCGGGAGATGCGCGGCAAGGCGAATCCCGCTCTGGTGAACGAAGCCCTTTCCCGTTTCCTCGGTCAGGCCTAGTCCTTCCCGAAGCGATTTGAAAACGCCGGGGCCGCACATCGGCTCCGGCGACGTCTCCAACAACGCCGCCTCGCGGGCGTACCTCCATACTACCATGAGCGATAAAGACTGGAACAAGGACGACGGACTGCTCGAGCTCAGCGCATCCGAAATCGTCAGAAAGAAAAAGGCTTCGCCGGCGACCTCGAAAGAGGCTTCCGATGACGACATGCTTTCTCTGGACGGGCCCGGTTCTTCCCGGAAAAACGGAAAGAAACCGAAAAGGCGGCGCGGCTGCCTCGGCACCATTCTCTACTTTTTCGGCATGCTCTTCCTTCTGGGGGTTCTGGGTGCGGCCGGCGGCGGCTACATGCTCTATCAGTGGGTGGCCGACGATTTGCCGAGCTTCAGCAAGATTGCCGACTACCGTCCCCCGCTGGTGACCACCGTGCTCGCCCGTGACGGCAGCGTCATCGGTCAGCTCTACCGTGAGCGCCGCTTCCTCGTCACGCTCGACCAGCTGCCCAAGTTCGTTCCTCAGGCCTTCCTCGCCGTGGAGGACGACCAGTTCTACAATCACCCGGGCGTGGACATCAAGGCCATCATCCGTGCGGCCATAGCCAACTTCCAGCACGGCAGCACGAAACAGGGCGGCAGCACCATCACGCAGCAGGTGGTCAAGCGCCTCATGCTCACCCCCGAAAAGAGCTACGAGCGCAAGCTCAAGGAAGCCATCCTTGCCTACAGGCTGGAAAAGCAGCTCAGCAAGGACGACATCCTCAACCTCTATATCAATCAGATTTTCCTCGGCAACAACGCCTACGGCGTGGAAGCGGCGGCTCGCGTCTATTTCGCCAAGAACGCCAAAGACCTCACCATAGCCGAAGCCGCCCTCATCGCGGGGCTCGGCCAGTCGCCTTCGGCCTACAACCCCTACCGCAACCCTTCCGCTGCGGAAAACAGGCAGCATCATGTGCTGCGCCGCCTGCGCGACCTTGGCTGGATAAGCGACGCCGAATATGACGAAGCCATCAACCAGAAGCTGGAATACAAGGCCATGCAGTCTTCCAACCCCGACGGCGGATGGTATCTGGAAGAAGTGCGTCGCCTGCTCGTGGAGATGTTCTCGGAAGAGAACTGCAAGAAGAACGGGTATGATTTCGGCCTGTACGGCGAGGACGCCGTCTATGAGCTCGGGCTCACCGTTCATACGGCCATGGACCCGGTGCAGCAGAAGGCCGCCAACGAAGGTCTCCGTCACGGCCTTGAGGACGCCACCAAGCGTCACGGATGGCTCGGCCCGGTCAAGCACCTGGAGCCCTCGGAATACCGGGAATTTCTCCAGAAGAAGGACTTTCAGCTCTCCGACCTCGACGATGACGGCTGGGCGCTCGCTCTGGTGACGGGAGTCACCAAGGCGGGAGCCGACGTGCTCCTTTCCGAAACGCAGCGCGGTTATGTGAACGTGCGCACCATGAACTGGGCGCGCAAGCCCAACAAGCGTGTCGCAGGCTCCGTCACCGCGGTCGTGGTGCGCGATGCCACAAAGGTGGTCAAGCCCGGCGACGTCATCTGGGTTTCCCGCGACAAGTCCGCTCCGGCCAAGCAAAGCACGCCGAAGAAGAAAACTTCCAAGGATGTGGTGGAAGCCCCCGCGGGAGCGAAGGATACCGTCATCCGGCCTCATGAGCCGGTCATAGCCCTGCGCCTGCAGCAGTATCCGGACGTACAGGGCGCCATGGTGTCCATCGAGCCGGAAAGCGGCGACGTCGTGGCCATGGTGGGCGGCTATGCCTTCGGCAGCGGCGGCTCCCAGTTCAACCGCGTCACGCAGGCCCAGCGCCAGCCGGGTTCGTCCTTCAAGCCCATCGTCTATTCCGCAGCGCTGGACAACGGCTTCACGCCGGCCTCCATGCTGCTCGACGCGCCCATCATCCTCATCGACAAGTGGACGAAGAAGGCCTGGCGTCCGCGCAACGACGACGGCAAGTTCGACGGCCCCATGCCCCTGTACCGGGCGCTCGCCCGTTCCCGCAACCTCTGCACCGTCCGCGTGGCGCAGCAGATGGGGGTGGAGCACATCATCGCCCGCGCCAAGGCCCTGCGCCTCTCGCCCGATTTTCCGGCCACTCTGGCCATCAGCCTCGGCGCGGTGGCGGTATCGCCCCTCAACCTCGCCCAGGCCTATACGGCCTTTGCCAACGGCGGCAAGGTGAGCTCTCCCCGCTTCATCACCAGCATTCAGGGACCGTGGGGCAACACCATCTATGAATGTCCCTCGGAATCGGTTCAGGCCATCACGCCGCAGAACGCCTACGTCATGGCCAACCTGCTCAAGGGCGTGGTCAACTTCGGCACCGGCGGCAAGGCCAAGGTGCTGAACCGTCCCATGGGCGGCAAGACCGGCACCACCAACGAGGAAAACGACGCCTGGTTCATCGCCGTCATGCCGTATCTCGTCACGGCCACCTACATAGGATACGACCAGCTTCAGCCCATGGGCAGAGGCGAAACCGGTTCCGGCGCCGCCCTTCCGGCCTACCTCTACTATGCCAAGGAAGCGCTCAAGGCCTATCCGCCGGACGACTTCCCCCGCCCCGAGGGTATCGTGTTCGCCGATGCCGGAGGAGGCATAAGCATGCCCTTCATCGAGGGCACGGAGCCGGGAACCGGCTACGGCATGGACGCCATGGAAGGCGGTCTCGACCCCGAAGAAGCTCAGGAAGCCGCCGAACAGGCGCAGCAGGGAGAAGACCTGCTGAAGGGACTGTTCTAATAAGCGAAAAAATCAACATAAAAAGGCTGGGGGGTGTCCCTTCCCGTCTTTTTGACCCGCCCGGTTCCCAGCCGCGGTGGCCGGGGCCATTCCCCACAGGCGGGTTTTTTGCCTTCAGCTTGCGGCATGCCGCAGGAGCATATATGGAAAAACTGGAACGTGAAATCATGCAGGTGAGCAAGGAAATCGCGGTGAAGTTCATCGAATCGCAGCGCCTCTCGCCCAGCAACTTCGAGGAAATCTTCCCGTCCATCTACCGCGTGGTCATGGACACGGCCCTGAAAGGCCACGAAAGGCTCGACCAGGAAGGAGACGCCCGATGAGCGAAAACCTTCGCCCCGAAGACGAACATACGAAAAACGTCTCTGAAATGTTCGGCCGCATGACCCCCTGGTACGATTTGCAGAACCGGGTGTTCAGCCTGTTCCTCGACTGCTGGTGGAGGCACAACCTCGTGCGTTCCGTGGTTCCCGGCCCGACGAACACGGTCATCGACATGGCGGCAGGCACGCTCGACGTCTCGCTCGCGCTGGCGAGGCGCTATCCTTCGCTTCGCGTGTACGCCACCGATATCTGCGAGCCCATGCTCCAGTACGGCAAAGAGCATAAAATGCGTCAGAGCGAACGTTCCCGCGTCACCACCATGGTGGCCGACGCGCGCAACATGCCCCTTCCCGACGGATGCGCCGACGCCGTGACCATCGCCTTCGGCATACGCAACGTCCGTCCGCGCATGGACGCCCTGCGCGAGATGCACCGCCTTCTCGTGCCCGGCGGAAGGGCCTGCATTCTGGAATTTGCGCCCGTGTCCACTCCGGTTTTCGGCCGCTGCTACCACTGGTACCTGCGCCACATCATGCCGAAACTTGCGGGACTCGTGAGCCGCTCCACCTCGGCTTACGACTACTTTGCCGAAACCATTGAAAATTTCCCGAAGCCCGAAGCCTTCAGCAATGAACTTCGCGAAGCGGGCTTCGCCTTTGTTCAGCACATTCCCTTCACGCTGGGCGTGGCCAACCTTCATATTGCCGTGCGCGGCTGATAGCCACGCCTTTTCGGAGTCTTGTCATGTCACTGAGTCTAGGAATCGTCGGTCTGCCCAACGTGGGCAAGTCCACTCTGTTCAACGCCCTCACCAAGGCGCAGAACGCCGAAGCCGCGAACTACCCCTTCTGCACCATCGAGCCCAACAAGGCCACCGTGGCCGTACCCGACAAGCGCGTCGATGCGCTTACCGACCTGGTGAAGCCCGCCAAAACCATTTACGCCACCGTGGATTTCGTGGATATCGCCGGTCTTGTCCGCGGTGCGAGCAAGGGTGAAGGGCTGGGCAACCAGTTTCTGGCCAACATCCGCGAATGTGCGGCCATCGTGGAAGTGGTCCGCTGCTTCGACGACGAGAACATCGCTCATGTGGACGGCAGCGTGGACCCGCTGCGCGACGTGGACACCATCGAGACGGAGCTTCTTCTCGCCGACCTCGAAAGTGCGGAAAAGCGCCTTGAAAGCCTGAAGAAGAAGGCCAAGTTCGACAAGGAAATGCAAAAGGCCCAGCCTGTGCTTGAAGCTCTGGTGGCTCACCTCGGCGAAGGAAAGCCCGCCTCCGCCTTCGAGGTGCCGGAACTCAACGAGCCCTTCCATCAGGTCTGGCGCGAGCTTTCCCTGCGCACGGCCAAGAAGTTCA